>JBDSHF010000070.1:0-13532 GCA_039918595.1 Thermoanaerobaculia bacterium
CCTTCTTCGCCGGTGGGAGATCTTCTCCCACTTCACGGACGAGCAGCTTGCCCAGCTCGCTCAGTGCTCCACGCGCAACCGTTTCCCGGCCGGCGCCATGATCGTCAAGGAGGGGGAGGAGACGCAGGACGCCTACCTCATCGAGAGCGGCGGCGTGCGCATCCAACGCAAGACCCCCTACGGCCACTTCAGCCTCGCGGCCCTGGAGGCCGGCACCCTGTTCGGCGAGACCTCCTTCGTCGACCGCGTGCCCCGCTCGGGGGATGCGGTGACGACGACGGAGACGGAGCTGATCGGGCTCAATCCAATGGCGCTCTCGACGCTCATGGAGCGCGATCCGCGCTTCAAGCTGGCCCTCTACTGGGCGTTCTGGAAGAGCCTGTCGGCCAAGCTCCGGCAGACCAACGCCAATCTCACCCAGTTCTTCTCGGAGACCGGCAAGCCGCCCGACGCCGAGCCCGCCTCCGGCGACGAGCGGACGGCCGAGTTCCGCGTCGACCTCGCCTCCAAGCGCAAGCTGTTCCAGGAGCAGAAGCTCTCCAGCATGGAGATCAACTTTCTGTCCTCCCTCTCGAAGGAGCGGAAGTACGGTCCCAACCAGGTGATCTTCCGCGAGGGGGAGATGGGCAACGAGATGTACGTGGTGCTCGAGGGGCGGGTGATGATCAGCAAGTTCATCCCCGGCGCCGGCGAGGAGGCTCTCGCCTTTCTCGAGCGCGGCGGTTACTTCGGCGAGATGGCGCTGATCGACAACGCGCCCCGCTCGGCCGACGCCAAGGCCCACGAGGCGGGCACCGTGGTGCTGGTGATCTCCCGTGAGGTGCTCGAGGGAATTCTCGACATCAACAAGCTGTCGTCGATCCGGCTGCTGACCATCCTCTGCAATCTGGTGGCGAGCCGCCTGCGCGAGCTGGACGAGAAGATCATCGGCTGGTTCATCATCGCCGGCGGCTCGGGGATCTCCTGGCCGGTGCCGCCGCCGATGGTTTAGGCTTCGCCTCCAGCGCTCCCAGCACCTTCCCTACCAGCGACGACTGCGGCAGATTGGCGCGCCCCGCCTGGTCGAAGAAGCCAAAAAAGCCGGCGGCCATCCCTTCCTCGCGCACTTCCCCACCCCAGGCGAGCTCGGCGCGGTGGACGTCGATCTCCAGATCGCGGTAGGTGATGCCATGGCGCGCCCCGGCGATCCGGGGGCCCACGGTCCAGCGGCCGCCATAGAGCCCGGCGAGGGCGGACTCGGGGTCCCCGGGCTCGGGCGTGCCGTTGCGCTCGCGGGTCGTCCACGGCAGCTCCCAGGTGCCGGCGAGGAGGGTGCTGTCCTCGGGGCGGCGGAAGAGGAGCACGCCGGACCCCTCCTCGACCACGGCCACCAGGAGCCGGTGACGCTCCCCTTCGCGCTTCACCTTCGGGATCGGATACCGCTCGGGGTCCCCCTCGCGCGCCGCCCGGCAGCCGGGGCGCAGGGGACAGAGCAGGCACTTGGGACGGCGCGGCGAACAGAGGGTCGCCCCGAGCTCCATCAGGGCCTGGTTGCTGTCGCCGGGGCGGGCGGGATCGAGCAGCTCGGCGGCGGCGGCGAGGAGCTGCCGCCGCGCGCCGCTCGCTCGCGGATCCTCGTCCAGGGCGAGACAGCGCGAGAGGACCCGCTCGACGTTGCCGTCCATCACCGGCGCGGCGACCCCGAAGGCGATGCTCGCCACCGCCGCCGCCGTGTAGGCGCCGATGCCGGGGAGCGCCAGCAGCTCCTCGACGGTGGACGGAAACGCCGCCATCGCGGCGATCTGGAGGGCGGCCGCGTGGAGCTGGCGCGCCCGCCGGTAGTAGCCGAGCCCTGACCAGAGAGTCAGCACTTCCTCGACCTCGGCCCGCGCCAGATCCACGACGGTGGGAAATCTTTCCAGGAACCGTGTGTAAAAAGGGAGAACCGTCTCCACCCGGGTCTGCTGGAGCATGACCTCGGAGAGCCAGATCTTGTAGGGATCGCTCGTTCGCCGCCAGGGAAGGTCGCGGCGGTGCTGGTCGAACCAGCTCAGGAGGTCTTGGGCGCGCCGCATCGCGTCATTCTAGACATGTACAACAGCCAATTTGGCAGGCAGGTGCCAGAAAAGAAAAAGCTCCCAGCTTTCGCTGGGAGCCCCTCCTTCCCGAGGGAAGGAGGAAGTAGGGGGGGAGGCCCCATCTCTCCGGGTTGGCTATTGTGGCTGTACCCCTGTAGAGGGGATTATGGTTGGAGTCAAAGAGGTTGAGATCACTGGGATCTCGAAAACAGGTAGGGTAGGTTAGGTTGGTCTGGAACTCTCCCCCTCGTCATTTCCTGTCTCTTATCCTCTGCAACAGCCGTGCCCGATCTCTAATTACGACCTACCCGATAAATGAAAGGGCCCATAAAAGAGAAACCCCCCGGCGCTGGGCCGGAGGGCTTAAGGGAGGAGGTTCCTGTTTCGGGTTGGCTTGGGTGGCTCTACCCCTGATCAGGGGATCAAGGTGGGCTCATTGAGGGCGAGATCGCGTTAGGATCTCTAAAAGGGTGGGACATAGGTTGGCTGGATGAAACTTCCCCCTCGGTTCCGACTAATTTGTATCCTGCTCTATCTGCAAGCCGCGTGCCTGGGTAGGTCCAGGGCTCGAAAGCCCAGGAAACAGGAGTTTGAGCGAAGCTCCCTCTGGAGGCCGGGCCGGGAGATCCGTCCCGTCGTTCTCCTTCGTACAAAGGCATTCCTCGGAGTTAGGCATTTCTACATAGGGTCGTCCGCTCTAAGAGGAGAGGGGAGATGTCAGAGTTTCGGGAAGTCCGCACCGTCGGCTGGAAGGAGTACCTGGATCTTCCCGAGCTGGGGATCGTCCGTATGAAGGCCAAGGTGGACACCGGGGCCCGTACCTCGACCCTGCACGTCGATTCCGTCCGGCTGCTGGAGGTGCTCGCGGATGGCTCGGAGCGGGTGGAGATCGATTTTCGCCCCGACCGCCGCCGGCCGGACTGGCGGGTCCAGGCCCAGGCGCGGGTGCTGCGGCGGATGCGCGTCGTCGACTCGGGCGGGCACCCCGAGGTGCGGCCGGTGATCGAGACGGAAATGGTGCTCGGGCCGGTGCGCAAGAAGATCCTGGTCACGCTGACCAACCGCTCCGGCATGCTGTTTCGTATGATCCTCGGCCGGAAGGCCCTGGAGGGGGACTTCCGGGTGGACGTCGCCGGCAAGTACCTGCTCCGCGAATGGCACCCCCGGAGGCCGCGCGGGCGAGAGGCGGAGAATCGATGAAGATTGCCATCCTGTCGCGCAAGGCGACGTTGTACTCGACCTCGCGCCTGATCGAGGCCTGCCGCCAGCGGGGTGCCGACGTGGCGGTGCTCGACCCGTTGCGGTGCGTGGTCAAGGTGTCGAAGAAGCGGCCGGAGGTCTTCCACGACGGCGAGCGGGTGACCGGCGTCGACGGGGTGGTGCCGCGCATCGGCGCCTCGATCACCTTCTACGGCCTCGCCGTGCTGCGCCAGTTCGAGATGATGGGGGTCTTCCCCGCCAATGAGAGCCAGGCGATCTCGCGCAGCCGCGACAAGCTGCGCAGCCTGCAGTTGCTCTCGCGCTATGACATCGGCATTCCGCCCACCGCCTTCGCCCGCAGCCGCGAGGACGTGCGCTCGGCCATCCGCCGGGTCGGCGGCGCGCCGGTCATCCTCAAGCTGCTGGAGGGGACGCAGGGGATGGGCGTCATTCTGGCCGAGTCTGCCAAATCGGCCGAGTCGGTGCTCGACGCCATGAGCTCGCTGGGGCAGAACATCCTGATCCAGGCCTTCATCGCGGAGGCGCACGGCACCGACTACCGCGCCATCGTCATCGGCGGCAAGGTGGTGGCGGCGATGGCGCGCCAGGCCGGCGAGGGGGAGTTCCGCAGCAATCTCCATCGCGGCGGCACCGCCACCGGGGTCGAGCTCGAGGAGGCCTACGTCCAGACGGCGATCCACGCCGCCGAGGTGCTCGGCCTCAACATCGCCGGGGTGGACATGATCCCCTCGAAGGAGGGCCCGATGGTGCTGGAGGTCAACAGCTCCCCTGGCCTCGAGGGGATCGAGGGGGCGACCGGCGTCGACGTGGCCGGCGCCATGATCGGCTTCGTCCTCGAGCGCGCCCATCAAGGCCACCCGCTCACTCAGGGGCGCGGATAGAGATCTTGTGATGAAGGCGCGCGAGCCGCTCTGCTTCGCCGGCACCCCCGTCGCTCTCGGGGGGACGGCCGAGCTGCGGCTGCGGGTGGCCGAGTCCTACGCCGCCGAGCCGGTGACCGTGCCGGTGACGGTCGTCCGCGGCGCCCCCGGTCCCACCCTGTTCGTCACCGCCACCGTCCACGGCGACGAGCTCAACGGCGTCGGCATCCTGCGCGGCCTGCTCAACGACACCGACTTCAGCGCTCTGAAGGGGACGCTGATCGCGGTACCGGTGGTCAACGTCCCCGGCTTCCTCAACCAGGACCGCCGCCTTCCCGACCGCCGCGACCTCAACCGCAGCTTCCCCGGCAGCCGCAAGGGGTCGCTCACCGCCCGGCTGGCCGACGTCCTCTTCCGCGAGGTGATTCGCCAGAGCGACTTCGGCCTCGACCTGCACACCGCCGGCGGCGAGCGCGCCAACTACCCGCAGATCCGCGCCGATCTCGCCAACCCCGCCGTGGTGGAGCTCGCCGCGGCCTTCGGCTGCCCGTTGATCATCGACGGCGCCGGCCCCGAGGGGTCGCTGCGGCGGACGGCGGTGGCGGCGGGGGTGCCGACCGTGGTCTACGAGGCGGGGAGCGCCCGCCGCTTCGAGCGGCCGTTCATCGAGGTCGGCATCCAGGGGGTGCTCAACGTCCTGCGCCATCTGAAGATGATGCCGGGGGAGCCCGCCTCGCCGCCGCTGCAACTGTGGATCGAGCGCACCCGCTGGATCCGCTCCCGCAAGGGGGGGATCCTCGAGCTCGAGGTGGACCTCGGGGCGCCGCTGCGCCGCGGGCAGGCGATCTCGACCCACAGCAACCCCTTCGGCCGCGAGCGCAGCATGCTCAAGGCCCCCTGCGCCGGGATCGTCCTCGGCCTCACCCAGCTCCCGCTCGTCCATCCCGGCGACGCGATCTGCCACGTCGCCCGCGTCGACCCCCAGGAGATGGACGCCTGGCAGGCCTATTGGGAAATTGCCCGGAAAGTACCGGGAAGACGACAAGCGGATAGGATGCCGCCATGAAGAAGCTGCTCCTGATCTTCCTCTCCCTGCTCGGCGTGGCGGTGCTGGCGACCGTCGCCGGCATCCTGCTGGGAGGCAAGGGGAGGGCCGCTGGCGAGGGTCCGACGGTCCTCGTCTGGCACCTCGCCGGACCGGTGCTGGAGCAGCGCGAGCCGCGCCTCCCCTTCAGCGACGCCGCGGCGCCGGTCAGTATCGCCGAGCTCTACCCGGCGCTGCGCGCGGCCCGCCAGGACACCGCCGTGCGCGGCCTCGCCGTTTATATCCAGGAGGCCGATCTCGGTCTCGCCAAGGCCCAGGAGCTGAGGCGCCAGATGATGGCCCTGCGGCGGGCCGGCAAGTTTGTCGAGTGCTATCTGGAGACCGCCGGCGAGGGGTCGAACGGAACCCTCGCCTACTACCTCGCGACCGCCTGCGAGAAGATCTACCTCGCCCCCGCGGGGGACCTCAACCTGCTCGGGCTCTACTCCGAAAGCCGGTTCCTGCGCGGCGCGCTCGACAAGCTCAAGATCGACCCGAACTTCAACCGCGTCGGCCGCTACAAGAGCGCCATCGAGTCCTATACCGAGAACCAGTACAGCCCCGAGGCCGAGGAGGCGATCGCCGCGGTGCTCGACGGCTACTTCGGGCAGATCGTCGCCGCCATCGCCGAGGCGCGCCACAAGAGCGGCGCCGAGGTGCGGGCGCTGATCGACGGCGCCCCCTGGTCGGCCGAGGAGGCGCTGGCGCGCGGCCTGGTCGACCGGCTCTCCTACCCGGACGAGTTCAAGGATCACCTGGAGAAGCGGACCGGGCGCAAGCCCTCCTACGTCGCCGTCGAGGACTACAGTCCCCGTCCCGTCCTCGCCGGCAAGCGGGTCGCCGTCGTCTTCGCCCTCGGCACCATCGTCCGCGGCGATGGCGGCTCGGCCCCCTGGACGCAGGAGGTCTACCTCGGCTCGGACGACTTCGCGACCGTGCTGCACGACGTCCGCGAGGATGCCTCGATCGCCGCGGTCGTGCTGCGCATCGACAGCCCCGGCGGCTCGGCCCTGGCCTCCGACTTCATGCTGCGCGAGATCGAGAAGCTCAAGGAGAAGAAGCCGGTCGTGGTCTCGATGTCCGACGAGGCGGCCTCGGGCGGCTACTACATCGCCGCCAAGGCCAGCAGGATCGTGGCCGAGCCGGCCACCCTGACCGGTTCGATCGGCATCTTCGGCGGTAAATTCGTCACCCGCCGCTTCGAGGAGGAGATCCTCGGGATCGGCCACGCCACCCAGAAGCGCGGGGCCAACGCCGACATCTACTCCTCTCTCCAGGCCTACACGCCGCAGCAGGAGGCGCGGATCCGGCAGCTCATGGACCACACCTACCAGACCTTCATCGGCCACGTCGCCGCCGGCCGCAAGATGAGCCGGTCGGCCGTCGAGGGGATCGCCGGCGGCCGGGTCTGGACCGGTGCCGCGGCCCAGAAGATCGGGCTGGTCGACGAGCTCGGCGGCCTCGACCGCGCCGTCGAGATCGCCCGCCGGGAGGCGCGGATCGGCGCCGGCGAGACGGTCGGCCTCGACTTCTACCCCGCGCCGCCGTCGTGGCTCGATCTCTTCCTGGAGAAAAGGGAGCCGCGCCTCCCGACAGCTCTGGCGGAAGTTGTCAAGAGGCTTGAAACCGCCCCTCCGAGGCTGCTTGAATTGCCGCTGGAAGTGTCCAGAATCGCCCGGCCGTTTTGACCCGAAAAATTGTCATAATTTGTTGATATCAATGAGCTTACGGAACTTTTCAAACATTGGTCCCGGGGGGCTTGCGGGCCGTCGCGGCTGTGTTATGATCTCTCAGGTCGCAGTCACCTAAGCCGCTTCAGAAGCAATCCTCTTTCAAGGCCAGGGATTTCCACAGCCTGTGGAAATTGTGTGGAAATAGTCTAGCTATCGCTGTAGAGGTCTAATGTCGCAATCCTATTGGTCTCTTCTCCAGAGGCAGCTTCAGCAGCAACTCGATCCCGACGAGTTCGCCACTTGGTTCCGCCCCTTGCGGGTGGGTAACGAGGACGGCCGCCGGCTGGTGCTGGTGGCTCCGAACTCGCGGTTCCTTCACACGCTGGAGGAGAGCTACCGGCCGATGGTCGACCGGGCGGTGGCGGGTCTGGGGGACGCCGGATTCCAGGTCCTGTTCTCGCTCGACGACCTCGAGGTCGCCCCTTCCACGGAAGAGCCGATCACGCCGTCGAGCTTCAACCACAAGTACATGTTCTCCAGCTTCATCGAGGGGAAGTCCAACGAGTTCGCCCTGGCCGCCGCCAAGCGCGTGGCCGAGAACCCGTCGTTCTCCTACAACCCGCTCTTCCTTTATGGCGGAGTCGGCCTCGGCAAGACCCATCTGCTGCACGCGATCGGTCACGAGATCCAGCGCAGCCGGCCGCAACTGCGCGTGCTCTACCTGCCGGCCGAGCAGTTCGTCAACGAGCTCATCAACTCCATCCGCTTCGACCGCATGCCGGCCTTCCGCGAGCGCTACCGCACGATCGACGTGCTGATGCTGGACGACGTGCAGTTCCTGGCCAATAAGGAGCGGACGCAGGAAGAGTTCTTCCACACCTTCAACACGCTCTACACCAGCCAGAAGCAGATCATCCTCTCCTCCGACTCCTCGCCGCGGAACATCCCGACGCTGGAGGAGCGGCTGCGCAGCCGCTTCGAGTGGGGGCTGATCGCCGATATCCAGCCGCCGGACCTCGAGACCAAGGTGGCGATCCTGCAGCGCAAGGCCTCGCTCGAGGACATCCAACTCCCCGAGGAGGTGGCGGAGTTCATCGCCCAGCAGGTGAAGTCGAACATCCGCGAGCTCGAGGGGTTGCTGACGAGGGTGATGGCTTTCTCGGAGCTCACCGGCAAGCCGCTGTCGCCGGCGCTCGCCCGCGAGACGCTCAAGGACATCCTCCCCGAGGAGGGGAAGCGCCCCGCCGCAGCCGAGATCATCAAGGTGGTCGCCCGGCATTACGACCTCAAGGTCTCCGAGATCAAGAGCAAGAGCAACTCGCGGCAGATCGTCATCCCCCGGCAGGTGGCGATGTATCTCTGCAAGCGGCTGACGGATCTTTCCTACCCGGAGATCGGCAAACTTTTCAACGACAAGCATCACTCGACGGTCATGTACTCCTGCGAGACGGTGCAGAAGAAACGTGGCACTGACACGGATTTCGATCGTACCCTGCAGACCTTCGAGCAGCACTTCGCGTAGGCCATCCTCTGGTGGCTCCTTCCTCCGTTTCCTCCACCGCTTTCCTGTTCATGCAGGCATATTGTTTGCATTTACTTTGTGTTGCCCCGCGGGCCATCGGTCTGCCTGGGGAAAACCTGCGGAGGGCGCTTCGGAAGCGCTGTGGAGCTTCTGCGGAATTTTTCCCCGGGTTACGGGTTTTCCCTGCGTCTCCTCAATCCGTCCACAGGTTCTGCACAGCCCCCACCTACGCACCTAAGGCTATGCCCTTGAGGTACTTAGGCCACTTTTCCCCATTTCCGCAGCGCCTACGTACTACTACTGCTATGCTATATTCAGATGTCTTCTAGAAGAGGAAGAGTGAATGGAGATCCGCGTTACCCGTAGCGAATTTCTGGGCGAGTTGGCCCCCATGCAGGGCATCGTCGAGCGCAAGACCACCATCCCGGTCCTCTCTCATCTGCTGCTGACCGCTCGCGGGGACAAGCTTCACCTGGCGGCGACCGACCTCGACGTCTCGCTCACCTCCTGGTGCGACGCCGACATCAAGCGCGAGGGGGGGATCGCCGTTCAGGCCAAGAAGCTGGTGGAGATCATCCGCTCGCTCACCGGCGAAGAGGTGCTGCTGATCCAGGAAGAGCCGCGCGTGCTCTCCATCCGGGCCGGCAAGTCGCGCTTCAAGATCCACGGCCTGGCGCCGGACGACTTCCCGACGCTGCCCAACGTCGAGGAGGGGCGCCGGGTCGAGATCCCGTTCGCCGAGTTCCGCCGGATGGTCGCCAAGATCCTCTTCGCCGTCTCGGCCGAGGAGTCCCGCTTCCAGTTGAACGGCGCCCTCCTGAAGCTCAAGGAAGGCTCGATGGAGATGGTGGCGACCGACGGCCACCGGCTCGCCCTGGTCGAGGGGGGCCTCGAGAGCGCCACTGTCGAGGATTCCGTCCTGGTGCCGCGCAAGGCCCTCCAGGAGCTGCAGCGCTTCGAAGGGGACGGCAAGCTCTCCTACGGCCGCGGCGAGCATCACCTCTCCTTCGGCCTCAACCGGCGGGAGCTGATCTGCCGCATCCTCGAGGGGACCTTCCCCGATTACGAGCGGGTCATCGCCAAGGACAACGACAAGAAGGTGATGTTCGACCGCAAGAGCCTGATCGACGCCGTCCAGCGCGCCGCGCTGATGACCGGCGACCGCGCGCGCGCCGTGCGCCTGCAGTTCGCGCCTGACCAGGTGGTGATCTCGGCCGTCAACTCCGACCTCGGCGAAGCCGTCGAGGAGGTCGCCTGCGACTACGACGGCCCCGAGTTCCGGGTGGGGATCAACCCCGACTACCTGCGGGAGTTCCTCTCCGCGGTCGAGACCGAGAAGGTGCGGCTGGAGCTCAAGGACGAGAACACGCAGTGCGTCGGCTATCCGCAGGACGGGCCGGACACCCGCTACCTGTGCGTGATCATGCCGATGAGGATCTGACCTGATTTGAAGTAGAGATAGCGTCGTTCCCGGGGATGCGGCATGATCCCCGGGCGATGCTGACCCACCTCACCGCCCGCGACTTCCGCAACCTGGAGCCCCTCTCCTGGCGGCCCGCGGCGGGATCCCATCTCCTGCTGGGGGGCAACGGCGCCGGCAAGACGAGCCTGCTGGAGGCCGTCTACGCGCTGGCCACGACCCGCAGCTTCCGCGCCGCCCAGATCGGCGACTGCGCCCGGCACGGCGCCGGCTCCTTCCACATCCAGGGGGAGATCGAGACCGACCGCCGCTCCAGCCTGGAGGTCGGCTGGATGGAGGGCCAGCGGGTGCGGGCGCTCAACGGCAAGGTGACGCCGCTCGCCGAGCACCTGGCCGTGCTCCCCGTGGTGGCCTGGACGGCCGCGGCGGAAGCCGAGGTGCTGGTGGGGGCCCCCAAGGCGCGCCGCCGTTTCATGGATCGGGGGGTGGTGGGGATCCGGCCGGTGGCCCTGGAGGTCCTCGGCCGCTACCGTGAGGCCCTGCGGCAGAAGAGGGGGCTCCTGCTCTCCGACGGCGCCGGCATCGAGATCTGGAACGAAATGCTGGCCGCTACGGCCGCGGACGTCATCGCCCAGCGCCATCGCTGGGTCGAGCTCCTCAAGGTCCAGCTCGCGCAGGTCCTCGAGACCTCCGGGCTCCAGTTTCCCGCCATCGAGCTGCGCTACCGCCCCTCGCCCGCCGCCGGCCTCGAAGGGCAGACCGTCATCGCCGACGCCTTCGACCGCATCGCCGACCGCGAGCGCCGGCGCCAGATGCCCCTCCTCGGACCTCACCGCGACGAGCTCGAGATCCTCTGGGGAGGGCATGAGATCCGGCGCGTGGCCTCGGCCGGCGAGCGCAAGGCCCTCTCCCTGATGCTGCTGGCCGCCCATGGACGGGTCATGGAGGAAGCCGGCAGGCCCCCTCTCTACATGCTCGACGACATGGACGCGGAGTTGGCGCCGCCGACCGTGACCGCCGTCTGGGGGATCTTCCGTGGCGCGGCCCAGCTCTTCGCCACTTCCAACCGCCCGCAGGTCTGGCTGACCCTGGACGTGGCGACGATCTGGGAGATGGAGCGGGGAGAGCTCCAGCTCCTCTCCGAGTAGGATCAAGGCAGGACACCGGAAGTCTGCTTCCGGGAATCTTTTACCTTCCTTTTTTTGTTGCAGTGGTATTCGTGGGGTCTTTCCAGAGGCTCCCCGGCCCCGGTGAAAAATCGGGCCTAAGCTGTTGAATTTTCAGCGCTAATAAGGCTCGCAAGAAGGCCCCTTTCGTGGTATAATTTTCATATCTTGGACCCCCCTTTCGTGGGGTTTTCCACCCAGGCTCAGGGATAGAACGGAGAAACCTGTTTTGGCAGATCCACAGGCTACGTATACGGCTGACAACATTCAGGTCCTCAAGGGTCTGGAAGCTGTGCGCAAGCGTCCGGGCATGTACATCGGCGACACCGATGACGCCTCCGGCTTGCACCATATGGTCTTCGAGGTCGTCGACAACTCGGTCGACGAGGCCCAGGCGGGTTATTGCTCGCGGATCAACGTCACCATCCACACCGACAATTCGGTGACGGTGGAGGACGACGGCCGCGGCATCCCGGTCGACCTCCACAAGGAAGAGGGGCGCTCGGCGGCCGAGGTCATCATGACCGAGCTTCACTCGGGCGGAAAATTCGACAAGAACTCCTACAAGGTTTCCGGGGGTCTCCACGGTGTCGGCGTCTCGGTCGTCAATGCCCTGTCCGAGACCCTGGAGCTGGAGGTCAAGCGCGACGGCAAGGTCTGGGGTCAGACCTATCACCGCGGCTTCCCCGACGGGCCGATCCAGCCGGTGGGCCCGAGCGAACAGACGGGCACCAAGGTCCGTTTCTGGCCGGACGCCGAGATCTTCGCCATCCTCGAGTTCAACTACGAGACGCTGGCCACCCGGCTGCGCGAGCAGGCGTTCCTCAACCGCGGCATCCACATCCACCTCAAGGATGAGCGGACCGACAAGGAAGCCGACTTCCTCTACGCGGGGGGCATCTCCTCGTTCGTCGAGCACCTGAACCGCAACAAGGCGCCGCTCCACCCGCAGCCGGTCCATCTCATGGACGTGCGCGACGACGGCACCGGTCCGGAGGCGGTCGAGGTGGCCCTGCAGTGGAACGACGGCTACCAGGAGCTGATCTACGCCTTCACCAACACGATCAACAACCGGGATGGCGGCACCCACCTCGCCGGCTTCAAGTCCGCGCTCACCCGCGCGATCAACGCCTACGCGGCGTCGAGCGGCCTGTCGAAGAACCTGAAGGAGAACCTGACCGGTGAGGACGTGCGCGAGGGGCTCACGGCGGTGATCTCGGTGCGCATCAAGGACCCCAAGTTCTCCTCGCAGACCAAGGACAAGCTGGTCTCCTCCGACATCAAGGGGTGGGTCGAGCAGGTGGTCTTCGAGCGGCTCAACACCCACCTGGAGGAGAACCCGCGCGAGGCCCGGAAGATCGTCGAGAAGTGCGTCGAAGCGGCGCACGCTCGCGAGGCGGCGCGCAAGGCCCGCGACCTGACGCGGCGCAAGGGCGCGCTCGACGCCTCGAACCTCCCCGGCAAGCTCGCCGACTGCTCGGAGCGCAACCCCGAGTTCGCCGAGCTGTTCCTGGTCGAGGGCGATTCCGCCGGCGGCTCGGCCAAGCAGGGGCGCGACCGGAAGTTCCAGGCCATCCTGCCGCTCAAGGGGAAGATCCTCAACGTCGAGAAGGCGCGTTTCGACAAGATGCTGTCGTCCGACGAGATCAAGGTGATGATCACCGCTCTCGGCACCAGCATCGGCAAGGACGACTTCGCGATCGACAAGCTGCGCTATCACAAGCTGATCATCATGTGCGACGCCGACGTCGACGGCAGCCACATCCGGACGCTGATCCTGACCTTCTTCTATCGCCAGATGCCGGAGATCATCAAGCGCGGATATCTGTACATCGCGCAGCCGCCGCTCTACAAGGTGGCGCACGGCAAGAACGAGACCTATCTCAAGGACGACCGCGAGTATCAGGTCTTCCTGGTCGACCGCATCAAGGACGCCTGGGAGCTCGACATCACGCACGGCGACGGCAATAGCAACGGGAATGGTGGCAATGGCGACGGCGGCCGGCTGACCGGCGTGCGGCTCGCCCACTTCCTGGAGAAGATCGCCGTCTTCCGCCAGAACCTCGACAAGCTCGTCTCGCGCGGCTATCCGGCGGACGCGATCAAGATCGCGCTGCAGAACGGCGTCAAGGACAAGCTGTCGCTCACCGACGCGGAGAAGGTCGAGAAGATCGCCCACGTGATCGAGGCCTCCGGTTTCCACGACGTGGTCGTCGGCCAGGACGAGGAGCACGGCACGCTCTACATCCGCTTCTTCTCGAAGCGCGACGGCGTAGAGCGCGAGATCCGCATCGACTGGAATCTGGTCACCGGCGCCGAGTACCGCGCCATGGCGAACAACCAGCTCGGCCTCGACGCGATCTCCGCGACCAGCTTCACCCTGCTCAAGGGGGAAACGGTCTACGTCCACAACACGCTGGAGGAGGCGATCGACAGTCTCTACGAAGGGGCCAAGAAAGGCCTTTCGATCCAGCGCTACAAGGGCCTCGGCGAGATGAACCCGACGCAGCTCTGGGAGACCACGATGGA
>JBDSHF010000071.1:0-4965 GCA_039918595.1 Thermoanaerobaculia bacterium
TCTTCGAGTACGGCGGCTTCTTCGAGGAGGAGACCGGCTATTTCGGGGAGCTCAACCACGCCCTGGGCGACCGGCTGAAGGAGACGACGCTCAACGCCGGCGGCCGCCAGAACAAGCGGCGGACCTATCCGATCGATCTCGACAAGTTCATCCATACCAAGGAGCCGGGGCTCTACCGCGTCTCGGTGGGCCAGCCGGACTCGGAGGAGGCGTCGCAGCGGTGGGTGCTGCTCACCGACCTCGGCGCGGTCGCCAAGCGCGGCCCGGGGGAGTTCCTGGTCTGGGTATCGTCGCTCAAGGATCTCTCGCCGGTGGCGGACGCCAAGGTGACCCTGATCTCGGATCAGAACCAGACGCTGGCCTCGGGGCGGACGGATGGCTCCGGAGTGTGGCGGACGGACGATCCCAAGTCGCTCGCCAAGGGGACGCCGTACATGGTGACGATCGAGAAGGGGGACGACTTCACGTTCCTCCTGCTCAGCCAGATGACGGTGGACTCGACGGGGCTGGACGTGGGCGGCGCCGAGGCGCCCGGCGAGGGGTACACGGCCTTCCTCTACGGCCAGCGCGACATCTACCGGCCAGGGGAGAAGCTGCAGGGGCTGGCGATCGTGCGCGACGGCGGGCTCCACATCCCGCCGTCGATGCCGGCGCTGCTGCGCCACCGCGATCCGCAAGGGCGGGAGATGGAGACCCGCCGGCTGACGACCGGAGAGAACGGGCTGGCGCCGTTCGATCTCGATCTGCCCGCCTACTCGCTGACCGGCCCGCACACGCTGGAGCTGGAGGTGGCGCAGAAGGTGATCGGCCAGTACCGCTTCCAGGTGGAGGAGTTCGTGCCGGACCGGATCTCGGTCACGATCGTGCCGCCGAAGGAGAAGATCGGGCCGGGGCAGACGCTCGGCTATCAGGTGCAGTCGAGCTACCTGTTCGGCGCGCCGGCCGCGGGGCTGCCGGTGGAGACCCGGGTGCGGCTGGTGGACTCGACGTTCGCGCCCAAGGGCTTCGAAGGGTTCAGCTTCCGCAACGACGACCGCAAGCTGGACGACAAGGAGGTGCTCTCCACCACCGGCAAGCTGGACGACGAGGGGCGGAGCGACTTCAAGGTCGAGATGCCGGCCGGGGCGCCGGTGCCGTCGTCGCTGGAGGCGGTGATCACGGCGCGGGTGCAGGAGCAGGGGGGGCGCGGCGTGGCGGCGATGCAGCGGCTGCAGGTGCACCCCTATCCTTCTTATATCGGGGTGCGGCGGGCCGGCGGCAAGCCAGGGGAGGAGGGGTTCGCCGATCCGGGCAAGCCGGCCGGGTTCGAGTACGTGGTGATCTCGCCGGAGGGGAAGGAGGTGCCGTCCGGAGGATTGCGGGCCGATCTCTTCGAGGACCGCTGGAACACGGTGCTGCGCAAGACGGCCAGCGGCGGCTGGCGATATGAGACGACGCGCGATCCGGTGCTGGTCTCCTCCCAGGCGATCCCCTCTGGAAAGTCGCGGGGGAGCTTCGAGATGACGCCGCGGCGGTACGGCAGCTATCGCGTGGTGCTGACCGATCCGGACTCTCAAGGCTCGGCCGCGGTCGAGTTCTACGCCGCCGGCTGGGGGACCTCGCCGTGGGCGATCAAGAACCCGTCGCGGCTGGAGCTGGACCTCGACAAGACGGAGTACGCGGCCGGCGACACGGCGATGGTGCAGGTGCGGGCGCCGTTCCCGGGCAAGCTGCTGATCACGGTGGAGCGCGACAAGGTGCTCGACACGCAGATCTACGACCTCAAGGGGAACACGGCGAAGATCGAGCTGCCGATCCGCGCGGAGTACCGGCCGAACGCCTATGTCACGGCGACGCTGGTGCGGGCGGTCGGGGATCTGGAGGTGGGCTCGGCCGGCCGGGCCTTCGGGGCGGTGCCGATCTCGGTGAACCGGACGGCGAATCACCTGGCCCCCCAGATCACGGCGCCGGACCAGATGCGGCCAGGGCGCGAGCTTCCGATCACCATCAAGACGGTGCCCAACGCCGTGGTGACGGTGGCGGCGGTGGACGAGGGGATCCTCCAGCTCATCGCCCAGAAGACGCCGGAGCCGTTCGACTTCTTCTACCGGAAGCTGGCGCTCGGGGTGACCTCCTACGACACCTTCAGCCTGCTGCTGCCGGAGCTCAAGAGCCTCACTGCCGGCGGCGGCGAGGGGGCGGAGGGGATGAGCCAGTACGTGCGGACGGAGGGGATCCGCCGCGTCGAACCGGTCGCCTTCTGGTCCGGCCCGGTGACGGCGGACAAGGACGGCAACGCCCGGGTCTCCTTCAAGGTCCCCGAGTTCCAGGGGGCGCTGCGGATCATGGCGGTGGCGATCGACGTCGACCGCTTCGGCTCGTCGTCCCGCCTGACCCGGGTGCGCAATCCGCTGGTGCTCCTCCCCACCCTGCCGCGCATCCTCTCCTTCGACGAGACGCTGCAGGTGCCGGTGACGGTGCGCAACGACACGGGCAAGCCGGGGTCGATCCAGGTGGGGCTGACCGCGCAAGGCCCCGTCCAGATCGAGAAGCCGGCCCAGGCGGTGGAGATCCCGGTGGGCCGGGAGAAGACGGTCTACTTCACGGTCAAGACCGGGGACGCCGAGGCGAGCGTCCGGTTCACGGCGACGGCGTCGGGGAACGGCGAGCAGTCGAAGTCGACGACGGAGGTATCGATCCGCCCCGATCTGCCGGAGGCCTCGGTGGAGGACGCCGGGGCGGTGAGCGGCGCGGCGCTCGAGGTGGCGGCGAAGGATCTGGAGACCTACCGGCCGGAGACGGTGCGGCGGGTGGTGCGGGTGAGCCCGGTGCCGATCGTCCAGTTCGCGGGCAAGCTGGAGCACCTGCTCCACTACCCCTACGGCTGCCTGGAGCAGACAACGTCGACCGTCTTCCCGCTGATCTACCTAGGGGACATCGCCCGGGCGCTCGATCCGGCGCTCCTCGATCCGAAGAAGGGACATGCCGATCCGGCGACACTGGTGCAGGTGGACATCCGGCGGATCGCCAGCATGCAGCTCCCCGGCGGCGGCTTCTCGCTCTGGCAGGGGGAGCAGACGGTGCATCCGTGGGGGAGCGTCTATGCCACGCACTTCCTGGTGGAGGCGCGGAAGGCCGGGCATCCGGTGGAGGACAACCTCTATCGGAACGCCGTCAACTGGCTCGCCGGCGAGGTCAAGGCCAAGGGGACGTACGGCAGCGAGGAGCTGGAGCGCACGGTCTACGGCCTCTACGTGCTCTCGCGGGCGGGCAAAGCGGATCTCGGGACGATGGACTTCCTGCGCCAGAAGCAGATGAAGAATCTGCCACCGCAGTCCCGAGCCCTGCTCGCCGCTTCCTACGCCGCGGCGGGGAACCCGCGGGCCACCCAGAGCCTGACGGCCAACCTCGGGGAGGTGGCGGAGATCCAGCGGCAGACCGGGGGGAACTTCGATTCGGCGATCCGCAACCGGGCGCTCCTGCTACTGGCGCTGATGGACGCCGATCCCAAGAGCCCGAAGATCCCGGCCCTGGTGGACCGGCTGGCGCGGGACGCCCGCAATGATTCCTGGTGGACCACCCAGGAGGAGAGCTTCACGCTGCTGGCTCTGGGCCAGTTCCTCCAGCGCCAGGCACAGCAGCCGCCGTACTCGGGGACGCTGCTGGTGGGTGGCAAGACGATCGGCACGTTCGACAACAAGACGGTCACCTTCCCCGCGATCACAGTGAATGGACCAATCCAGTTGCGGATGAACCCGGGGTACAAGCCGGGGGCGGCCTTCTACAGCGTGATGACGCGCGGGGTGCCGAAGGACGACGCCTTCCGGCCCTCCGCCCACGGGCTGGAGATCCAGCGCGAATTCCTCGACCGCGACGGCAAGGCGATCGACCTCAACGCCGTCAAGCAGGGGGACCTGGTGGCGATCAAGACCAAGGTGCGGAGCGTCTCGGGGGAGATCCACAACGTGGTGATCGTCAATCTCCTCCCCTCGGGGCTGGAGGTGGAGAACCCGCGGTTGCAGAGCACCGAGCAGCTCCCCTGGGTGACCGACGCCAACCTCCAGCCGCGCTACATGGACCTGCGGGACGACCGCATCCTCCTCTTTACCGACCTGCCGGCCGACTCCTGGCAGACCTTCTATACGCTGGTGCGGGCGGTGGCGCCGGGCAAGTTCCGGCTGCCGCCAGTGCAGGCGGAGGCGATGTACAACCCGGCGATCCGGGGGACGGGGGGGCGGGGGGTGATGGAGGTGGGGGTGCGGTAGGGAGGCAGAACAGCCCCCCCACCCCGAATCCTCACCCCCGGCCCCTCTCCCACCGCACTCCCCCCGACCGGGAGAGGGGAAAACGGCAGGGAAACGGCGGAGGGGTCTTTCTCCCCTCTCTCCCGGTCGGGGGGAGTGCGGTGGGAGAGAGGGGCCGGGGGAGTGAGGGCCCGCCCTGAAGGGGCGGCGGCAACCTGCCAAAGAAGGCAACGATGGATCTCAACACCCACCAACACCGCCGCCGCTGGGCCCTCGCCCTCGCGGCCGCCATCCTCCTCGCCTCCCCCTGGCTCTGGTTCCGGGCGCTGGACCTCCTCTTCCCGTTCCCCTGGGAGAAGCTCCAGCGCCCTCCAGCCGTGGTAGTGACAGACCGCCAGGGGGAGCCGCTGCGGTTCTTCCTGCCGGCGGATCAGCGGTGGCGGCTGCCGGTGCGGCTGGCGGCGCTGCCCGCCGAGGTGCGGAAGGCTCTGGTGGCTTCGGAGGATCAGCGGTTCTACCGGCATCCAGGGGTCGATCCTTTCGCGGTGGCTCGCGCGATGGTCTCCAACCTGCGGCATGGCGAGGTGGTGTCGGGAGCTTCGACGATCTCGATGCAGGTGGCTCGAATGGCCGATCCGGGGGCGCGGACGCTGGGGGCGAAGATCCGCGAGAGCTTCCGGGCTCTCCAGATCGAGCGGCGGTTTTCGAAGGATCGGATTCTGGAGCTGTATCTGAACCTCAC
>JBDSHF010000072.1:0-3552 GCA_039918595.1 Thermoanaerobaculia bacterium
TCAAATCCTTTCTTAAGTCGAATGTTTTGCCCTCTCGACCTCACCCCAAACCCGCGGCCTTGCTGCCCGGGATTTCAATCCCGGGCGCCGGGTTTTCAGCTCCAGGCCCGGAGCTCGCGGCCGAAGAGGCGGATCTGCTGGAGCACGCCTTCCCGCTGGTGCTCCAGCCATGCCGCGACCGCCATCAGGGCGAGGCCGAAGACGAGGCCGAGCACCCAGAGGACGGTGGGCGCCGTGGTGCCGATGCGGAAGACGACGAAGCCGAGGTCGGTCAGCAGGGCCGCGGTGGAGACGGTCAGCAGGGAGCGGCTGCGCAACGTGAACGAGGCGGCGCCGAAACCCACTGCGCAGAGCAGCAGGGCGGTGAGCCACCCCCAGGAGATCTCGCCGGACAGGGCGACGATCGGCGTGGCATAGACGAAGGAAGCGCCGGCGGCGGCCAGATGGCGGCTCCAGACGGGGCCGAGCTCCTTCCGCAGCAGCCAGGCGAGGGACAGCAGGGCGAAGCCCGGAGCCAGGAAGTAAAACTCCACCCCGAACGGGTTCGCCGCCATCACCTTGAGCAGGGCGAGCCCCAGGAACGCGGCCGCGGCGGCGGAGGGGAAGACCCGCTTCGGCTCCCGCGAGGCCACCACGGTATAGAAGAGGCTGACCAGGAACGTGGCGAGCACCGGAAACCAGACCGTCCCCATCGCCGGAATCCTCAGCAGGGAAAGGACGCCCGCCGCCAACGGCAGCGCGAGGCCGATCCGGCGGCACGAGAGGGAGAAGGCCGCGCCGCGCTCCGTGCGGGAGAGCAGCGCTCCCAGGGCGTACTCAGCCGTTCCCACGCCCAGGAGGATCCAGGGCGTCAGGCCGCTCCCCAAATGGAGCCAGCCGGCGGTGAAGGCGTGGAGCAGCCCCAGACCGGCCCAGGTCTGCGCCGCCCAGCCGTTCCCGCCGGTGCGGTCGCGGAGGCCGTCGAGGGTGAAGACCGCCGCCCAGCCGGCGGCCACGGCGATCAGGGCCACGTTGGCCCAGGGGGCGAGCTGGGGTTCGAGGAGGAATGCCACCAGATAGCCCCAGGCGGTGACCATCGCGAGGGTGATGGCCCAGGGGTTCAGGGTGCGCCGGCGGCCGAGCGCCTCGAGCAGGAGGCCGCGCCAGAGCAGCCCGAAGACCGCGACCCAGGGGAGCAGGGCGAAGGGGGCATCGAGGAGCGCCATCGGCAGGTCCCGCCGGGGATGGCCGGCGGCGGCGAGGAGGACGGCGAATTGGAGCAGCGGCAGCAGGCTCAGCCGCGCGGGGAAGGCGAGGCGCGGCGCCCAGCCGTCGATCCCGATCCGCGAGAGGAACAGGAGGCCCACCATCACCAGCGCCAGGATCAGCGCGTCCCATCCGGTCAGCAGCAGGCAGGCCGCGCCGGAAAGGGCGAGCCAGATGCCGGTCAGCCGGCGGAGCGAGAGGGTGACGAAAGCCCCCAGCTCTTCGGCCTCCATGCCGCGGCGCCGGGCCAGCCAGCGGCCGGGAGCGCGCCGCGACGCCAGGATCAGCGCTCCGAATTCCACCCCGGCGACGGCGAGGGCCGCGATCAGCGCCACGCTCCGCGACGGCAGCAGCCAGCCGTCGAGGAAGAGCTGAGCCGGCAGCCAGGCCACGATCAGGGCCAACCCGAGCTCGATCCGCTCGCTCTCAGGTCTCGCCAGCCCATCCCAGAGCAGGCCGATCCCCGCCAGCAGCATCAGGCCGAGGGAGATGGCGAGCAGCAGAGCCGCGTCCGCGGAGACGCTGGTGAGAGCGACGCCCGTGATCCAGAGCCACAGGAGGGCCATCAGGAGGCCATGCGCCTGACGGAGCTTTTCCGGGGCCTGCCGTCTCACCAGCAGCGCGCCGAGGCCGGTCAGGATGACCAGAAATCCGAGCAGGCCCCAGGTCCCGAAGTCCGGGCGGAAGCCGAGGAGAGCCGTGAGCGTCCGCTCGATCACCCGGGCGAGCTCAGGCCAGAGGGTCGGGGAGAAGAGATAGGCGACGAACGCCGCCAGCACGCCCGCGACGTGGGCCACGGTCTGGCCATGGCGGAGGCCCCAGCGCAGGAAGAGGAAAGCGGCGGCGAGAGCCACCAGCGGCAGGCAGCGGCCGGTCGGATCGAGGAACGTGAGGGGGAGCGAGACTGCGATGCAGGAGAAGCCGAGGGCGAGCAGCGCCACGGACCGCGTCGGCCAGCGCGCGGGAGCTCCTCCCAGCGAGGCGGCGAGCGCCTGGTAATACTCCTCGCCCGTGCCGGCGAGGACCAGCCCCAGCACGGCGAGCGGCAGGGCCAGGAAGGCCGAGCGGAGGTCCAGCAGGCTCAGCGCGCCGGCGTAGAGCACGCCGAGGAGCAGGAACGGCACGAGATGGACCGGACGATCGACGCCGTCCCGCCGGTCGCGATGAAAGAAGAAGCGGTTGATGTGGTGGCTGCCGAGGTGGAGGACGGCGCCCAGGATCACGGCGGCCAGCCCGTAGAGACTCGCGGGGCTCCAGGGCCACCGGCTCCCGAGCCACGGCAGGACCGCCTGAGCCGCCAGCAGGACGCCGAGCGCGGCGGGGTAGAGCGTTCCAGGGTAGCGAAACACGGTGCGCAGCACGCTCACCGCCGCGCCCAGGAGAGCGGCCATGCCGGCGCCGAACGCCAGCCAGCCGCCGGGGGTATCCAGCAGCTTCAGGTAGACCGCGCCCCAGGCCATCACCGGCACGAGGCCGGTGAACAGGAAGAGCAGCGCCGAGCCCGCCGCGGGCAGGCGCAGCCGGCGGCGGACGACCTGGCCGAGGGCGAAGATCGCCAGCGCGCCGGCGACCAGGATCAGGAACTGGAGCGGCACCGGAATCGTGTCCCACCGCGCCTGCACCAGGCGGAAGACCGATACGCCGGTGACGGTGGAGCCCGCCAGCAGCAGCCAGCGGATGCCGGAGATGGAGCGCAGGCCGTTGGAATCAGATGGGGATGACGTCGTCTCGTTCATTGGAATTCCCTCCTTGGGTTCGGACCAGGGAAAGGGCAAGGCGGGTGCCGGGTGGATGGCAAGGCGTAAGTTGTTGAAGGGATGGAGATTCGCAGGGGAAGGTTGGGATGGGTGCAGCCTGGGGACTGCGGGGTGGGCGGGGGTGGGTGCGGTACGGGGACTGCACCGTTGCCGTGGATTCGGCGTTGGCCCCTCATCACCCCGGCCCTCTTCTCCCATCGCACTCCCCCCGACCGGGAGAAGAGGGAGCAGTTAGCTCGAAGTTAGCTCGAAGAGGATTCCCCTCTCCCGGTCGGGGGGAGTGCGGTGGGAGAGGGGGACAGGGGGTGAGGATTCGGGGTGGGGGGACGCTGAGCAGTCCGGCCAGCGGATCGGAGTAGACTCAGGGGCAACCCCGTGCGAGACCTCCTCCTCTTCGCCCACCTGCTGCTCTTCGTGACCGGCGCGCTGCTCTACGGCTTTCTGGCCCGCGAGCTGTTCCGGCACCGGCGGGTCCTTCCCGGGCTGCCGATGCGGCTGACGGTGATCTGCCTGACGGTCTGGTATGGCGGCTGCCTGGTCGATCAGGTGG
>JBDSHF010000073.1:0-4773 GCA_039918595.1 Thermoanaerobaculia bacterium
CAAGAGCAAACGGCGCAATGCTTGCGAAACGTCGAGGCCATATTGGTCGCCGCCGCAAGCTCGCTTGCTCAAGTGGTAAGTGCAACCTTCATCCTCGCGGAAGAAACTGATTTCCCAGGCCTGAACGAGGAATGGGAGAAGTGGTTTCCTAGCAATCCGCCTGCTCGGCAGGGTGCGAAGCTGCCTATTCGACCCAAGGGCATGAAGGTCTCAGTTGCAGTCATCGCCGAGGCCTGACCCTTCTATTGAGCGGACGTCTTCATGTCAAACGTCAGGCCGCAGGGAGGAACCCGATGAAGCGAACGTGGACGATCATAGGAGTAGGCGACGTGCCGGGCAGCTTCAAGTGGTACCAGGCGCTGTTCGGTCAGCCGGCTACGCTTCCCGCTCATGACCACTTTGGGCAAATCCTCGATTCGGATGGAACTGTCTTGCTCTGCCTCCACGAGTGGGGCGCCCACGGTCATCCCTCTTTGATGAGCCCCGATCACGGGACACCGGGCAATGGCCTTCTGTTGTTCTTCCGTGTCGATGATTTCGACCGGGTACTCCAAAGAGCACGCGGTCTCGTTAATCGGCTGGAAGAGGAGCCCCACGTGAATCCGAACACTCAAACCAAAGAGTTCTCACTCCGGGATCCAGACGGATACTACGTCACGATCAGCGCGCTCTCTGGGGCACAGGAGCGTACTGATGAAGATTGAAGAGATGATCGCCGCCTGGGCTCTTGATCTGGCCGAAAAGGAAATGCTCGCCGAGCTCCGGGAGCGTTTCGCTGCCGGCCTTCCGGTATTCGCATGAGGAAGATCCGAAACGGAACCGCTCACTCCCCCCGCGGCGGCATGCGGAAGGTGAAGCGGGTCTCCTCCGCCGAGGAGGCGACTTCCAGCAAGCCGCCATGGGCGCGGGCGATCTCCGAGGCGATGTAGAGACCCAGGCCGAGCCCCTGCTGGTCGCTCCGGGCAGAGGCGCGCGAAAACGGCTGGAACAGGCGGCCCAGGGTCTCGGGCGGGATGGGCTCGCCGAGGTTCGCGACGGAGAGCTCGAAACCGGCGTCGTCGCTCCGCGCGTGAACCCAGACCGGCCCGTCGGGGTCGCCGTGGGTGAGGGC
The DNA here is from genome assembly GCA_039918595.1 of Thermoanaerobaculia bacterium. Classification (GTDB taxonomy): domain Bacteria; phylum Acidobacteriota; class Thermoanaerobaculia; order Multivoradales; family UBA5704; genus DATARR01. Next base: position 1,112 of record JBDSHF010000073.1, read on the forward strand.
GTTCGCCAGCAGGTTAGAGAACAACTGGGCGATGCGAGCGCTGTCGTAGGCGACAGGACGGCTCAGGGCGATCTCAGCGTGGATGTCGCGATCCGGCCAGGCGGTCCGCATCTCCGCGATGACGTGCTCCAGCACCGTCTCCAGGTCCGCGTCGATGGCCTGGACCAGGGAAAGACCTCCGCCCAGCCGGCCGCGGGCGAAGTCCAGGACGTTGTCGATGAGCCCCGCCATCCGCGCGGCGCTTCTCCGCATCAGCGCGACGATGGGTTTGGCCTGCTCACCGAGTGGCATCTTCCCCAGCACGCCCGCGCCGGCGTCGATCGCGGCCAGCGGACTGCGGAGATCGTGGCCGAGGACGGCGATGAACTGCTCTCGCAGCTCCGCGGTCTGCCGTTCGTCCAGGAGGGCCGCCTCACTGACTATCAGGCGATCCTGAGCGTCGAGATGGAAAGTGATCAGGTCGGCGAACAGCTTGAACATGCCGATCGTCTCGGGCGTTTTCAGGCGCGCGGGCCTGGGGTCGATGGCGCACAAGGTGCCGAAGAACCGGCCATCCGGACGGTAGATGGGAAAGGAGATGTAGCTCTGAAAGCCGTACATCGCCGGCGTGGGGTGGCCGCAGAAGTTCTCGTCCTCCGCAACGTGGTCGATGATCACCGGCTGGCCGCTGTCGCGGATCTCGTCGCAGATGGTGGTCTTCAACTGGAGCTCGCCGCCCGGCTGCAGGCCGAACTGGATCTCATCGCGCACCGCGCAGGCGATCCAGCGATCCTCGGTCACTCGCGCCACCGCGGCGAAGCCCATGCCCGTCGTGCGGCACACGACGTCGAGGATCGTCGGCACGGCGTCGATCTGGGCTACGGCGGTCAGGTCATCGGCAATCGCGTTCTCCACGGCACTCCTCCCGTCCCTGGGCAAAGGACAATCTTCGGAGTGCCGGGATTGCAAGATCTGGGCAAACTCGGGCAGTCCTGATTCATTCTACTTTGCCAGGTTCGGGGTTCCCGTTCCGGTGGCCCTCATCACCCCGGCCCTTTTCTCCCGGCCTCCCCCCCATCCGCCGGGAGAAGAGGGAGCCGTTAGTCGAAGAATGTTTTAGCCCCCTCTCTCACCGGCGGTCGAGGGGGGAGGCCCCCTACCCCACCACAAACTCCGCCAGAATCGGCAGATGGTCGCTCGCCACACGCGCGATCTGCAGCCGGCAGGAGTGGGCGGAGACCAGCCGCAGCGGCCCGCGGTGATAGATACGGTCGAGGCCGCCCTGCGGTGAGAAGGAGGGATAGGTGGGGATCACGGGATATGGACCGCGCTTTCGCTCGGTGGCGCAGGAGAAGCCCATGCCGTTGGTGAAGGCGGGCATCAGGAGCGAGCGCCAGTCGTTGAAGTCTCCGGCCACCAGGACCGGGGTGGTGTACGGGACCCCGCTGAGCTCGGCCGAGCGCTTGATCAGCTCGATCTGCTTGGCCCGCTCTCGCGCCGAGAGCCCCAGGTGGAGGTTGAACACCTCCAGGTGCCCCTCCTTGCCGCCTAGATCCAGCGTCGTGTGCTGGCAGCCGCGGCGGATCCAGCTCTCGGCGATCGAGAGGTCGATGTTGCGCTCGCGCAGGATCGGCAGGCGGCTGAGCGTCGCGTTGCCGTAACGCCCCTTCTTCAGGCTGACGTTGTGCCCGAGGGCGAAATTCGGATACCCCGCCTCCTCAGCCAGCTCCTTGGCGAGATTGAGCTCCCGCGAGCGCGGCGCCCCCTCGTCCACCTCCTGGAGCATCACGACGTCAGGATCGTAGTGACGCAGGATCGCCACAATGCGCTCCGGCCGGAACCGGCGATCGACCCCGATCGCGCGGTGGATGTTGTAGGTCATGACCCGTATCGGCATCAATCGTGGCTCTCCGAACTGCTCAGGGAATGAAATCCTTCACCCGGTACGACAAAACCACCCTTCACTCGCCGGACGATATAGTAGCCCCATGCCGCCCGTCTTCACCGTCGGCCACTCCACCCGCCCCATCGAAGAGCTCCTGGCCCTCCTCGCCGAGCACGGCGTGCGGACCCTGGTGGACGTGCGGCGCTTCCCCGGCTCCCGGCGCCATCCCCAGTTCTCGCGCGACGCCCTGGCCGCCTCGCTCGCCGGCGCCGGAATCCAATACGTCCATGAGCCCGGCCTCGGAGGCCGCCGCGCCGCCCAGACCGGCTCCCCCCACATCGCGTGGCGCGTCGAAGCCTTCCGCGGCTACGCCGACCACATGGAGACCCCGGAGTTCGAGACCGCCCTGCGGCGGCTGATTCAGCGCGCCGCCGGCGAGACCGTCGCCATCCTCTGCGCCGAGGCCGTGCCCTGGCGCTGCCATCGCCGGCTCATCTCCGATGCCCTGGTTGTCCGGGGTCTCCAGATATTGCATATCCTGGGCCCGAACCGTGCCGCTCCCCACGAGCTGGACGCCAACGCCCGCATTCTCCCCGGGGATCGGCTGCTCTACGATGGAACCCCGGGCGATCAGCCTTCGCTGTTCGAAGACGTCTCGGGATCGTAACTTTCGCCCCATTGCCGCAGCGCGGGATTTCTTCTACGATCCCCGAAATCAACCAACCCTTGGAGGAAACCCTCATGAGCATTAGCCAGTCTCTTCTGCCCGAGTTCGACCAGGAGATGGCCGGAACCCGCCGCGTCCTCGAGCGGGTGCCCGCCGACAAGTTTTCCTGGGGCCCTCATGACAAGTCCATGAGCTTCAGCCGCCTGGCGGTCCATATCGCCGAGCTCCCCTCCTGGACCACCTTGACCCTCAACACCAGCGAGCTGGACTTCGCAGCCACCCCCTATGCCCCGACCCAGGTGGAGACGACCGAGGACCTGCTGAATATTTTCGACAAGTCCGCCAGTGAGGCCCGGGCGGCCCTCGCGGGCGCCGGCGACGAGGAGCTCTTCAAGCCCTGGACGCTCCGCAACGGCGAGCAGATCCTCTTCACGATGCCCAAGATCGCCGTGCTGCGCGGCTTCGTCATGAACCACATCATTCACCACCGCGCCCAGCTCACCGTCTACCTGCGGCTCAACGACATCCCGGTCCCGGGCCTCTATGGCCCGTCGGCGGACGAGAGCAACTTCTAGACCTTCAGAGGAGATTCCATGAACTTGAGCCAGTCGCTGCTTCCCGAATTCGACCAGGAGATGGCCGGCACCCGCCGCGTTCTCGAGCGGATGCCCGCCGAAAAGTTCACCTGGCAGCCGCACCCGAAGTCTTTCGCCCTTGGCAAACTGGCGACTCACGTCGCCCGGCTCTCCTCCTGGGCCACCATGACCCTCGCCACCGACGAGTTCGACGTCTCCCAGCCCCAGGAGGTCCCCAAGGTGAACAGCACCCAGGAGCTGCTGGCGCTCTTCGACAAGACCAGCGGCGAGGCCCGCGAGGCCATCGCGAAGGCCAGCGATGAGGAGTGGTTCAAGCCGTGGTCGCTCCGCAACGGCGACCACGTGGTCTTCACGATGCCCCGGATCGCCGTGCTGCGCGCCATGGTGATGAACCACATCATCCACCACCGCGCCCAGCTCACCGTCTACCTGCGGCTCAACGACATCCCGGTCCCCGCCCTTTACGGTCCGTCGGCGGACGAAGGGAACATGTAGAGGCGCTGGAGCCCCGAAGTCCCTGTAGAATTCTGTGCCC
>JBDSHF010000074.1:0-5691 GCA_039918595.1 Thermoanaerobaculia bacterium
CGAGTTGACGTTCCGCGATCTGCTGGCGCAGGTGCGGGTCATGGCGCTGGGCGCCTACACTCACCAGGAGCTCCCCTTCGCCAAGCTGGTGGCGGAGCTGGCCCCCGAGCGCAACCTGAGCCAGACGCCTCTCTTCCAGGTGCAACTGGTGCTGGCGGAGGCCGATCAGGAGGAGCTGCGGGTGCCGGGTCTGACCCTGACGCCGAGCGATCTCGAAGCGAGCACCTCGAAGCTCGACCTGACATTGCGGGCGCACGTCCGGCCGCAGGGGATGGAGCTGGTCTGGCTTTACAACACCGACCTCTTCGACGCCGCGACCGTTCGCCGGCTGGGCGATCACTTCGCCACGCTGTTCGCCGCCGCCATGGCGGATCCCGACCGCCCCCTCTCGGCTCTGCCGCTGCTGAGCGCCGGCGAGGAGCATCAGGTGCTCGCCGAGTGGAACGACACGGCCGTGGAGGGCTGGGTGAATCCGGCGCCCGGCACGCTCCACGGGATCATCGCGGAGCAGGCCGCGCGCACTCCGGACGTCCCGGCGGTCGTCTATGAAGGCGAGAGCCTGGCTTATGCCGAGCTGCTGGCCTCGGCGCGGCGGCTGGCGCTACGTCTGCGCCAGCACGGCGTGGGGCCGGACGTGGCGGTGGGTATCTTCGCCGAGCGCTCGCTGGAGATGGTGGTGGGACTGCTGGCCATCCTGGAGGCCGGTGGCGCCTACCTGCCGCTCGATCCCGCCTATCCGCTCGACCGCTTGGCCTACATGATCGAGGACGCCGCGGCGCCGGTGATCCTGGCGCAGGAGCGGCTGCTCGAGCGCCTTCCGGAGCAAGGCGCGGAGGTGATCTCTCTGGACGGCACGATCGTCCGGGGCGCGGCGCCGGAGCCGGGGCTGGCCGGCGGGGCCGATGGGTCGGATCTGGCCTACGTGATCTACACCTCGGGCTCGACGGGGCGTCCGAAGGGGACGATGAACTCGCACCGGGGGATCGTCAACCGGTTGCTCTGGATGCAGGCCCAGTATCGTCTGACGCCCGCGGACCGGGTGCTCCAGAAGACGCCGTTCTCCTTCGACGTCTCGGTCTGGGAATTCTTCTGGCCGCTGATGACCGGCGCGCGGCTGGTGATGGCGCGGCCCGGCGGGCACCAGGACCCCGCGTATCTGGTGGCGACGATCGCGGCCGAGGGGATCACGACTCTGCACTTCGTCCCCTCGCTGCTGCGGGTGTTCGTGGACACGCCGGGGATCGCGGCCTGCGCGTCGCTGCGCCAGGTGATGGCGAGCGGCGAGGCGCTGCCGCTGGACCTGGTGCGGCGTTTCCACGACCGGCTTGGCGCCGAGCTGCACAACCTCTACGGCCCGACCGAAGCCGCGGTGGACGTCACGTACTGGTCCTGCGAGCGGGAGGATGGCCGCGGGCTGGTACCGATCGGCCGGCCGGTGGCCAACACGCGCATCCTGGTGCTCGACCGGAAAGGGCGGCCGGCGCCGGTGGGGGTTCCCGGCGAGCTGCACATCGGCGGCGTGCAGCTCGCCCGCGGCTACCTGAAGCGGCCGGACCTGACGGCGGAGCGCTTCGTGCCCGATCCGCTGGCGGCGCTCTGGGGCGAGCCCGGAGCGAGGCTCTACCGCACGGGCGATCTCGCCCGCACGCTGGCCGACGGCACGGTCGAGTTCCTGGGCCGCATCGACCATCAGGTGAAGCTGCGCGGCCTGCGTATCGAGCTGGGGGAGATCGAGGCGGCGCTCGCCGAGCTGCCGGGCGTCAAGGCGGCAGTGGTGATGGCGCGCTCGGACGGCGGCGGCGAGACGCGGCTGGTGGCTTATCTGGTGGCCGATCCCGTGCCGGAGCTGGACGCCTTGCGCGGCACCCTCGCGCGTTCGCTGCCGGAGTACATGCTGCCCACGGCGATGGTGGCGCTGCCGGAGATGCCGCTGACCCCCAGCGGCAAGGTGGACCGCAAGGCCCTGCCGGCGCCCGAGCTGCGGCGGGAGTCCGCCGTCGAGCCGGTGGCGCCGCGCACGCCTCTCGAAGCCTGGGTCGCCGGCCTTTGGAGCGAGATCCTCAAGATCGAGCCCATCGGGGTACACGACGACTTCTTCGCCCTGGGCGGCACCTCCATCTCGGGCGCCGTGCTGATCAACCGGCTGCAGCAGGAGCTGGAGGAGATCGTCCACGTGGTGGTGATCTTCGACCATCCGACCGTGGCCCGGCTCGCCGCCTACCTGGCCGCGCAGCACGCCGCGGCCCTCTCGCAACGCCTGGGCATCGAGGTGGAGAGCGAGGCCGTGGAAGCCGCGGCCGGCAGGGTCGACGAGGCGATGCTGGCCCAGCTGCGGGCGCACGTCCACGAGCCGCCGCCGCTGCCGGCGGAGGTCGCGGCCCTGCCGAAGAACCCGCCGGCGCTGTTCGTACTGGCGCCGCCGCGCTCGGGCACCACGCTGCTGCGCGTCATGCTGGGCGGCAACCCGGCCCTCTTCGCGCCGCCTGAGCTGGAGCTGCTGGAGTTCGACTCTCTGACTGAGCGGCGCGACGCCTTCCCGGGCCGCGACGCCTTCCGCCTGGAGGGGGCGGTCCGTGCCGTCATGGAAGCCCGGGGGTGCGACGCCGGGGAGGCGAGCGAGATCGTCGCCGGTCTCGAAGAGCGGGGGATGACCACACGCGAGCTCTACCGCCTGCTCCAGGAGTGGATCGGCGGCCGCATGCTGGTCGACAAGACGCCGACCTACGCCTGGAGCCTGGAGACGCTACGGCGGGCGGAGGCCGGCTTCGAGGGCGCGCGCTACGTCCACCTGCTGCGCCACCCCTACGCGACCATCGCCTCTTTCGAGGAGGCTCGCATCGAGCAGGTCTTCTTCCCGCGCGCCGGGGAGCTCACCCGCCGGCAACTCGCGGAGATGAGCTGGCTGCTGGCCCAGCGCAACATTGCGGAGTTCCTGGCCACGATCCCCGAGGAGCGCCGGCACACGGTGCGCTTCGAGGAGCTGGTGGCCGAGCCCGAGCGGGTGCTGCGCGAGCTCTGCGAGTTCCTCGGCATCGCCTATCACCCCGACATGGCCGATCCCTACAAGGACCGGTCGGCCCGCATGACGGACGGCCTGCACGCCGAGTCGCGCATGCTGGGCGACGTCAAGTTCCACCAGCACTCGGGCGTCGACGCCAAGGCGGGGGAACGCTGGCGCGAGCTGGCGGCGGAGGATTTCCTGGGTGCCGAGACGCGGCGGGTGGCGGCGGGCCTGGGCTACGCCGTGGAGCCGGAGAAGGAGGCCTGGACCGCCATCCCGCGCGCCGGGACGGCGGGGCCGCTGCCGCTCTCCTTCGCCCAGGAGCGGCTCTGGTTCCTCGACCGGCTGGAGTCCGCCGGCTCGGCCTACAACGTGGTCAACGCCCTGCGCCTGACTGGCCGCCTGGAGCCGGCGAGCCTGGAGCACGCCCTGGCCGAGGTGGCGCGGCGCCACGACGTCCTCCGCACCACCTTTACGGAGACGCCCGACGGGGCCGTGCAGGTGGTGAGCCCGGCGTTCGCGCCGGCGCTGTCGCTCGTCGATCTCGCGGCGCTCGACGCGGACCGGCGCGAAGCCGAGGCGCGGCGGCTGGTCGAAGCCGAGGCGGTCCGTGGGTTCGACCTGCGGCGGGGCCCGCTGCTGCGCGCCCTCCTCCTGCGCCTGGCGCCGGAGGAGCACGGGATCGTGCTCAACGTGCACCACATCGTCAGCGACGGCTGGTCGATGGGCGTGCTGGTCTCCGAGGTGGCGGCGCTCTACGCCGCCTTTGTCGAGGGTCGCCCCTCGCCGCTGCCGGAGCTGCCGATCCAGTACGGCGACTATGCACTCTGGCAGCGCGGCCGCCTGCACGGCAGGGCGCTGGAGGAGCATCTCGCCTACTGGCGCGAGCGCCTGCGCGGCGTGCCGCCGCTCGACCTGCCGGCCGACCGCCGGCGGCCGCCGGTACAGACCTTCCGCGGCGCTCGCGTGCCGGTGATCCTGCCGGCGGACCTCGCGCCGGCCGTCGCGGCCCTCGGTCAGGGCGAGCGGGCTACCGACTTCATGACGCTGCTCGCCGGCTTCGCCGCCCTGCTGCACCGCTACTCCGGCCAGACCGACTTCGCCCTCGGCACCCCGCACGCCAACCGCGACTGCGCCGAGATCGAGCCGTTGATCGGCTTCTTCATCAACACCCTGGCGCTGCGCGTCGACATCGGTGGCGAGCCCGGCTTCCGCGGCCTGCTGGCGCGAGTGCGCGAGACGGCCGTCGGCGCCTTCACCCACCGCGAGGTGCCGTTCGAGCGGGTGGTCGAGGAGCTGCGGCCGGAGCGCGACCTCGCCCGCTCGCCGCTGTTCCAGGTCATGTTCATGCTGCAGAACAACGCCGCCGGCCCCCTGGAACTGCCCGGCCTCGCCATCGCCCCGTACGGCTTCGATGCCAACACGGCCAAGTTCGAGCTGACGCTGTCGCTGTTCGAGTACCAGGGCAGGATCGGCGGCACGCTCGAATACAACGCCGACCTTTTCGAAGGGACCACGGCTGAGCGGCTGGCGGGGCACTTCGGCCGGCTGCTGGCGGCGGCGCTGGCGGCTCCGGAGCAGCCGGTCGGCGAGCTGCCGATGCTGGCGCCGGCGGAGCGCACCCAGCTGCTCGAGACTTGGAACGCTACGGCGGTGCCACGTCCCGCGGGCGCGCTGATCCACGAGCTGTTCGAGGCGCAGGCGGCGCGGACCCCCGAGGCGCCGGCGGTGTCCGGGCAGGGGGAGACGCTGAGCTACCGGGAGCTCCAGACGCGCTCCAACCGGCTGGCCAACCACCTGCGGCGCTTGGGCGTCGGCCCCGAGGTGAGGGTCGGGCTGTGCGTGGAGCGGACGCCGGAGATGGTGGTGGCCCTGCTCGGCATCCTCAAGGCTGGAGGGGCCTACGTGCCCCTCGACCCGTCGCACCCGGCGGAACGGCTGGGACTGGTGATCGCGGATTCCGGCCTGTCCCTGCTGGTGACGGAGGAGCGGCTCCTCGCTTCGCTGCCCGCCCACTCCGCGGCCGTCCTCTGCCTCGACCGCGACCGCCGGAAGATCGCCCAGGCGAGAGCCTCGGCGCCGTCGCGCGCCACCGGCGAGGAGAGCCTGGCCTACGTCATCTACACCTCGGGCTCGACCGGCCGGCCCAAGGGGGTGCAGCTGCCGCACCGGGCGGTGGTGAACTTCCTGCTGGCCATGGCCGAACGGCCTGGGCTGGTGGCGGGGGACGTGGTGCCCGCTCTCACCACCCTGTCCTTCGACATCGCGGGCCTGGAGATCTATCTTCCCCTGACCGTGGGCGGGCGGGTCGAGGTGATAGCGAAGAAGGAGACCGCGGACGGCGCGCTGCTGGCGGCGCGCCTGGCGGCCTGCGGGGCCACTCTGGTGCAGGCCACGCCGGCGACCTGGCGGCTGCTCCTGGAGGCGGGCTGGGAGGGCCTCCCGGGGCTGCGGGTGCTGTGCGGCGGCGAATCGCTGCCGCGCGATCTGGCCGCGGCCCTGCTCGCCCGCGGTGTCGAGCTGTGGAACGTCTACGGTCCCACCGAGACGGCGGTCTGGTCGACGGCGGGGGAGGTGGCTCCGGGCGAGGGTCCGGTGCCGCTGGGCACGCCGATCGCCAACACCCGGCTTCACGTGGTGGACCGCGCCTTCGGGCTGGTGCCGGTGGGAGTGGCGGGCGAGCTGCTGAT
>JBDSHF010000075.1:0-4501 GCA_039918595.1 Thermoanaerobaculia bacterium
TGGTACGCGATCACGACCGGGGCTTTCGAGAGCGCCCTGGGCGATCTGCGCGGACGCATCACCTCCCGTCTGGACGGCGCGGAAGATCTCGGCCGGGCTTCCGCCGAGATCCGATCCTGGATTGTCGCTCTCGATCTCCCCTCAGGGCTCGAGGAGGCGATCTCCGTCGCCCATACCTCCCGGATTGGGGAGGACGCCTTCGTGGCCATCCGCTCCTCGGCGGCGGGGGAGGACGCGGCTGGGGAGTCGTTCGCCGGGCTGCACGACAGCTTTCTGTTCGTCCGCGGCCGGAGGGAGATCCTGGAATCGATCCGCAAGGTCTGGGCGTCCGCCTACAACGAGCGCGCCCTGGCATACCGGCGGGCGAAGGGGATTTCGCTCGACGGCATCGCCGTCGCGGTGGTGGTCCAGCGCATGGTCGAGGCGCGGACGAGCGGCGTCCTGTTCACGGCCAACCCGAACACCGGGAGCGTCCACGAGGTGGTGATCAGCTCGCTCTGGGGCGCTGGCGAGGGGCTGGTGAGCGTGGGGCTCGACGCGGACACCTATATCGTCGACAAGGAGACCCTGGAAGTCGCGGAGACGCTGGCGCCCAAGACCGAACAGCTCATCCTCGATCGCGAGGCTGGCGGCGGGCTGGTGCGCGTCCCCGTGCCCGGGGATCTCCAGGAGCGGAGCAGCCTATCCCGCGAGGAGGTGATCTCCCTCGCGCGGCTGGGGATCGCCGTCGAGCGCCACTACCGCCGCCCGCAGGACCTCGAGTTCGCCGTCGACGGGGAGGGGCGTTCGTTCCTGCTCCAGGCGCGGCCGGTGACGACCGTCGAGGAGATCGGTCCCGCCGCCGGCAACGGGCTGATCTGGGACAACTCGAACATCATCGAGAGCTATTCGGGCGTGACCTCGCCGATGACCTTCAGCTTTATCCGCCGCGCCTACTCGATCGTCTATCACTGCTTCGCCGAGGTGATGGGGATCGACGCGCGGACGGTGCGGGCGAACCAGGAGGTGTTCGAGAACATGCTCGGGTTGTTCCGCGGGCAGGTCTATTACAACCTTTTCAACTGGTACCGGCTGGTGCGGCTCTTCCCCGGCTTCAACTACAACAAGAGTTTCATGGAGTCGATGATGGGCGTGCGCGAGCCCGCCCGTGCTGATGCCGGCCCACCGGCGACGACCTCGGGGCTCCAGCGCTACACCGTCGAGCTGCCGGCTCTGCTGCGCCTGGTGGGGCGCTCGGCGCGGAACTTTTTCCACATCCGCCGCATCGTGGCGGATTTCCAGGCGCATTTCCGCGCCCATTACGAGTGCTGGTCGGCGATGGACTTCCGCGCCATGCCGCCGCACGAGCTGGCGGCCCTCTACCGGGAGATGGAGGAGAAGCTCCTCTGGGAATGGAAGGCGCCGATCATCAACGACTTTTTCGTGATGATCTTCTACGGCACGCTCAAGAAGCTCTGCGTCTCCTGGTGCGGGGACGATTCCGGCTCGCTGCAGAACGATCTCATCTGCGGCGAAGGGGGGATCGAGAGCACCGAGCCCACGAAGATGCTTCTCGCCCTTGCCGCCCAGGCCCGGCGAAACCCCGAGCTGCGGCAACTGCTCCTGGAAGGATCGCCCGAGGATCTCGCCCGCGAGGTGCCAGGCGATCCGCGGTTCACGGAGTTCGCCGCCGGCATCCGCCGCTATCTCGACCTCTACGGCTTTCGCTGTGTCAACGAGCTGAAGCTGGAGGAGCACTCGCTCAAGGACCGTCCGGCGTTTCTCTACCAGATCCTCCGCAACTATCTGGCCGCTGAAGACCCGGCGGGGATGGACGCGGCGGCGATGGAGCAGCGGGAGGGGCGCATCCGCCGTGAGGCCGAGGAGAAAGCCTTCAAGGCAATCCGGAGCGCGCCCCGGCGGTGGATCTTTCGCCGGGTGCTGCAAAACGCCCGGCTGGGGGTGAAGAACCGGGAGAACCTCCGTTTCGCCCGCACGCGCATCTACGGCCTGCTGCGCGAGCTGCTGCGGGCGGTGGGGGAGGACTTCGCGGATGCGGGCCTCCTCGATCGCGCGGACGATGTCTTTTACCTGACGCTCGACGAGGTCTGGGACTTCACGAAGGGGCGGGCGGTCACCACGAATCTCCGCGGCCTCGCCGCCCTGCGCCGCGAGGAGTTCGACGCCTACCGCCGTATGGACCCGCCCGCCGACCGCTTTGAAACCTTCGGGCTGCCGTACCACCGGAACCTTTTCAAGGGGCGCCCGCAGGCCGCGCTCAACGCCGAACCCGGGGTTCTCCGCGGCACCGGCTGCTGCCCGGGGATCGTGACCGGTCCCGTCAAGGTCCTCCGCACCCCGAACGAGGACGCCCGCCTCGACGGCGAGATCCTCGTCGCCGAGAGGACCGACCCCGGCTGGGTGCCGCTCTACCCGTCGGTCTCAGGATTGCTGATCGAGCGCGGCAGCATCCTCTCCCACTCCGCCATCGTGGCCCGGGAGATGGGGATTCCCACGATCGTGGGCATCGCGGGGCTGGTGAGCACGCTCCAGACCGGGCAGGTGGTGACGATGGACGGGGGTACGGGGGCGGTGCGGGTGGAGAATTCAGCTCCGACTATCTGACGGAGCTTTGACTTCGTTCAGGTCTCTCACGACCCGAGAACGGTCCTCCTGCTCCTTGAGTTGCAGGGAGTCCATCAGCTTTTCTAGGTCCCCGTCGCACTCCCTGAGGAGCTTTTCACGAATTTCATGGACCTCGTCGACGAAGGGATCGCTAAAGCGTGAGTTGGCCATAATTATCGGCTGTCCGTAATCAATAATTGACCTTGGGCGCCACTTCCCCCTTCACGACTTCCAGCGTCAGCTCTTCGCACCGCAGCTCCATCGGCTGAAAGCGGTCCCGCGGGCGTGGCGGGTTGGTGCCGTCCTTGATCACGTCCTGCAGGTTGCCGACGACCTTCACCGTGTAGGTGCCGGGTTTGCTCATATCGTAGGCCTGGGCGAGGTCGAGGCCGATGATCATCGATTCCGCGGCGCGGATTTTCACGTACTCCTCGGCCGTGGGATCGCCCCGCTTGACCATCGGGCCCTGATAGGGGAGGTCCTGCCCCTGGAAGCTGACGGCGAAGATCGTTCCCCTCCAGCCGTCCCAGGGGGTGTTCCAGCGCAGCATCCAGAGCGGCTGCTCCGAGCGGTTCGTCAACTGGAACCGCATCGCGATGGGGGCGCCGGCGATGCGCGGGTGCGCCGCCTCCACGCGGCACTCCAAAGGGTGCGCGGCATCGAGGGGAGCGTGGGGTTTCATCCAGCAGTGGGTGGAGAGGAGCGCGAGGAGAGTCAGAGAGAAGAGGGTGCGCTTCCGCATCCGCGCAGTCTACCCCGGGCGGGGTCTCTCCCGGCGGATAGGGCGCGGGCGGAAGAGTCCGCCCGCGCTCGGCCGGGATCAGCGGGGCTCGGCGAAGTACTCGTGGCTGTCCGCGTTGTGGGTGGCGTTGGTCGGGTTCGAGATCGCCAGGCTCTTGCAGGCGGTCTGGCCGTAGGCGTAGTCCTGGGTGCCGGCGACGACGCTGAAGTGGCTGGTCTCGTGAACCAGCGTGCCCGCCTTGGAGTCGGTGCCCGTCGACGGGGCGCTCCAGAAGGCGTTGCACAGGTGCACCTTGTACGGCTGGTTGGCGTACACGTAGGCGTAGGAGCTGTCCGTGCAGTCGCAATAGAAGACGAACGCCTTGGTGGACATGGCGCTGTAGAGGTTGGAGTAGTCGCTGGTCACCGCCGCGTAGCGCGTCGAGGAGTAGGCGCCGAACCAGGTCTTGTAGTTGGTGTCGGTGGAGCGGGAAGTGGAGGGGACGGCGTTCAGATAGTCGCGCGACCGCTGCGCCAGCCCTTGGGCGTTGTTGAGGGCGGTCACCAGCGAGCTCTGGCGCGTGCTGGAGCAGCTCACGTAGCTCGGCGTCAGGGCCTTCTCACCCTGGACGGCCTCGTTGGCCTGGACCAGTGCCTCGACGGCGCCGACGGCGCTCTCGTTGCGCTCGACTCCGAGGAACACCACGTTCGACTCCAGGTTGCGCAGACCGGCGAAACCGGAGACCTTGGCGTTGTCCGCCCGCAGGCCGTCCTGCACCAGGACCTGATAGCGGATCGCGTACTCGCCGGTGCGCGACATGTCATAGGCGCTCGACAGCTCGACATTGGCCGAGACGGAGCCACCGGCGGGGATGCGGACGTAGTCACTGGCCTGCGGGGTGGCGCGCTTGTAGAGGCGGCCGGTGTAGGCGACCGGCTTGCCGTCGAGGCGCACGTCGAAGATGTTCTCGTCGAGGCCCTTGAGAGCGGTCTGCCAGCGGAGAAGGTAGATGTCCTCCCTGGAGCTGTTCGTGTACGTGACTTTGAGGACCGCGTCGTCCGACGCGCTGAGGAAGCTCTTCTGCGACTCGATCGTGGTGGTGAGGCCACGCATCCCGGCCGACGCCGACGACGCGAACGCCAGGAACGTGGCCACGGCTACAAACAAGAACATCAC
>JBDSHF010000076.1:0-10362 GCA_039918595.1 Thermoanaerobaculia bacterium
CCCCGGCCATGCCGTCCCGCCGCATCTTCCCCCCCGAGCCCGCCGTCACCGGCGAGAGCAAGGCTCAGCGCTGGCGGCGCAAGCGGCGCACCTACGTCCTGCGCTGGTTCGATCGCGCGATCCTCTCCCTCTACCGGCTGATCCACTGGCTCGACCGCAAGGCTCCCGTCGAGCGGCGCTACTTCCGGGTGGCGATCTTCGGCTCCAGCCGCATCCAGCCGGAGGACGAAACCTATGCCCAGGTGCGCGAGCTCGCCCGCCAGCTCTCCTACATGGGGTGCGACATCGTCACCGGCGGCGGCCCCGGCCTGATGCGAGCCGCCAACGAGGGGGCCCGTGCCGGCGCCTATCACTACAAGACCCGCTCCTTCGGGCTCACCATCCTCCTGCCCATGGAGGAGCAGCCCAACCCCTTTATCGACGAGGTGGCCCAGCACTCGATGTTCTTCTCCCGCCTCCACCAGTTCATCCGCCTCTCGCACGCCTACATCGTGATGGACGGCGGCATCGGCACCACCCTGGAGGCGATGATGGTCTGGCAGCTCCTGCAGGTGCGGCTGATGAGCGGCCGGACGCTCATCTTCGTGGGGCCGATGTGGCGGGGCTTGCGGAGTTGGATCGAGCGCGAGATCATCGGACGCGGACTCGCCTCGCCGCCGGACCTCGACCTCGCCGTCTGGGTGGATACCGTCGACGAAGCCCTGGAGGTGGTGACGCGCGCGCTCGAGGATTTCCTCCGCCAGCACAAGGTGATCCTCCCGCCGGCGCTGGAAGAGCCGCCCGGAGGGGCCCCCGTGATCCCGGTCGGCCCCGAGGTCGAGTGAGCTTGGCAACCCGCGGTTTCAACTTTCCGACCCACGGGTCCAGCTCTCCGACCCACGGGTCCAGCGCTCCGACCCACGGGTCCAGTGCTCCGACCCACGGGTCCAGCGCTCCGACCCACGGGTCCAGCGCTTCGACCCACGGGTCCAGTGCTTCGACCCGCGGGTCCAGCGCTCCGACCCACGGGTCCGACTCTCCGGACCGCGGGTCCGGCTCTCCGACCCACGGGTCCGACTTTCCAACTCACGGGTCCGACTCCGCGGACCGCGGGTCCGGCGGTTCAGACCACGGGTCCGGCGCCGCAGACCACGGGGCCGGCCGCGGCTCCGAACCCGCGCCCGGCACATCCTTTGCTCATGCCGAGGTGACATGGTACGTTCCGGCCGCGTAGCGCGTAGAAGGGTGAAAGGGGACGCATGCTCTCGATGGCTCTGATCTTGTTCCAGGCCGGTCCCGCGGGGCCTGGCATGTTCCGCTTCTTTCTGCAGGCGGGGCCGATGGCGAAGTTCATCCTCGCCCTGCTCGTGCTGTTTTCGATCGGCTCCTGGGCGATCATCTTCGGCAAGCTGGTGCAGTTCCGCCGCGCCGACCGCCAGAGCGAGAAGTTCCTCGAGGCCTTCCACCGCAGCCAGCGGTTCAGCGAGGTCAACGCCCAGTCCAGCAAGCTCAGCGCCTCGCCGCTGGTGGGGATCTTCCAGGCCGGGTACGCCGAGATCGACGCCCAGATCAAGAACGCCCCGGACCCGGAGCGGCCCGGCGAGAAACGGGCCTACCGCATCAGCTCGGTCCCCGCTCTGGAGCGGACCCTGACGCGGGCGGTCAACGGCGAGCTCCAGGGGGTGACGCGCTGGCTGGGCTTCCTTGCCACCACCGCCTCCGCGACGCCGTTCATCGGCCTTTTTGGCACGGTGTGGGGGATCATGCAGGCCTTCAACGACATCGGCCTCCAGGGCTCGACCTCGATCGTGGCGGTGGCGCCCGGCATCGCCGAGGCGCTGATCAACACCGCGGCCGGCCTCGCCGCGGCCATCCCGGCCCTGATCAGCTACAACTACTTCTCCCAGTACTCCCGCCGGCTGCGGATGCGCATGGAGGACTTCTCCCTGGAGTTCCTGAACCTCGCGGAGCGGAACTTCACGTAGACCCGGTGTCTTTTCCCCGGGTCGCGGTGTCTAAGAGGTAGGAAGAAGATGGCATTCAATTTCGGCAGCGGCGGCGACGACGAACCGGTCCTCGCCGATATCAACGTCACCCCGCTGGTGGACGTGATGCTGGTGCTCCTGATCATCTTCATGATCGCCGCCCCCATGCTGCACCAGGGGGTCGAGGTCGCCCTGCCGCAGGCGAACTCCCCCAACCTGCCCTTGCGGGTGCAGGACCCGCTGGTGGTCTCGATCGACCGCAACGGCCGGGTCTACCTGCGGGAGTCGGCGGTGGAGACCGACGAGCTGGTCGCCCGCATCAAGGCCCAGATCTCGGCGCGCGGGGACGATACGGTATTCCTCAAGGGGGACCGCGACGTCCCCTATGGCAAGGTGATCGAGGTGCTCGACGTTCTCCACCAGGGGGGGATCGTGCACGTGGGGATGGTCACGGATCGCCGGACGGAAAGGGGACGGCGCGCGTCGTGAGCCTGGCGGTCGACCGCATCCTCGAGCGGCGATCGCGGCGCGAGAGCCGCCGGCCGGAGGCGGTGAGCCTCGCCGCCGCCGCGGTTCTCCATCTGGCGGTAGTGGCGCTGGTCCTGCTGCTGCCGCGCCTCAACCCTCCTCCCCCACCGCTGGCGTTCGTGCCGGTGCAGATCGTCCCCGCCCAGGCGCTGGGGGTCCGCAAGCCGGCGAGCCGCCCCAAGGCCGAAAAGCCCGCGCCGCCCAAACCGGAGCTGGCCGAAGAGGAGCCGGAGCCCCCGGCGCCCGAGCCGCCAAAGCCGAAACCGGAGCCAAAGCCAGAGCCCCCCGCGCCGAAGCCGGTCCGCGAGGACGTGCCGGTGCTCCCCGACAAGCCGGTCAAGAAGCCCGAGAAGCCGAAGCCGGCCGAGGCCAGCGAGCTTCCCCGACCGGCGGCGCCGGCCAGCAAGAAACCACCGGTGCCGAAGCCGCCGGCCAGTGGCGGCACCGGCAACAACCCCGCCGGCACCGCGCCCAAGGGGGACGACAACGGCGAGGCCGGCCGGCGCGGCGCGCCCGGCGCCAACCCGCTCGGCACCTCCGCGTTCGGCTCGCAGATCGCCGGGCTGGACAACCCGGACTTCAAGTTCGGCTACTACATCGACCAGCTCCTGGGGGCGATCGACTCGAAGTGGGTGCGGCCGCCGCTCGGCAACGAGGTCAAGGCGACCATCTCCTTCCGCATTCAGCGGGACGGCAGCATCACCGATCTCCAGGTAGCCATCTCCTCGGGCTACAATTCCTTCGATCTCGCGGCGTTGCGCGCGGTCCAGAACGCGTCCCCCTTTCCGCCCCTGCCGCGGGCGTACCGCAACGACTCCCTGGGGGTCAACCTGATCGTCCGCTGAGGTGACATGAAACCGAGATTCGCCATCCTGACCGTTCTTCTTTCGTGCCTGCTCCTCGCCGGGCTGGTGCTCTCCGCCCAACAGCCCCCCACGGCGCCGCCACAGCAGGAGCTGCAGCCCGGGCAGCCGCCGGGCCAGGTCACGCTGGAGCTCAACCGCGGCGGGCAGGTGCGCAAGATCAAGCTCGCCTTCCCCGCCTTCCGCAGCCTCGGCCAGCTCACCGGCGCCGGCGGCGCGGTCCGCGAGCTCGAGGAGACGGTGCGGCGCGACCTCGACGTCTCGGGCTACTTCGAGATCCAGGGGCCGGACGCGCTCTCCGGGCTCTCGCTCACCGGCGACGTGCAGAAAGACCTCGCGGCCTACCGCTCGACCGGCAACGAGGTGCTGCTGCTCGGCGATCTGCGGGTGGAAGGGGAAAAACTGGTCTTCGAGGGGCGGGTGCTCGATCTCGGCAGCGGCCAGGCGGTGCTCGCCAAGCGCTACAGCGGCCCCTTCTCGGTCAGCCGGCGGATGGCCCACACCTTCGCCGACGAGGTGATCCGCTTCCTGGTCGGCAAGAAGGGGATCGCCCTCTCCGAGATCGCCTACACCGCGGACCGAGGCGGCAGCAAAGAGATCTACGTCATGGACTACGACGGGGAGAACCCGCGCAAGATCACCGGCCACCGCTCGACCTCGATGTCCCCGGCGTGGAGCCCGAACGGCGGGGCGATCGCCTACACCTCCTTCTTCAACGGCGGCCCGGGCCTCTATCTCGCCGACCTCGGGAGCGGCCGCAAGCGCCCGATCATCACCTCCGGCTCGCTCAACACCAGCCCGAGCTTCGCGCCCGACGGCGGCCGCATCGCGTTCGCGCGCTCCTATGACGGCAACGTCGAGATCGTCGTCACCGATCTCAGCGGCGGCAACCTGCGCCGGCTGACCAACTCGAACGCCATCGAGACCAACCCGGCCTGGAGCCCCAAGGGGGGGGAGATCGCCTTCACCTCCAGCCGGGCCGGCAATCCGCACATCTACCTGATGGACTCCGAGGGGGCCAACCAGCGGAGGCTCACCTACGACGGCACCTACAACGACGGCGCCTCCTGGAACCCGGAAGGGGATCTGATCGCCTACACCAGCCGGCGCGACGGGCAGTTCCAGATCGCGGTGACCAACGTGGTGACCCTGGAGAGCCGGGTGCTCACCTCCGGCCCCGGCGAGAACCAGTCGCCGACCTTCTCGCCGGACGGCCGCAAGATCGCCTTCACCTCCAGCCGCGGCGCCGGCAAGCAGATCTACGTCATGGACCTCGACGGTGCCAACGTCCGCCAGCTCACGACCGAGGGGAGCAACGATCTCGCCGATTGGTCGCGAAGCGTGCCAGAGAGGTAAGGGTTTGATAGAGTTGAGAGACGACGTACCCTCAAGCCGTACCGACCGTGTTTTTGAACGAGGAGAGATCATGAACCGAAAGTGGATGATATGGATGGTGATGGCGACCCTTCTGACCTTCCTGTATGGATGCCCGAAGAAGAAGCCCGCCACCCCGCCGTCCGACCTGAACGTGGAGACCACCACCGTGCCGGCTTCGCCGAGCACCCCGTCGACGACGCAGGACGTGCAGCAGCCGGCGGCCCCCGACGTCAACGACCAGACGGAGGATCCGCTGACGTCGGCGGACATGCAGGTGGTCAACGACGAGCTCCAGCGGCGCGGCTTCAGCCCGGACATCTACTTCGACTACGACGAGGCCACCCTGAGCGACGACACCCGGGACAAGCTGTCGCGCAACGCCGACCTGCTGAAGAGCCAGGCGCAGCTCTCGATGACCCTCGAGGGGCACGCCGACGCCCGGGGCACCAACGAGTACAACCTGGCCCTCGGCGAGCGGCGCGCCAACTCCGTCAAGCAGTACCTGGGCTCGCTGGGCGTGGGCGCCGACCGCATGCGCACTCTCTCCTACGGCAAGGAGCGCCCCGCCTGCACCGAGGACGTGGAGAGCTGCTGGTCGCAGAACCGCCGCGTCCACATGATCATCACCGGACGCTCGAACGTCGGTTGAGCCGGCCGTCATGAAGCTTCACCGCGCTCTTCCCCTCGCCGTTTGCCTCGTGGCGGCGCTCGCCGCCACGGGGTGCGTCTCGACCCAGGACATCGAGGGCCTGCAGACGCAGCTCTCGGACATCCAGCGGCAGATGCTGCAGCTCCAGAAGCAGGCCCAGGAGGCCCCGAGCAAGCAGGAGGTCGCGACCCTCGGCAGCAATGTCGGCCAGCAGATGCAGGGCCTGCTCAGGACCGAAGCCGACATGCAGGTCAAGCTCCAGGACCTCAGCGGCCAGATCGAGGCCCTGCAGGCCAAGCTCGAGGACACCAACTACCGCCTCTCCCAGCTCTCGCAGCAGATCGCGACGACCAACCAGGAGCTCAAGGGATTCCGCAACCAGCCCGCGGCCCCGCAGGCCGCCCCGGCTCCCTCGGATAACGGGGAGGCGCCGCCGCAGGCACGGCAGCCCGCTCCGGAACCGAATGGCGGCGGCGGCGCCGGGATCGACCCCAAGAGCCTCTACGACGCGGCTTACAACGATTACCTGAAGGGGAACTTCGATCTCGGGGTGCGCGAGTTCCAGGAGTACCTGGCGAACTTCCCCGCCACCGACCTTTCCGACAACGCGGCCTACTGGATCGCCGAGTCCTACTACCGGCAGCGGCGCTTCCGGCAGGCGATCGACCAGTTCGACGTCGTGCTGAACCGCTATCCCAAGGGGGACAAGGTGCCGAGCGCCCTGCTCAAGAAGGGGTACTCGCTCCTCGAGCTCGGCCAGCGCCCGCAGGGGGTGGTCCAGCTCCAGCACGTCATTCGCCAGTACCCCACGAGCGACGAGGCCAACCTCGCGCGGCAGCGGCTGCGCGAGGTCGGGGTCGACGCCGGTTAGTTGACAGGGCCCGGGGGCGGATGCTATAAAGTTTTGTCGCACTTCGGTGCGACTTCGTGTTTCACGGGAACTCTTTCCCTCCGACAACCGAAACCCAAGCGAGAGCGACGAAGGAAATATGGCGAATACCAAGTCGGCTGAGAAGCGCATCCGTCAGAACGTTGCGGCCCGGGAGCGCAACCGCGCGCACCGTTCGACCCTGCGCACCGCGATCAAGAAGCTCCGTACCGCCGTCGCGAGTGGCGATGCCACCCGCGCTCAGGCGCTCCTGCCGGAGACGCTGGGCATCATCGACAAGACGGCCCAGAAGAAGGTCATCCACTCGAACACCGCCTCGCGCTACAAGTCCCGCCTGGCCCTGAAAGTCGCAGCCCTCGGCAAGTAGAGGGCTCCCTTCAGAGAGCACCTCTTCGTAGGGGCGGGGCTTGTCCCCGCCCTTTTGGCATTGGCGCTGAACAGGGCGGGGACAAGCCCGCCCCTACGAAAACCAGACCCGTCGAGCCTAGAACCCTTCCAGCAGGTCCGTCACCAGCGTCTCGGCGAAACGCTTCGAGGCGCGGTCGATCGTCTCGTTCTCGCGGTCGAAGAAATCGGCGGCGGTGGGATCGAGCGGATAGTTCTCGCGGAAGGTGTAGCGGTCGCTCTTCCAGATCACCTTGCCCTCCGTACCCACCCGTTTGAAGGTGATCTGAGCGGTGATCGCGATCTCGTACTCATTGGCGCGGCCGGTGGCGTCGAAGGTGACCGGAGTCACCGCGAAGCCGGTCACCGCGCCGACGATCTCGGCGTTCGCCTGCGCCTCGCTGGCGACGATCGAGAAGCGCTGGCGGGTCACCAGCTCGGTGGCGATCGCCTGGGTGAGCGACTGCTCCACCTGCTGGCGCTGGGTCTGGTTGACCAGCGGCTGGAGATAGACCGCCTTGACGTCCGCCGGTACGTTGCTGCTGCGCCCCACCAGGGCGTAGCCGCAGCCGGAGAGGGCGAGCAGCAGGGCCGCGAGCGACCCGAAGAGCAACGCTTTTTTCATCCAAATTACTTTCATGCGGTCTTCCTCGTCACCAGGTTCATCAGCCGCCCCGGAACCAGGACGGCCTTGGCCACCTCCCGCCCCGCCAGGTGCTCCCGCACCTTCGGGCTGGCGAGAACGATGGCCCTCACCTCTGTCTCG
The DNA here is from genome assembly GCA_039918595.1 of Thermoanaerobaculia bacterium. Taxonomy (GTDB): domain Bacteria; phylum Acidobacteriota; class Thermoanaerobaculia; order Multivoradales; family UBA5704; genus DATARR01. Next base: position 7,421 of record JBDSHF010000076.1, read on the forward strand.
CCGGCGGTGGCGTCCACCTCCACCCGGTCGCGCAGCTTGCCGTCGACCTGGACGACCAGGGAGATGCGGTCGCGGTGGAGCTTCGCCTCATCGTACCGCGGCCAGGAGGTGTCGAGCAGGCTCTCGGTGTACCCGCGGCGCTCCCAGAGCTCCTCGGTGATATGAGGCGCCAGGGGGTGCAGGAGCTGCACCAACGTGTAGAACGCCTCCTCGCAGCACAGCCGCGAGGCGGTTTTCTCCTCCAGCGCCCGCGCCAGGCTGTTCGACAGCTCCATCAGCGACGCCACGGCGGTGTTGAAAGAGAAGCGCTCGAAGCTCTGCGTCACCCGCTGAATGGTGGCGTGGCGATCGCGCTCGAGCTCGACGTCGGACGGCGCCGTGGGCGGGGCTTCGGGCAGCCGCTCCTGCAGCCGCCAGACCCGCGACAGGAAACGGTAGGCGCCCGAGACCGCCTCGTCGCTCCACTCGGCCTCCTTCTCCGGCGGACCGATGAAGAGCGTGTAGACCCGCTCGGTGTCGGCCCCCATCTCGTCGATCAGCTCGTCCGGCGAGACCGTGTTGCCGCGCGACTTCGACATCTTCTCCACCCGCCCGGACTTGTCCGAGAAGCGGGTGATCATCCCCTGGTTGAACAGGTTCTGGAACGGCTCCTCGATCCCCACCATCCCGAAGTCGTGCAGCACCTTGCAGATGAACCGCGCGTAGAGCAGGTGGAGGATCGCGTGCTCGATGCCGCCGATATATTGGTCGACCGGCATCCAGCGGTTGGCGATCTCGGGGTCGAACATCCGCGTCGCGTCGCGCGGCGAGAGGTAGCGCAGGTAGTACCAGGAGCTGTCGACGAAGGTGTCCATAGTGTCGGTCTCGCGCCGGGCGGGGCCGCCACACTTCGGGCACCGGGTCTCGACGAACGACTTCGAGCGCGACAGCGGGTTCCCCTCGCGGCCGGTGAACTCGACGTCATAGGGGAGCTCGACCGGGAGCTGATCGTCCGGCAGCGGCACCATGCCGTCCGTCTCGCAGTAGACGACCGGGATCGGGGTCCCCCAGTAGCGCTGGCGCGAGATCAGCCAGTCGCGCAGCCGGTAGACCACCTTGCGGCGGCCGAACCCCCGCGCCGCCATCCAGTCGATGAACTTGCCGATCGTCTCCGCGCCGTCCGCCAGGCCGTCGAACGGCGGAGCGTTGCGGATCACCCCCTCGTGCAGGATGGGCTCGGCCAGGCTCGCCGGGTCGATCGCTTCCCCCTCAGGATGGTAGACAAGGCGAACCGGCAACCCCTCCTGGCGAGCGAAGGCGAGGTCGCGCGCGTCGTGGGCCGGCACCGCCATGATGGCGCCGGTGCCGTACTCGGGCAGCACGTAGTTGGCGAGCCAGACGGGGATCTCCTCCCCCGTCGCCGGATTGATCGCCACCGCGCCGGTGTCGCGCCCCTCCTTGGGGTTCTCCTCGGCCGAGCGCTGGATGCGCGGAGTGTTGCGCACCGTCTCGATCCAGGCCTCGATCCCGGCGCGGTCGGGGTGCCCGGCGATCAGCCGCGCGGCGAACGGATGCTCGGGCGCCAGCACCAGGAAGGTGGCGCCGTGGATCGTGTCCGGCCGGGTGGTGAAGACCGTCAGCGTCTCCTCCATGGCGGGCAGCCGGAAGTCCACCTCCCCACCCTCGGAGCGGCCGATCCAGTTGCGCTGCATCACCTTGACCTTCTCGGGCCACCCCTCCAGGCCGTCGAGCCCCTCCAGCAGGCGGTCGGCGTACCCGGTGATGCGGAAGAACCACTGCTCGAGGTCGCGCTGGATGACCGGCGTGCCGCAGCGCTCGCAGGCGCCGTCCACCACCTGCTCGTTGGCGAGCACGGTCTGGCAGCTCGGGCACCAGTTGACCGGCGCCATCTTCTTGTAGGCGATCCCCTTCTCCAGCATGTGCAGGAACAGCCACTGGTTCCAGCGGTAGTAGTCGGGGAAGCAGGAGGCGATCTCCTTCGACCAGTCGAAGAGGATCCCCCAGCGCCGGAACTGCTCTTTCATCACCTTGATGTTGGCCAGTGTCCAGTCGTTCGGATGGATGCCGCGCTGGATGGCGGCGTTCTCGGCCGGCAGGCCGAAAGCGTCCCAGCCCATCGGGTTGAGCGCCCGCTTGCCGTTCATCCGCAGGTAGCGGTAGAGAGCGTCGCCGAGGATGTAGTTGCGCCCGTGCCCGACGTGGAGACGGTCCCCCGACGGATAGGGGAACATCATCAGCATGTAGTACTTGTCTTGGGAATGGCTGTCGCCGGCGTGGCGCAGGTCCACCTCGGCCGCCCGCGTCTTTTCCCAGCGGTCCTGCCATTTGGCCTCGACGGCCTTGTGGTCGTATGGCGTGCTCATCCTCGGCTCTTTCTGTTTTCTCTTTAGGTCAGGCTGCCCGGAAAGGTGTGCTGCTTCAGCAGGCCGTCGAGCAGGCCATTGACGAAGCGGCCCGACTGCTCGGAGCCGAACTTCTTGGCGAGCTCGATGGCTTCGTCGAGCACCACCAGCTTGGGGGTGTCCCGCTCCTCGAGCATCTCATAGACCGCGAGGCGCAGGATGTTGCGGTCCACCGGGGGCATCCGCTCCAGCCGCCAGTTGTCGGCCTGGCCGCGGATGAGGTCGTCGATCCGCTCGCGGTTGTCGACCGCGCCGCGGACCAGCAATTGGGCGTATTCGAACGCCTCCTGCACCCGCTGCTTGCGCCGGGTCTGTTCCTCGCACTCGTCGGGCGTGGGCAGCCCCCGCTTCTTGTCCTGGGAAGCGGCCTCGCGCGCCAGATATTCCGAGAGATCGAACGAGTTGAAGATGTTCGGCAGCGAGCTCCCTCCCAGATCGTTCTGATACAGCATCTGGACCGCCATCTCTCGCGCCATTCGCCGCTTTCCTGCCGTCATGTACCTCGCCTCAAAGAGCCCAGTCGAAAACGTCATCGAAGTC
>JBDSHF010000077.1:0-16581 GCA_039918595.1 Thermoanaerobaculia bacterium
TCGCCGACGCGGGGGCGCCGGCCGGCCTGTTCACGACGGTCGTGCTCGCCGACTCGCAGCTGGCCGACGCGACGCCGCGCATCATCGGCGACCCGCGGATCGCGGCCGTCACGCTGACCGGGAGCGAGCGCGCGGGCGAGGCAGTGGGGACCGCCGCCGGTCGCTTCCTCAAGAAGAGCGTGCTCGAGCTCGGCGGTTCGGACCCCTTCGTGGTGCTCGACGACGCCGATCTGCCCGCCGCGGCGACCGCCGCCGCCAAGTCGCGCTTCGGCAACAACGGCCAGAGCTGCATCGCCGCCAAGCGGTTCATCGTCATCGACGATATCGCCGACCGTTTCGAGGAAGAATTCGTCCGCGCCGTGGAAGGGCTCAAGGTGGGCGATCCCATGGAGCGGGGCACGGACGTCGGCCCGATGGCGCGCGAGGATCTGCTCGACTCGCTCGACGATCAGGTGAAGCGCTCGGTCGCGGCCGGCGCCCAGCTCCGGACCGGCGGCAAGCGGCTGGAAGGCAAGGGGTGGTACTACGCGCCGACAGTGCTGACCGGCGTCCAGCCTGGCATGGCCGCCTTCGACGAGGAGACCTTCGGGCCGGTGGCGGCGGTGATCCGGGCGCGCGACGCCGCGGAGGCGATCGAGCTGGCGAACCGCTCGCGGTTCGGCCTCGGCGCCAGCATCTGGACCGCCGACGCCGCCCGCGGCGAGGATCTGGCGGCCGAGATCGAGTCCGGCTGCGTGTTCGTGAACGGCACCGTCAAGTCCGACCCCCGCCTCCCCTTCGGCGGCGTCAAGAGCTCCGGCTACGGCCGCGAGCTCTCCGAGGTGGGAATCCGCGAGTTCGTGAACATCAAGACCGTCTGGATCAAGTAGGCCGGCCCGGGGCGCCATGCCCAAGGCGCCCTTGCGGAGCGGGGCGGCTTGCCCTTCGAATCCTCACCCTCGGTCCCTCTCCCGGGGGGAGAGGGAGGGCCCGCGATCGACAAATAACAGGCATCTGCAAGGTTGCTTCCCCCTCTCCCCCGGGAGAGGGGGCCAGGGGGTGAGGCCTCGGAGGGCAGGACGCCCGCAGGCCTATGGAGCCATGGGGCTCTACCCCGACAGCCGGATCGTCATCACCGGACAGGGGGCGTGCTCGACGGCCCGCTCGGCGGTGCTGCCCATCAGCAGGTGACGCAGGCCGGAGAGCCCGCGGGTGCCCATCGCGATCAGGTCGGCGCCGCGCTTCTCGGCCTCCTCGGCGATGACGTGCGCCGGGTCCCCCTCGCGGGAGACCGTCTCCACCGTCAGCCCCTCCCGCCGCAGCGCCTGCGCGGACTCGTAGAGCCGCCGCTCGGCCTCCAGGCCCGTATCCTCCAGATAGCGGAGCGAGGTCGGGATCACCCCGTAGGCGGTGTACTCGACCGGCAGGTTGAAGGCGTGCAGCAGGATGAGCCGGGCGTCCTGCTCCAGCGGCGCCAGCAGCCGGTGGGCGGTGGCGATGGCGAGCTCGGCGGCCGGCGAGAAGTCGGTGGGCACCAGGATCGTGCGGATCACGCGGTGCTTGCCGAAGTCGCCGGGATGGACCGTCAGCACCGGGCAGTGGGCGTCGTGGACCACCCGCTGAGCGGTGCTCCCCAACAGCAGGTGGCGCAGGCCGGTCAGCCCGCGCGTGCCGACGACGATCGCCAGGGGCGAGATCGCCTCGGCGCGGTCGAGGATCACCTGCGACGGCGTGCCGGCCTCCAGGAAGGTCGCGACCTCGACCCCCCTTCCCTCGTGGGCCGTGGCGGCGGCGGCCAGCCGGGCTTCGGCCGCCCGGTTCACATCTTCCTGGAAGTTCTCCGCCGAGGGCACGTAGCCGGGAATGGAGGAGGGCACGGTGATGGCGTGGATCAGCTCGACGCTCCCACCCTGCTGGCGCGCGAGCTCGAAGGCCCAGTCGAGCGCCGCCTCGGCGGTCTCCGAGAAGTCGGTCGCCGCCAGGATCACGGGTTTACTCGAGGTCACTCTGCGGGTCACTGGTTCCATGTCGTCCCCTCCCGCGCTCATTCTAGACCGTTTATGCTGGTGGCTTGCCTGCACGCGCGCCACGCCGGGCAGAGAAGATGAAGATGTGCTGCGCGGGGAGGGTCTCGAGCCGGTTCACCAGCTCGAAGCCCGCCGCGTTCCACTCGGAGAGCACCTGCTTGACCGACATCCGGTGCTTGATGTTGATGTGGGAGGCGGTGTTCCCCTCGAGGCGGTACTCGACCAGGGCGACGGTGCCGCCGGGCGCCAGGCTGTCGCGGATGTGGGCGAGCATCGGCTCGGGCTTCTGGAACTCGTGGTAGACGTCGACGAGGAGGATGCGGTCGATGCCGTGCGCGGGGAGCTTGGGGTCGGTCTCGGTGCCCAGGACGGTGACGATGTTCTGGACCCCCTCCCTGGCGGTGTACTGCTCGAGCAGCTCGATCATCTGCGGCTGGATGTCCTCGGCGTAGACCTTGCCCGCTGGACCCACCACCTTGCCGATCCGGCGGCTGAAAAAGCCGGTGCCGGCGCCGATCTCGGCGACGTTCATCCCTTCCCTGAGCTCCATCGCCTGGATCACCAGCTCCGGCTTCTCCAGCTCGGCGCGCCCGTCGCGCTCCAGCCAGTCGGCATGCTCGTAACTCATCACGTTGGCCGGCTCGCGCTTGGCGACGAGCCCGGCGGCGGGCGCGGCGCCCAGATGGGTGCCCGGCCCCGGCTCGGCGCAGGCGGCGAGCAGCCCCAGCGTGACGGCGGCGGCCCCGATCCAAAGGCTCCAGCGCTGCGGGAAAAGATGGCGGGGTTGGCTCATACGGGTCTCCTCGACGAAGAAAGTCTTCGTCCGCGAGAACGGAACGGACGGTTCTCCTCATTCCATCCGTACAATCGTGTCATGAACGGTCTATGCCGGGTCGCCCTGATCCTCACCCTGGGACTCCTGCCGCTGGCGGCGGGACCGTCCGGCCGGCCGGCCTCGGCGCGCGCGGCGGCCAAGGCGGACAGTCATCCCAACATCCTGGTCATCATGACGGACGACCAGACGGTCGAGCAGATGCGCGCCCTGCCGAAGACCCGGGCGCTGCTGGCGGCGCGGGGCACCTCGTTCGCCAACAGCTTCGTCGATATCTCGCTCTGCTGCCCCTCGCGCTCGACCTTCCTCACCGGCCAGTACGCCCACAACCACGGCGTGCTCGCCAACGGCGGACCGCACGGCGGCTACCCGCACCTGGATCACAAGAACACGCTGCCGGTCTGGCTCCAGGAGGCCGGCTACTACACCGCCCACGTCGGCAAGTACCTCAACAACTACGGGGTGAGCTCCCCCGAGCCCCCTCCGGGCTGGTCGCGCTGGTTCGGGCTCATCGATCCCACGACCTACCGATTGTTCAACTACACGGTGAGCGACGACGGCACGCCGGTGAGCTACAAGAGCGCCGCCAAGGATTACCAGACGGACGTGATCGCGGCCAAGGCCGACGAGGTCCTGCGCTCGCGGGCGGGCTCCGGCCAGCCGTTCTTCCTCACCGTGGCGCCGACCTCGCCGCACCTCGAAAGGCTCAGCCGCAACGCCGACCAGATCCCGCCGCGGCCGGCCCCTCGCTACGCGGGAAAGTTCGGCGGGGAGCCGCTGCCGGTCAAATCCTCGTTCGACGAGGCCGACGTCGCGGACAAGCCGGCCAACATCAGCGGCCGGCCGCGGCTCAGCCCGGCGAAGAAGGCCCGCGTGGCGGAGACCTACCGCGCCTGCCTCGCCTCGCTGCTCGCCGTCGACGATCTCGTCGAAAAGCTGGTCAAAACCCTTGACGACACCGGCCAGCTCGGCCGCACGGTCATCATCTTCACCTCGGACAACGGCTTCTTCTTCGGCGAGCACCGCGTCACCGAGGGCAAGTACCTCCCTTACGAGGAGTCGATCCGGGTGCCGCTGATCATCATGGGTAGTGGCTTCCCGGCGGGGGCCACGGTCACGCAGCCGGTCTCCAACATCGATCTCGCGCCGACCATCGTGGCCCTCACGGGAGCCCGCGCCCGCCGGGTGATGGACGGGCAGCCGCTGCTCCCCCTGGTCCTCAACCCCGAACAGGGGAAGAGCCGGACGCTGCTGATCGAGGGCTTCGGCGAGGGGGGCGGCAAGCCGCCGTTCACCGCGCTGCGCGATCCGCGCTGGTTCTACGCCGAGTACAAGAACGGCGACCGCGAGCTCTACGATCTCCAGACCGATCCGAACGAGCTGCGCAGCCTCCACGCCGATCCCGCGCTCGCGGCGGTCCGGCAGGACCTCGCCAGGCGTCTGGCGAAGCTGCGGGCCTGCTCGGGCGGTACTTGCCGATAAAGCGTGCCGGTAGGACCTCTCTAAATCGACCCCCACCACCGCCGGCTCTTCTGCACCAGCCGGTGCAGATGCCGCCAGAAGGCGTGCCGTCGGCGACGCCGGCGCAGCAATCGTAGAATTCTCATGTCGGCGCTCTGGTAGACGGACGGACGCGCGAATCTCTGATCTCGTAAGATTCCGCCAGGAGGAGAGAACGAATGCGCGACGGATATCCGCTGGTCGAGCTGCACCGCCACCTGGACGGCAACGTCCGGATCGAAACCGTGCTGGACCTCGCCCGGCGGCACGGGCTGGAGCTGCCGGCCTGGACGGTGGAGGGGCTGCGCCCCCACGTCCAGATCACCGAGCGCGAGCCGAGCCTGGTCCACTTCATCGCCAAGTTCGCGCTGCTGCGCCGCGTGATGGTGGACTACGACGCCGTGCACCGGATCGTGCGCGAGAACCTGGAGGACGCGGCCCGCGAGGGAATCGACTATATCGAGCTGCGGTTCAGCCCCTACTTCATGGGCGAGGAACACGGGCTCGACACCTTCGGAGTGGTCGACGCCGTCTGCGACGCCCTGGAGGCCGGGCAGGGGACGATCCCGGTGCGGGCGAAGCTGATCGGCATCATCTCCCGCCACTACGGGCCGGAGATCGGCCGCGTCGAGCTGGCGGCGGCGATCCGCGGCCGGGACCGCGGCGTGGTGGCGCTCGACCTCGCCGGCGACGAGGCGAACTTCCCCGGCGAGCTGTTCGTCCGCCACTTCCAGGAAGCCCGCGAGGCCGGGCTGCGCACCATCGCCCACGCCGGCGAGGCGGCGGGGGCCGCGAGCGTCCGCCAGGCGGTGCTCGGCCTCGGGGCCGAGCGGATCGGCCACGGCATCCGCGCCATCGAGGACCCGGCGGTGCTCGACCTGCTCGCCGAGCGCGGCGTGCCGCTGGAGGTCTGCCCCACGAGCAACCTGCACACCAGCACCGTGCGGAACTACCGTTCCCACCCGCTGCCCGCCCTGCTGCGGCGAGGGCTCCGCTGCACTCTCAACACGGACGACCCGAGCATCAGCGGCCTCGATCTTGCTCACGAGTACCAGGTGGCCGCCGGGGAGCTGGGCCTCTCGGAGGCGGAGATCCGCCGGATGCAGGAGACCGCGGTCGAGGCCGCCTTCCTCACGTCCGCGGAGAGGGCGGAGTTACTGGCGGCCGGTTGATAAACTCGTCCTGAGGAGGAGCGAACGATGAGAAAGCTGCTCTACCTGCCCATGGCCCTGATCCTGGCCGCGGCCGCCTGCGCCGCCAACCCGTCCGCCAACCCATCTTCCGATCCGGCGATAGTCTGCGGCGGCCTCCGCGGGGCAGCCTGCCCGGAGGGGAAGTTCTGCGATCTGCCCGCCGGCCAGTGCCGGTCGGCCGACCTCCAGGGGACCTGCGTGGAGAAGCCGGGGGCCTGCACCAAGGAGTACCATGCCGTCTGCGGCTGTGACGGCAAGACCTACGGCAACGACTGCACGCGGCGCTCGGCGGGCGTTCAGAAGGACCACGACGGGGAGTGTGCGAACGGGTAGCTACCCCGTATAGGAATCGTCCTGCTCGATCTTCGACAGGACCCAGTCGAACTCGCCGCTGGTGATCTTGGCGCCGCAGTGCTCGCACTGGCCGGCCATGTTGACGTCGAGCGGCGCGCCGCAGTTGGGGCAGCTCTTGTCGGCGCGCGGCGTGCCCTTGACCCCGGCGCCGCGGATCAGCGTCCAATATTCGGAGTAGAGGCGGTCGCGCCGGGGATTGCCCGAGACGACCTCTCCGGCCGCCTCGCGGACGGTGGTGTCCCGTCCCGAGCCCCAGAGCCGGACGGTCAGCGAGTCGTAGTGCCGGTCGCGCACGATCTTGACCGTCTTCCAGTCGACGATCCGCATCCCCTCCAGAACGTTGCGCAGCCCCTGCTTCTGATAGGCGGCGATCCAGTACTGGAGGTAGTTGAAGAGACCGTCCGAGACGAAGGGGCGGACGCCCGTGAGGTCGCGGCGGGACCACCCGCCGTTGAGCTCGCCGTAGAGGAGCTGGAGGCGGGCGTTGAGCCCCTCCTGGGTCACGCCGGGGTCCTCGCCCACCAGCTCCGCCCAGCGGGCGTTCAACTGGGGGTGGAAGATCGTCGGGAAGTCCGTGCCCGCCTCCTGGACGTTGGAGGTGAGGGCCGGGGGGCGCTCCTCCATCTGTACCAGACCGATCGCCTCGACGCTCCAGTCGAACCGGCCGCCCGAGACCACCTCGCCGCAGTACTGGCAGCGGTCCCCACCCTCGGGGCCGAACGGCGCGCCGCAGTTGGGGCACTGGAAGGAGAGCGCCCGCTCCGGCGGCTTGCTCTGCACGTTGGCGCCGCGCTCCAGGCGCCAGACCTCCTTGACGTAGTGGGTGCGCTCCCCGCCTGTCGTCCCCTCCGCCGGCCCCACCGTCATGTTGGCCTCGAGCTCCAGGGTCACCACCACGCGCGGCGGCGGTCCTCCCTCCGGCGCGGCGGCCGGCGCGGCGCTGGCGGCCGGCGGGATCGACAGCGAGACCACCCGCATCGCACCGATCACCACCCCCGAGACCGGGGCGCCCACCGGCGGGCGCTGGGCGAGCTGGGCGCGGACCGCCGGGGAGAGGTAGGGCGAGAGCGCCTCGAGGTCCCGCTCGCTGGAGCGCGCCTGGTGGGCGCGGGCGAACAGGGCATAGGCGAAATCCTCGAAGAGCACCACCGAGAATTCGGGGTCGAGCGCGCGCAGGTCGTCCAGGTCGCGCGAGGCCTGCGGCGCCGGGGCGGCCCTGGGCGCCCGGGATGTCGCCGAATCCCAGCGCTGGGAGCCGGCGGCACCCGTGCGCTTCTGGTACTTGATGAAGGCGTAGACGATCACGATCGTCAACGGGATGCCGATCAGCGGATGATGGATGATCAGCCAGAACAGCAGCCGGATCACCAGGTAGATGAGGCCGCCGCCATCGCCGCCGCCGCCGCCGCTGCTCCCCCCGCCTCCGGAGTAGCTCTCGCCGCCGCCCGCCCGGGCGAACGCCGCGGCGGGCGCCAGCAGGAGGGCGAGGAACCCCAGGAAGGGGAGGAGCTGGCGGAGCGGCCGGAGGGAAGACTTCACGGTCAGCACACCTCGTTCGGCAGCTCGTCGACGTCGTTCTCGCCCCGCGCCAGGGCTGAGCTAAGAAGGGGGGCGAGGGCGCGGATCCGCGCCGCCACCGCGACTCCATCTTCCTTGTCCCGGACCGCCTGCTCGATCTCCCCCAGCGCGCGCTGCCACGCCTCCGTGGCCGCCAGGGCCTCGACCCCGAGGTCGGCCACGAAAGCCGCCTCGCGCTCGAGGACGGAGACATACAAAAGGATGCCCGTCCGCCCGCTCGTGCCGTGGACACGCCGCTCGACAAAGGTGGACCGGGCCGCGGCCTCGACCCGCAGCCGGCGCTCGCGCCCCGGCGTCAACGCCCGCCGCAGACGCGCGCTCCGCGAGCCCACCAGCCCCGCGAGGGCGCCGATCAGGACCGGATCGACCAGGACCCAGACCGGCGCGAAGATCCATGGCGAAAAGAGGAGCACGGCGAGCGCCGCGAATCCCACCAGGATGCCGAAGCCCAGGCCGGCGTGCAGGTACGAGCCGGTCCGCGGCCGGACCGCGATCACCAGCTCGGCGCTGCTCGCCGCCTCGACCGCGATCACCGCCTCGGAGAGCGCTGCCTTGGATTCATCGTTGAGAAAGGGTTTGGCCATGAGCGTTCCCGGTCGCAGGGAGTCTATCGCAGGCGGATGCGGAGCCTGGAACCGTCAAAGAGCGACGACCACCAAAGCCTCGGCATGTCAGAAGATGCCCTTTGTTGCGCCTCTTGACAACTTGGCCGGGATTTGGCTATCTTCAGTCTCGGCAGGCATGCGCGGGGAAAACCTCAGGTCGCTCTGGTAGCGGCAGCCCTTTCGGGGGTGGGATCATGAGGCCCGGGGCCTGCCTCATTCTTTTCCTCCAGAATTTCACGCACCCAGCTCAGCCTGCTTTCGGCGAAAGCTCCTTTCAGGGGCTGGGGCCAGAACTTGAGCCCATGCCGTTCCTGGCAGGCTTCTCCTCTTCTGTAAAGAACTGTGCCGAGCATCCTGGCGTACCGGTCCTCCGTGTAGCCATGCTCCGTGGGCTCGACCGCTTTGAAGAATCCGCTGGCCACGGCATCCGCGATCTGAAGCCCCATCCTACGACCGGCCGTGCACGCATACATCTGATCGTGGCGGATCGGAGTCCCTTCAAAGCGGGGAGTACGGAGCGACTGGATCAGATTTTCGTAACTCATCCCTGAGCGGTTCGAGAACACGACCTCAGCCGTTCCATCACCCGTGCGAGGCCTGGCATCTTGGCAGAGCTGATCGACTCGCTCCATCAATTCGTGCGTAGCCTGGAAATACAAACGGCTGTTCTGCCGGAACATCTCGGGCTCTGCGAGGGAGGGTTTGTGGACCAGCAGAGTGACCACGCGCAACGAAGCCCGTGAAATCTCGGCGATGAGCGGGAGCCGGTGCTCGTGGCGGAGGTCCCGAAAATGGAGCGGCTTGCGCTCGGGCCTTCCCAATTGCTTGCGGACACGGTCCACTAGCTGGACGGTTTGCAAATCCTCGGATTTCAGCGTGACGACCGCCGAGATAACGAACCATTCCGAGCTACCGCCTCCAAAGGCGAACCCTTCGTCTCCCGACTCGTCGATGTAGACCGCGAAGCTGCAGGCCATGGAGGCGTGAGTATACTTCCGTCCACCCATGATTTTTTCCCACCCCGTCCCCCGGCGCCCCCCTTCCTGGGACCCCGCCGATCCCGGTTCCTGGGCCTGGGACGAGATCCCCGCCCTGCCCCCCTTTCAGCTCGCCGACGGCAGCGGCCCGGCGGTTCAGCAGACGCGGGGACGCCTCTGCTGGGACGAGCTGGCGCTCCACGTCCGCTTCGATTGCGAGGACCGCGACGCCTGGGGGACTTTCCGGCAGCGGAACGATCCGGTCTATCAGGAAGAGGCGGTCGAGATCTTCCTCGCTACGGGGGAGGCGGATCCCGTCCGCTACTTCGAGCTCGAGGTGAGCCCTCTCGGCACGCTCTTCGACGCCACCCTCCACAACCCGACCTCCCTGCGGGCCGACATGACGGGCGATCCGTCCTGGGACTGCCCCGGGCTGCGCTGGGCGGCGGGGGCCGGGACGATGCGGCAGGACTGGTGGGCCTGGCTCTCCATCCCCTGGCAAGCGATCTCACCCACGCAACGGCCGCCGCGGATCTGGCGGGCCAACCTCTACCGGATCGAGCGCCCCCGCGACGGCGAGCCCGAATTCAGCGCCTGGTCGCCGACCCTGACCCGTCCCGCCGATTTTCATAAGCCGGCCCGCTTCGGACTGCTGGAGCTGGTGGACGGGTCGAGCAACCGGTAGACCCAGTCGCCGCCGTCCTGGTAGACGCGCTCCACGCGCCGGCCCTCTCCCGACGCGAACCGCCGGTCCCAATCCCGCAACGCCTCCGCCCGCACGGGCGACTGGGCGTGGATCACCAGATGCGAGATCCGCAGGTCCCGCAGCAGGTCGAGCCCGCCGGAGTCCGGGAGGAAGCGGATGCGCTCGGTCAGTTGCTGGTGCGAGACCGGCATGTAGCCGCTGTAACCATTGGCCAGCGGCTTCCAATGCAGGGTGGAGTAATAGATGTAGAGGTTTTCCCGCACGTCGTCATGAATGGGCAGCTCGATCAGGGCCCGCACCGCCGGTTCCCGGGCGATCCAGCGATAGACCGCGGGGAACGCCTCCTCTCGCGCCAGGGGCTTCCCCCAGCGGAGAGGCCGCGGCGCAAGCTCGAGGATGAGCCCGGCCGCGAGCGCCGCGACGAGCGCCGCCCGGGTCCGCGGTCCGCGCATCCTCTGCCGCAGAACATCCACCCCGCGCCCCGCGAAGCAGACCAGCGTGAGCGAGACGAACGCGTAGAAGCGCGTGGGGACGCGCATGCCGCTCATCCCGGGGACGATCCGCATCAGTGGCGCGTAGATCCAGGGGAAGGTGAGGAGGAAGCAGAGGAGGCCGGAGAGGACGAGCCCGCGCTCCCAGAGGTCCGGCGGAGCCTCCCGGCGCCGGCGCCAGCGAGCGGCGGCGCCCACGAAGAAGAGGGCCGTGGGCAGGAAGCCGGCGAACAGCTCCCCCTCGGGCCGGGAGAAGGCCCGGGCACCGGCGCCGAGCGCCGCGTGCAACAGGTGCCGCCCCTCCGGGCCGAAATAAAGGTTCGACCGCGATGGGCTCAGATAGCTCGCTGGCGTGGCCCCGAACTCCCGGATCTCCTCGTCCGTGCGGACCAGTCCCAGCGATTTCGAGATCCTCAGGTACGGCACGAAGAGCGCCAGGATGGCCGCCCCGGCGATCAGCCCCACCGGGAGGAGCCGACGGAACGAGCGGGAGGACAGCAGCTCCCGGCCTTCGCTCGCGGCGCGGTTGGCGAACAGCGCCAGCAGCGGAAAATGGATCATGTAGGCGAGGTAGCACCCGCCCGTCAGGTTCAACAGATAGAAGGCGAGGAACAGAGCGGCGTTCCGGGTCGTGCGCTCGGCGAGCAGGCGGTCCCAGAACCAGAGCGTCAGGGGAGCCCACTGCGCGATCAGCACCTGGATATGGGTCATCTGCGCCAGACGGAACGGCGTGAAGGCGTACATCCAGCCCGCCAGCAGCGCCGCCGCCCAGGAGAGGCCGGCCCGCCGGCAGATCCAGCAGACGGCGAGCGCGCTCGCCACGAACGAGGTGACGAAGAGGAAGTTGTAGCCGGCGATCGCGTTGGGCACGATCCATAGGAAAAGGACGAGCTGCGCCGCCGGGCCCAGCAGGTGGTCCGAGAGGGCGAGCGTCCCCCGGGTGGGATAGAAAAGGTTGGCGTTCCAGAGGTCGGGAAGCCCGAGTTGGATCTGGTGAGCGCTCCACTTGAGGACATAGAGATTGAAGATCGGGTCCCCCTGGCTGAAGGGGAGGAAATCCCCGCCGATGCGCCAGATCGGGCGCAGGTAGATCAGCGTCAGGAGCGTGTAGGCCGCCGCCGCCGCGGCCCACGCGAGCCATCGCGCCGCGCCGGAGCGGCCGGGCGAAACCGTCCTCTGAGGGTCCATTTCCGCGAGAGAGTATCTTCCGGCGGACCTTTTCGCTACCCTGCGCATTCGCATGAGCTCTTCGGTTTCTCATCGGCTCACGCCGCGCGCCGCGTCCCGCATCGTCTGGACTCTCTTCGCCGTCGGGCTGGCGATTGCCCTCCTGATGCTCGCCCGCAGCCAGGTGGCGGGCGACCAGCTCAACCTCCTCGCCCGCGGCTGGCTGCTGGCCGCCAAGGGGCACTGGATCTCCTACGGCAACCCGCTGTCGACGGGGGGCAAGGCGCCGGGGGGGATCACCAGCCTGCTGGTCGGCCTGCCGCTCTTCCTCTGGCGGGACCACCGAGCGGCGAGCACGCTCGTGCTGCTCTTCCACGTCCTCGCCTACCTGATCCTGGACGGCACGCTCAAGCGCATCCTCTCCCCCCACGAACGGGTGCTGCTCGCCCTCCTCTACTGGCTGAACCCCTGGCAGCTCTACTTCGCCTCGTTCCTCTGGAACCCGAACTATCTCTACCTGTATGGCGCCGCGCATCTGTGGAGCGCTTTCGCCCAGCGCGCGCGCCCCCGCTTCTGGCCCTCCTTCCTGCACGTCGCCGGCATGGGACTGGCCTTTCAGATCCACCCTTCCTGCCTGCTGCTGGCGGTCGCCTCGCTCCTGCTCTGGCAGCGCCGGTACTTCCGGGTGCACTGGACCGGGGGCATCCTCGGCGGGCTGGTGGCGGCGATCCCCCTGATCCCCTGGGCGATCGAGGTCACGGCCCATCCCGCCCTCGTCACCGAGGCCAGCAAGGGTTTTCTCGGGCGCGGCCTGATCCTGGTCTTCCCGCTGGTGCGCGGCCTCCTGTACTGGCTGCGCTACGCCTCGCTCTCGGTCGCGGGGAGGATCGGGGACTTCAACTTCTCGGACCTTCTCGGCTCCGACCCCTGGCTGGGTCCGGGGCTCACCCGTCTCGGTCAGGCGCTCGGCGTCACCCTCGTCATCCCCTTGCTCGCGAACCTCTATCTCTGGCGCCGGAAGGGACGCCGGAAACCATGGTTCCAGTGGATCTGGCGGCGGAAGCTGGCGCCCGGCACGACCGGCCGCTCGTGGCTCGCGGGGTACGCGCGGATCTGCTTCGTCGCGGCGGTGATCGTCTACGCGCTCTCGCCGACGACGGTCATGATGTGGCAGGGATTGATCCTGCTCCACGCCGCGATCCTGCCGGTGATCCTCTGGGCGGGCGCGCTCAGCCGGTCCCGCCTGGCGCCGCGGATCCTGACCGCGACCCGGATCTATACCGTCGCGGCGATCGCCTTCCTCCTCGCCATGGCCCTGGGCGGCTCGCAGTATCGCTGCGGCGGCCACACCGGCAGGGACGGCTTCGGTTTCAATCTCCGCTACGACAGCCCGATGTTCCGCGAGCTGCACATCCAGCAGACCTGTCCATGGCCCATGAACGTTCCGGGAGGGTGGTGGCCTGACGTGCTGCCGCGGCCTGGGGAGTGAGATTCCGGACCCGGTTTGCGTCTAGAGAGGAAGGTAGAGGACTTTGCCTTCCCATTCGCCCTCTTCGCTCGCTTCGATGAGGAGCAAGAGGTCTTCGATGACTTGGGAGACGGGAAGGGAGGGGTGGATCTTGAAGACTCCCGGCATGGGCAGCCCCGCCAGGACGCGCTCGTAGGCAGGATGGGACATCGTCGCGATATCGTGGGTCAAGAGAATTCTTCCCTCGCGAGCGGCCCAGTCAAGGACCGTCGGGTCATCCGCGCCCAGGAGACCCGCGTCCTGGACCCGGACGATGTCCAGCCACGGCCTCCGTCTCCGGAGGCCCCTGGTGATCTTGGATTTGAAGTTTTCGTCCGCGGCGAGCCGCATCTACGAAGAACCCGGGGAGCTTGATGACAGGCGCGCCAACAGCCGTTCGCGGATTCCCTGCCGGTCGAATCTCGCTTCGTCCTGCCGGCGTACTTCCTCGGCCTGCCGGCTCTGCTCTCTGAGATAGGCGTCAACCTCTTCCTTATGGCGAAGGTAATAGCCGATCACGGCATAGACGTCCGCCAGCCTTAGGCTCGGGTAATCTTCAAGGATTTGCTCAGCCGTCGAGCCTTCCTTAAACGCATAGATCACCGAGTCCAGGGTGATCCGCGTGCCGCCAACCCGGACCACTCCACCCTGATCCGTGTGAAGAGGCAGGGGCTCCGTCGCGATCGCTAGAGTGTTCATGGCCTCACCTCGATGCCAATTCTATCAGCGAAACGGGGCCGCCCGCAGGCAGCCCCGTTCACCCAACGATCCGAAACCGCTCTACTTCTTCCGGGCCGCCTTGTGGATCTCGCGCTCCTCGAAGACGTACTTGTAGAGCACGCCGGCGAGGATGCCGCCGAGGACCGGTCCGATCAGGTAGACCCAGAGGTTGTCGAAGTTGCCGGTCGCGACCGCCGGGCCGATGCTGCGGGCCGGGTTGAGGCTGGCGCCGGTCAGCGGGCCGCCCATCAGGATGCAGAAGGTCAGCGTCAGGCCGATCGCGAGGCCTCCCGGGATCGTCGCCTTGCCGCTGATGCCGGCGTTCAGCACCGCGTTGACCAGGAAGAAGGTCAGGATCGCCTCTAGGACCATGCCGATGAGCGGCGTGATGGTGATCGACGTTCCGTTCACCTCGAGGCCGCGGGCGAGCTGGGTCAACCCCAGGCCGGTCCCCGTGCCGCCGAGCACCCAGCGCAGCGCCAGCGCGCCGACGATGCCGCCGACGATCTGGAAGACGATGTAGGAGCCGGCGCGCGCGGCGTCGATCTTGCCGGCCGCCCAGACTCCCAGGGTCACAGCCGGGTTGATGTGCGTGCCCGAGATGTGGCCGTAGGCATAGGCGAAGGACAGGACGACCAGGCCGTGGGCCAGGGCGACCCCCACCAGTCCGCCGATCCCCAGGGCGCCGGCGCCGGCACCGATGAAGATCAGCGCGAAGGTGCCGATGAACTCGGCGAGCAGAGACGTCGAGAGCTTGTGGTACATGCAAGACCCCCCTTTTGAATAAACAGATGGATGAAACGCGGGCAGAGTCTAGCAGCCTGAGGGCCCGGCGATCACCCGCTCCGGGATCACCGCCGGCGCTCCTGCATGCGCTTGACCATCTTGGTGGCGAGAGCGCGCGGGGAGATACGGATCGACTGCACGCCTACCTTGTTGATCAGGCCGGGGATGACGATCCGCTTGCCGGCGCGGAACCCCTCGTAGCCGGCGCGGGCGACGGCGGCGGCGTCCGCCACCTGCAGCATCCCTGAGAAGAGCTTCGAGGCCTCCATGCCGGCCTGCCGCTGGAAGCCGGTGGCGGTCGGCCCCGGGCAGAGCGCCGAGACGGTGACGCCGGTGCCGCTCAGCTCCTCGGCGAGCGCCTCCGAAAAAGAGATCACATAGGCCTTGGTGGCGTAGTAGACGGCCATCAGCGGCCCGGGCTGGAAGCCGGCCGTGGAGGCCAGGTTCAGCACCCCGCCCCGGCGGCGGGCGAGCATGCCGGGGAGGAGCTTCTTGGTGAGGTGGGTGAGGGTGACGATGTTGAGCTGCAGCTCTTCCAGCTCCCGGCCCAGATCGATCTCGACGAACGGCCCGTAGGTCGCGAACCCCGCGTTGTTGACCAGCACGTCGACCGCGATCCCCGCCGCTTCGAGCTCGCGGAAGACCTCCTCCGGCGACTCCGGTTTCGCGAGGTCCTTCGCCAGCACGCGAACGGCGCCGCCTTGCTTCCGCAACTCGCCTGCCAGCTCCTCCAGCTTGGCCGTGCTCCGCGCCACCAGCACCAGGTCATATCCTCCGGCCGCGAACAAGCGCGCCAGCTCCAGCCCGATCCCGCCAGACGCCCCGGTGATCAGGGCCGTCTGACGTCCTCCCGCACCCGTTCCGTTCGCCATGCGCGAATTCTACGCCGCCTTCTTCTCCTTCGGCGGCTCCAGCACGAACGGCGTCATCTGGATCTTGCCCACGCAGGAGAGATCGAGTCCGTCGCCGGAGCCCTTCTCGATGAAGCTCACCGTGAGCTGATTCCGGCACGGTTCCTCGCCACCATGGCTGCCCCAGGGGATGACGACGCGGACCGCGTGGGTCATCGCGCGGGTCACCCGCGGTCCGAAGTCGGGGGGCGTCACCGGGTCGCGCTCGCCGTTGATCACCAGGACCGGGAGGTCCGAGGCGACCGGCTCGCGGTGGCTCGGCTCGATCCGGGCGCGCGGCCAGGCGCCGCAGGCCGCCGTCTGCTGCGCTACCCGGTAGTCGCCGAGGAAAGTGTTGGCCGTGCGCGCCGGTACCTGGGCGGGATCGATGAACGGGATGTCCTCGGCGCAGGTGACGGAGAAGAACAGGCCCATGGTGATCCCGTCGATGGCGCCGAGGCGCGAGTTGACACTCGCCTGGGCGAGCGGCGTGAAGTCGCCGGTGGCCGCCTGGTGGATCATCAGCGGCAGCCAGGAGCTCGGCCTGGGGGAGTAGAGAGCCCAGCGGACGCCGTCCGCCACGACGTTCCAGGCGATCGTCACCCGGGCGGCCTTGCCCGTCCGCGGGTGCTTGACCTCCACCGTCGCCGGCTCCCGCCGGAGCTGACTCATCACCGCCTGGAATTCCTGCCGGAACTCCGGGAACTTGCCATGGCAGGCCGCGTCCTTCTCGCACCATTCGGCGAGCAGGTCGAGCGAGCGCTGGCCGGCGGCGGCGTGGGTGATGGGGAGCGTCTCGTCCATCGGCACCGCGCCGTCGAGGACCACGGAGCGCACCGACCGCGGATGGCGCCGCAGATAGACCTGCGCCGCCCGCGTGCCGTAGGAACCGCCCACGACGTTGATCTTGCCGTAGCCCAGCCAGGCCCGCGCCTCGTCGAAGTCGTCGATCGCCATGTCGGTGGTGTAGAGCGTCAGATCGTGCGTCTTCGCCAGGCGCTCCCGGCAGTCGCGGACGGCGGCGACGGGGAACATTTCCCCGAGATAGCTCTGGAGGTCGTCCTCGTGGCCGCCGAGCTCGCAGGCCAGCTTGTCGGGCTCCCCCGTGCCGCGCTGGTCCACGAAGACGAGGTCGCGGTCGCGGCGCAGCTCGCTGTCCGCGAGGTAACCCGCTTCCGCGGCGATCGCCTCGCCCGGGCCGCCGCCGAAGAAGAACACCGGATCCGGCTTCGGCGCCGCCGACCGGGCGGGAAGGACGACGACCTTCAG
>JBDSHF010000078.1:0-4294 GCA_039918595.1 Thermoanaerobaculia bacterium
AGGAAATTCCCTTACGCGGACACCCGCGAAGCGGGGATCGCACCGATGGTGAATAGTCTGATTGTTAGGTCTCCTTCGATATTTCTGCGGCTTGGTAGTAGAGGTACATGGCAGTCCTATCGGCTCAGCAGGCCTGGATATTTCTTCGCGCGTAGTTCTTCCAGCACCTTGTCCGTCAGCTTCCATGCATCACCCTTGATGCGGGAAATCAGTTCCTTCCAGATACGCTCGAAGGCAAGTATCGCATCTTCATCGTTGAAGCGAACAGCGACAGGCAGCAAGGGCGCGACATCCTCGGTCAGGCTGCGTACAAGCTTTCCAGCATTCTTTGTTCGGCCATGGCACGCGTGATGGGCTTGCCTTCAAAGGCCAAGTAGTGGTCGAAGCAGGCGATGAGCTTGTCCGGAGCCAGAGAGAGCTGTTCGAGTCCATGATGCAGATCAAACAGGTCGCGGTTCTTGCGCCGCTGCAATAAAGCGCGTAACTTGGTGCCGAACA
This sequence comes from Thermoanaerobaculia bacterium, assembly GCA_039918595.1. Taxonomy (GTDB): domain Bacteria; phylum Acidobacteriota; class Thermoanaerobaculia; order Multivoradales; family UBA5704; genus DATARR01. The sequence goes on from JBDSHF010000078.1 coordinate 499, forward strand.
GTTCTTCAGGCTCGAAGGATACGATCTCGGTCGATCCCTGGAACCAGTCGCTTTGCACCATGAAGGGATACAGCTTCGTGCCAAACAGGCTCTCATGCTCGCGGGTATTGATCTCGACCTTGAGCTTCAGTGTCGTCTGTGGATCGGCCTCTGGTGAAAACTTGAACACCAGTTGCATCGAATGTCCAGCCTGCCCACGTTGGCACGTGCCGAGCCATGACAAGGCCTCGCGGATCGCGTTCACAGTCGTGCCGATGGGCTCGGCTGGTGTCTGTACCAGGTCGATGTCTTCAGAATAACGGAGCGGCTGCTTGAACAACAGCTTGTTGATCGCGGTGCCGCCCCGGAACGCGATCTTGCCCTTCAGTGCCGGCGCGTTGAAAAGGTCGCAGAGAGCGCGGCAGATGATCAGATCCTGCTCGACCTGTCGCGAGTCGGACCAGGGCGCCTTGGCATTCCAGGCTTGCAGGTATGAGCTTGGAATCAAAAATCTATCTCCACAGGTTCATTGATGACGAGCTTCCACTTGGCATTCTTCTCGTGAATATCGATCAGAGACGCAATGAGAGGTTTTACGGCGGGATCCAGTGGCAGCGGCGTCTTAGCCTTCCCGACGAAGGGCTCCAGCGCGTTCGCTTGGCGCACATGACCCACGCGGTCCAGCAGATAGCCGAGCCGTCGCACGGACGAATTTTCGTAGGCAGAGGCAACCTTCGCCAGCTTGCGTGGGTTGGCCTTGCCACCGATGTCTTTGGCAATCTGCGCGACGCCACTGATGCCGGTAGCTTTGTGAAAGTAGCGGACGCAGTCCAACAGTGTAAGCTCGACACCGGCCACTTTGGCAAAGCCGGCGTCGCTCTTCATCTGGTCGAGTTGATCAGACTGGTTGACCCGTGCGAAGACATTGGGTGTCTGGTAAAGAAATTGAAGGCGATGGCGGCCGATCTCAAAGTCACGCAACTGTTTCGGCGCGACGACCTGGAAGACCATCGCCGCCTGGTGTGATGACCCGTGGAACGCCGCCGCGCGCAGCAGCGAGACGCGGTAATCGAGTCCCTGATACTTCATCAGGGGGTCTACCCACTTTACGGGGTCTGGAGCGCCGGCAACCTGGTCTTCGGGGCGAAGGATGAGATAGAAGCCGTGACGAGGGTTCGCCAACCGGCGCTTCTTGATCAACCGGGTTATTCCGGCGGCCAAGGCTTCAGGCTTTAGAGCGAGTGCGCCCAGTGCCTCTTCCCTGGAGAAGTAGGCACGTCCGTGGACCAGTCGGTCATCGACAAACTGTTCGAGAGCCGCCATCCCCAGATCATACGCCAAATTCGACTGAATGCCTAGATTTTTGCGTATGATTTGGGAGTAACCTACAGACGTCTCATCGCCTATTCGACCGGCCTTCCAACGATCTTCCCCGCCCGCAGGAACCAGAGCTCGAACCGCGGCCCCTCCTCCATCTCCAGCGCTTCGCGCACGGCCCTTCCGTAGACCGCCCCCTGCGGCGCGTAGACGGCCGCGCGATTTTGGATCTCCTCGGCGGTCTCCACCTCGTCGGTCTTGTAGTCGGCGATCACGATCCGGCCGTCCTCCGGATCGCGGTAGAGGAGATCGATCGCGCCGCTGACGATGCCGACCGGCGAATGCTCCCCCTCCCCCGGCGGCAGGAGGACGGGGAGCTCGCGGGCGAGGACGTGATCCTTCAGCTTCCGCATGCGCTTGAGCAGGGGGCCGGCGGCGAAGGTCTCCAGGAGGGTGGCGGCCAGCGGGAGCGCCCGGTCGAGCTCGTCCCCCTCGACGAGGGCGGCGAGGTAGGCGGGGAGGAGGGCGCGCTGGCGCTCCAGCTCCTTGGCCGGCGCGGCGTCGAGGTCCCATTCTTCCAGGGCGCGGTGGATGGCTCCTCCGGCGGCCATGGCGGCGGCGCGATCCTTGGCGCGATGGACGGGACGGCGCCCTTTCCGCTCGACGATCTCGGTCTGCCGCTCGGCCTGCTGCTCGCGCAGGAGGGCGTGGGCCTCCTCGGAGGCGGCGCCGCCGAAGGGGCGGGCCATCCGGAGGGCGGCGCGCTCGCGCTCGGCGGCGAGGGTGGCGGAGACGAAGGCGATCTCCTCCGGACCCGGCAGCGAGGGGCGCTCGGGCTCGGCGGCGATGCTGGAGCCGGCCGGCGGCCGCAGGGAAGGGAACTTCCAGAGCGCACCGGTGGGGTCCAGGAAGGACCAGGAAGGCGCGGCGGCCTCCCCCGCTCCGCCAGCGCCGACGGCCTCGTTCCAAAGGTCGGGAAGGCTCGCGGGGAGGTCCCGGCGGGCGTGCAGGAGCTCCAGGGTGGTGCTCACCTGGTCCCAAGGGCGAGGATTCAGTCTCGCGGGCCAGAGGCCGGTGAGGACGAGGCGGTCCTTGGCACGAGTCATGGCCACGTAGAGCAGACGGACCCGCTCGGCGGCCTCGACGATGTGGCGTTCGGCCTCGATGCGGTCGAAACCGGGGGTCGGCGCTCCGAAGAGGCGATACTCGAAGCCGTCGCCCCAGCGGCCGGCCTCGGTGCGGATGTTGCGGTCGCCCGGCGAGGCCTTGTGGAGCTGGACGAGGTAGACGTGCTCGAAGTCGAGCCCCTTGGCGCCGTGGATGGTGAGCACCTGCACGGCGTCCTCCGCGCCTTCCTTGGGGCGCCCCTCCTCGGCCTCTCGCGATTCGGCGACGCTGCGGCGCAGGGCGCGAAGGATGGCGGTGGCGTCGCCTCCGCTCTCCTCGATGGCGGCGAGCACCTGGCGGAAAAGCCGCTCGAGGTTGGCCAGCCGGTAGGGGCCGAGGTAGCGCGCCGCCTCGGTGGCCTCGATCAGGGTGAGCCGGCGAAGGCGCTCGACGAAAACGTCCGCGGGCTCGGTCGCGAAGGCGTGGCGGAGGTCCGCCAGGTGCTCGACGGCGGCCATCAGGTTGCGGTCCCAGCCGCGGACGCGATCGATCCCCGGCACGTCCCTGGGCAGCGCGCGGACGGCTCCCTCGATCGCCCGCTTGAGGGCCGCGAGAGCGTCGGCCGAGGGGGAGCGCAACTCGGTCATCAGCTTGGGGAAGGACCGGTTCCAGAGCGGGATCAGGGCGGCGTCCGGCACGCCCACGGTCGCCGAGCGGAGCACGGTGAGAAGCGCCAGGTGGTCGCCGGGATCGAGCACCGAGCGCACCAGGGCGGCGGCCTCGATCACCTCGCGGCGGCGGTAGTACTGCTTGTCGCGGCCGACGGCGAAGGGGACGCGGGCGCGGCGGAAGGCCTCGAGATAGAGGTCGAGGTCGCCGATGCCGCGCAGCAGGACGGCGATCTCGCTCCAGGCGACCCGGTGCTCCTCGTGGAGGGCGCGGATGTCGTCGGCGAGGGCGGCGGCCTCGATCTCGGTGGCCTCGATGACCGGCGTGGCCCACGGCTCGTTCTGGTTCTTCCAGGAGACCCAGTGCTCGACGGGTGCCCAGCCGGCCGACGAGCCGGTCGAACCGCCCCGGCGCTGGAAGCCGGGATCGTTCAGCCGCCGGTCGCAGGCAAGGAGGGGCTCGAAGGGGGGCTGGACGCCGTCGCGCGGCGTCATCACCGGCTCGATCACACGGGCGACCTCCTCCAGGATCACCGGCACGGAGCGGAAGTTGAGGGCGAGCGGCATCACCTCGCCGCCGGCCTCCCGCACCAGGGCGACGAAGCCGTCATAGGCCCGCAGGTCGGCGTTGCGCCAGCCATAGATCGACTGCTTGGGATCGCCCACCAGGAAGAGCCCGGGGCGCTCCTCCACCGGACCGTCGAGGGCGATCCAGCGCAGGAGGT
>JBDSHF010000079.1:0-18247 GCA_039918595.1 Thermoanaerobaculia bacterium
ACCTTGAACTCCACCCCCTGGGCGAGCGGCAGCTCGGTCCCCCAGTTGATCGTGCAGGTCTGGCGGCGCATGTAGGCCTTCCAGGAGTCGGAGCCGGCCTCGCGGCCGCCGCCGGTCTCCTTCTCGCCGCCGAAGGCGCCGCCGATCTCCGCGCCCGAGGTGCCGATGTTGACGTTGGCAATGCCGCAGTCGCTGCCGGTCGACGCCAGGAAGCGCTCGGCCGAGCGCATGTTGAGGGTGAAGATGGACGAGGAGAGCCCCTGCGGCACGTCGTTGTGGATGCGGATCGCCTCGTCGAGGTCGTCGAACTCCATCACGTAGAGGATCGGCGCGAAGGTCTCCTCGCAGGTGATGGCGAGCTGCCGCGGCACTTCGACGATCGTCGGCTCGACGTAGAAGCCCGGACGGTCGATCCGCTTGCCGCCGTAGAGGATGCGCCCCCCCTCGTCCTTCACCCGCTCGAGCGCCACCATCATGTTGTCCACCGCCGTCTGGTCGATCAGCGGCCCCATCAGGGTGCCCTGCTCCAGCGGATCGCCGATGCGGATCGAGCCGTAGGCCTGGACCAGCCGGCGCTTCATCTCGGCGGCGATACCGCGTTGGAGGAAGAGGCGGCGGGTGGTGGTGCAGCGCTGGCCGGCGGTGCCGACGGCGCCGAAGAGCACGGCGCGGAAAGCGAGGTCGAGGTCGGCGTCGTCCATCACCAGGATGCCGTTGTTGCCGCCCAGCTCGAGCAGCGTGCGGCCGAAGCGATCGGCGACCACCTTGCCCACCTCGCGCCCCATGCGGCCGGAGCCGGTGGCGGAGATCAGCGGGAAGCGGCGGTCGGCAACCAGGCGCTCGGCGACACCGGTGCGGCCGCCGAGGACCAGGTTGAAGATCGGCGGCGCGTTATTGGCCTTGAGGACGCGGTCGGCGATGCGGGTGACGGCGAGCGCGGTGAGCGGCGTCTGGTGCGAGGGCTTCCAGATCATCGAGTCGCCGCAGACGGCGGCCACCATCGCGTTCCAGGCCCAGACGGCGACGGGGAAGTTGAAGGCGGTGATGATGCCGACCGGCCCCAGCGGGTGCCACTGCTCGTACATCCGGTGCTGCGGCCGCTCGGAGTGCATGGCCAGGCCGTAGAGTTGGCGCGACAGGCCGACGGCGAGGTCCGCCATGTCGATCATCTCCTGCACCTCGCCCCGCCCCTCGGAGAGGACCTTGCCCATCTCGAGGGTCACCAGTTGGCCCAGCTCCTCCTTGTGCTTTCGGAGCTCCTCGCCGAGCTGGCGCACGATCTCCCCCCGGCGCGGCGCCGGCCAGGTGCGCCACTCGCGGAAGGCCTCGACGGTGACCGCGGCCACCCGCTCGTAATCCTCGAGGGTGGCCATCCGCACCGCCGCGATCGTCTCGCCGGTCGTCGGGTTGATCGACTCCAGCCTCTCGCCGTGGGTCGAGATCCACTCGCCGTCGAAGGCGCCGTGGTTCTCGGCCTCGATGCCGAGGGAGTCGAGGATTCTGGAAACGCTACTAACGGTATCGACAGTCATCGGATTTCTCCTGGGAAGTTCAAGCTGGACAAGACAGGATAACGCATCGCCTACAATGCCGCACGATGTCCGGCTTCTTCCCGCCCCTGCTGCTCGCTCTCTTCGGCGCCTGGTGCGGAACCTTCGCCTGGGGGCCCTCCTGGCCGGCGAGCGCCGCCGCCGCGCTGGCGATCCTCGGCTCGCTGCTCTGGATCGCGCCCCCCTGGCGCGACCCCCTGCGGCTGGGCGCCACCGGGCGCCTGCTCCCGTGGGCGCTCTGGATCGCCGTCGCGGCGAGCGGCTGGGCCTCGCCCGTGCCGCGGGCGGGGTGGGTGGCGCTGATCCTCCTGCCGGCCTTCCTGGTGCTGCCCGGCGTGGTCGAGCGCTGCTGGCGGCTGGAGGAGGACCGCCGGCGGGGCCTGCGGGCGCTGGCTCTCGTCGTCGCCGGCATCGCCCTCTGGTCGCTGATCGACTGGCTGGCCCTGGGCTCCCCCCGGCCGGCGATGCCGCTCGGCCACCACAACCTGCTCGCCGCCTGGCTGGTGATCCTGCTGCCGCTGGCGGTGCTGCCGGCGCGCGAGCTCGGCCCCTGGCGCTTCGCCGGCCTCGCCGCCGGCGGCCTGGCGGCGGCGGCGATCCTGGCCAGCCGCTCGCTCGCGGGGTGCGCGGCGCTGGCGGCGGCGGCCCTCCTGGCCTTTGGCGCGCGGGCCGGCCGCTCGCGCCGGCGGTGGGGGTGGCTGGCGCTGCTGGCCGCCGCGCTGCTCGTCTCCCTCGTCCAGCTCCCGCGGGCGCTGCGGATCGCCTCCGGGGCGGATCTCTCGGCCCAGGCCCGCGGCGCCTACCTGGCGGCCGGGATCGAGGGGTTCCAGGCCCGCCCGATGCTCGGCTGGGGTCCGGGATCGGTGCCGTGGACGGCGGCGGCCTTCCTCGAGCCGGTGCTGCGGGTCAACCCCTGGGGGGAGTCGGTGGGGGATCTCCACTCCCTGCCGGTCCAGCTCGCCTACGAGCTGGGCGTCACCGGCCTGCTGCTGGTGGCGGGCCTGATCGTTCTCTTCTTCGTGCGGCGGATCGCCGAGCGCGAGGAGGGGCGGGACCCCGCGCTGCTGCTGGGCGGACTGCTCGGCCTCGGCAGCGGCGCCGTGGCCTCGCTCGGCAGTGGCGCGCTGGCGGTGACCGCGCTCCCCCTGGCCGCCGCGGTGGCCGCCGGCGCGGCGCTCGCCGGCAGCGGCCGGGGGAAGGCGCGGAGCTCGCGGCTGCCGGTGCGGATCTACGCGCTGGCCGCCCTGCTCGCCCTGGCTCCCCTGGAGATCGCCCGCTGGCACTACGATCGGGCGCGGCTGGCCGCCGTAAAGCGGCCTCGAGAAGCCGAGGCGGAGCTCGTGGCGGCGGCGCGGATCGATCCCGAGCTCCCGCTCTACCCCCTGCGGCTCGCACTCCTGCGCGCCGGCACCCCGGAGGGGCGCGGCCCCGCCGCCGGGCTCGCCCTGCGGGCGGCGGAGAAGGGGGTCGCCATCCCTTCCCTCTGGCTGGTCGCCGGCGTCCTCGGACGTTCGGCGAAAACCTCCTGGGCCGGCAACGCCCTGGAGAGGGCCTGTTTCCTCGACCCGCTCGATCCCTTCCCCCCCTACTACGGCATGCTCGCCAACCTCGCGGACCCGGACGCTCCGGCCCGCGGCGCGCAAGCGCTGCTGAACGAGCCCCGGCTCGCCGCCGCGGTCTTCTGGGAGCGCCATCCCGAGCTGCTCGCTCAGAGCCTCACCCTGGTGCGCGCTTGGCCGGGAGTTGACGCCGGCTGGAAGGAAGCTCTGCTCGCGTCGGTGCCGCCGCCGGGGGGCCGGAGCGGCCCGCTAAGGAAGGTGGAGCTGACGATCGACACCGAGCAGCAGGAGACGCTCTCCCTGACCGCCTTCCGCCGCCGCCCCTGGCCGACCCCGTTGGGTCTCGTCGACATCCGGCAACCGGTCTGGGAGGGGCTCCGGGTTCCCCCCGCCGCCGCCTCGAAGGGGACGGCGCCCGGTTTCTACCGCGCCGCGCCCTGCCGCCGCTCACTCAGTGGGCAGCGCCTGCTCACGCCGTGAGCGCTTTCCGGCGCTCAACCCCGATCTCCACAAAGGCTGTGGAAAACCTTGTGGGAAAAAGCTGTGTCCGCCAGGAAAGCCACGTCCTCATATCGATTTGACCCACTTTGAACAGCTTTTTGTGCAATTACGGCAAGTCATTTCACCTCAATAGGTTGAAAAATCTTTCCAGAGCAGGAAGGTAGTTTTTGTCGAAAGTACTTCCAGGGCGAGAGCAGAATTTTCCGCAGCCGCGGAGCGCGTCCGTTTGAGAGGGTATGGAAGACGCGTTGTCAAGCCCTAATCCGCGCGCCCCGGCACGAAGGAGACGTCGCCTCCGGCGCCGGTCTGGAAGAGGTAGGTCTGCACCGGTCCGCCCCCCAGCGCTTCCGTGGTGACGGTCCAGCGGCCGTCGCCGGTCTGCGGGAAGATTCCGTTCAGCGCCCGCTCGAAGCTCTGCCTTGGGCGTAGCGTGAGCTCGACCGAGCGGACGACCTCTCCGGAGGGGGCGCGCAGGCTCAGCCGCAGGTTCGCGGGGGCGTCGCCGAGGTTGACCGCGCCCCAGCTCGCGCGGGTGAAGGTGGAGAGAGCGGCGCCGAAGTCCATGGATCGAGCCGTCGCCGTCTCCCCGGGCGCCCGGCTGTCCACCAGCGCGGCGAAGCGGCCTCCCGCGCCGCCGCGCGCGGTGGAGACGGCGAGGCTCAGCACCCGCGGCGCCGGACCCTCGCCGCTCCAGGAGATCCGCAGAGCGCCCAGGCCCTCCTTCAGGCCGAAGAGGTCGTGCAGCACGTCCTCGACGAAGACCGAGCCCTGCGGGGGGATCGTCAGGGCCGCGACGCGGCTCGACGCCCCGCCGTCCTGGCCGCGCAGCCAGAGCTCGCAGCGCAGCTCCCGCGCCCGCGCCGAGGGATTGGAGGCCAGCAGCCGGCTGAACTGGAAGGTATTGAAGGCGCCGGGGCCGCGCGTGACCCGTGGGATCAGCAATTCGCTCCCGGCGACTCCTGTCTGGGCGGGGAGGAAGAGCGGCGCCTGGAGCTCGCCCCCGAGCAGGGTGGCGGCGGCGGCGAAGCGGATGCCGCTGCCGGCGATCCGGGCGCTGAACGGGCCGGTGTGGCTGGCGAGATCGAGGAACAGCCGGTCGATCCGCAGGGAGCGGGAGGCGCGGGGCCCGAGGTCGAGAGCCACGGGGCCCCCTACCGGTTCCCCCGTGCTGTCGAACAGCGCGATGGCGACCTGACCGCCGGTCTCCTCCAGGTTGTCGATCAGCAGGGTGACCACCGAGCCGTCGCCGCCGGGCAGTCCGGCCACCACCTGCTCGCCGGCCGACCAGGCGGCCTCCGGCGTTTCGGCGGTGAGCGGGCCGAGGCTGCCGGCGGCCAGATCGCCGGAGCGGGCGCGGCTGAAGGCGCGCACCCGCGCCGCGCCGCCGCCCCCTCCGTCGCTGGTAACGGATGGGAGATAGGAGAGGTCGAGGGAGCCCTGCCCGCCGGCTCCGAACAGCGTCCGCAGCACGTCGGGGACGAACAGGGTGCCCCCGGGCAGCAGGGTCATGTCCCTGGAGATTGGCGCGGCGGCGGCGCGCGGCCGGAAGGTCGCCCGCACCAGGGTGGGGGAGTCGCCGTCGTTGGCCAGCCAGAGGTCGCTGCGCAGGACCGTGCCGCCCAGCGGCGCCGAGAGGACGTTGGGGAGGAACGACGCGCCGTCCCCGGCGGCGCCTCCACCGGCGAGGACATCGAGCTCCGGCCCTTCGACGTGGATTTTGATCGTCCGCTCGGAGACCTGGCCGAGATCGCCCAGCAAACGGACCTTCACCGCCGCGTCCCCCGGAGTGGTGAAGATGTGGGAGGCGCAGAAGGACTCCGGCGCGCACGGAGCGTCGCTCAGCTCCAGTCCGCCGGGGAACTCCCACCTCGCCTGCCGCGCCGGGCCGGAGAAGGCGACGGCGAAGGCGACCGGCTCGCCGGTCCGGGCGCCTCTGCCGCCCGCCGGCCGCGGCGCCAGTGAGAGTGCCTGCAGCGGCTGCAGGGCCGGAGTCGCGATCGCCGCTCGCGGGCCGCGGCTCTCGCCCCGGGCGTTGAAGGCGGCGACCTGGTACTCGTAGTGGGAGCCGGGCTTCAGGCCGGGGTCCACGTAGACCGTCGTCCCGGCCGGGAGCTCCGCGATGCGGACGAGCTTGCCGGTGCCGGTCGCCCGGTAGACGCGGAACCCCTCCTCGCCGCCGGAGCGGTCCTCCCAGAGCAGGCTGGCGGTGAGCCCGGCCCCCTCGATGGTGAGGCTGGTGGGGGGCGCCAGCGGCGCTCCGCCCGCGCCGACGCCGGGCCGGTAGAGCGCCTGGAGGGCCCGCCGGTCGTCGTCGGCCAGGCGGGCGCCGCGGCCGTCGTCGTGGAGATAGGCGCGCATCAGAGCGTCGCCGGCGGGGCCGTTCGGCGCGCAGGCGCCGCTGCCGGCGTCGCCGCAGGAGTGGCTGAGGCCGAGCGTGTGGCCGAGCTCGTGCCCGAAGATCTCCTCGGCGGCCTTGGAGGGGTTGACGCTGCGGGCGAGGAAGCAGCCGATCCCGGCGTTGGTGACGATGTCCGCGCCGGTGACCGGGATGAAGGACTCGCCGCCCCAGGCGGTCCGCTGCCGGGCGTCGTACCAGGGACCGCCGATCGCCAGCACGCCCCCCTTGTCGCAGTCGAACGGATCGGCGACCGGTTCGTCGAACAGGATCGCGTTGACGCCGTCGAAACGGCCGAGGCCGCCGGTGGCGTCGGTCTGGCCGACGTAGGCGTAGTGGATGGGCGTCGTGGGCTCGGCGTTCCAGGCCGCGAGGGCGCGCTGGAACTCGGCGAAGCCGCCCCCGGCGACTCCCGGCTGGCCGGCGCTGTTGGCGGCCCAGGCCACGCTCCCCCCCTCTTCGAAGCCGAACCAGCGCATGCGGGCGCCGCCGGCTTCGAGCAGGGTGTATTTCTCCGGAAAGAGGTCCGGCAAGACCGGCGTTCCTTGCACGAGGTAGTCCGGCGCGCGGCGCACCCCGGCGGCGCGGTCGGCGAGCCAGCCCCGGAAGCGGGCCAGATCGCGCTCCGGATCATTCGCCGGATCAACGCCGGCGCCGTTCACCTCTTTCGCTTCCGACAGGTCGCGGACGGCGAGCGTCCGGCCGTCCGCCGCCGTGCGCACGTGAAAGGCGCCCAGCATCAGGTGGAGAACGTGGAACGAGCCGTCGGCGTTGGGAGCCAGGAAGAGCAGGACGCGCTCGCCCGGCTGGAATCGGGGGGCGCCCCAGATCTGCAGCGACATGCCGTCGGGTCGGCGTCCGCCGGGAACGCGGACGGTGAGAGTGCCCCCCGCCGCGGCGCCGCGGATCGCCCGCTCGACCGTGATCCGGTAGTCGGTGGCGGGGAGCCGTTCGTCCGCTCTGTTCGTGGAGGCGCCGGCGACGGCTTCGACGATGACCGGCGCCTGGTCGACGAGGTCAGCGTCCGCGACCCGCTGGTAGGTGGTGGCCTCCAGGGGAGCGGCGAGCAGACAGACGATGGACAAGGCGCCAAGGGCGCGCGCAAGCGCTCTCATTGTCGTAGAGACCCCAGCCCCGCGGGCGGGCTAAACCTTGATGGGGCCGGCCCAGGCTGTGAAGGCCGGCCTTTTTTCAATGGTGGTAAATCTCTGCAACAAACGGGCCCGCCATGAACTGGGCGGGATCGATCTGGCTCTGCAGGCAGACCCCCCGCGGGTTCTCGGTGAGCAGCAGGCGGGCCGACTCGGCGAGGCCGGCGGTGGTGGTCGACTGGATCGCCTTGAGCATCCGGGCGCCGATGCGGCGGGGCCGGATGAGATGCGACTTATCCAGCCGGCGCAGGGCGCCGTCGGCGCCGCGCCCCTCGACCGCGGCGTAGATCACCACCAGATCGTCCTCCATGAAGGGGACACTGGCTTCCATCCTTCCCTGCAGATAGGCGATCGGCTCCTCGCCGGCCGGCGTCTCCGCCACCATCCGCTCGATCCAGTCGTAGTGGCCGGGGTAGCGCAGCGTCTTGTAGTCGAGATCGCGGACCTTGCCCGCGAGGGCCGCCGGCAGGTCGGCGGCGCCGCCGGAGGTGAGGTCCTCCTCGTAGGTGATGCCGTCGATCACCACCGTGCGGCGCTCGGAGAGCGACGGCCGGGTGGTCCGCCGGTGGTCGCGCAGGACGGTGGCGGGCTTGATGTACTCGGTGGCGACGCCGCTCGGGCTCCAGGTGAAGCCGTAGAAGTGCGGCGGCCGGGCCGTGGTGGTGAGGGCGCCGACGCGCATCTCGATCCGCTCGGCGCCGTCGACCCCGCCCTCCTGGCAGAAGCGCTGGTAGAGGCTATGGCCGAGCACGTTGACGTATCCGGGCGCGAGACCGGTCTGCAGCAGGAAGCCGCGCGACGCCCCCTCGGCGATCTGCTGGATCTCCTCGGTCTCCTCGACGTGCTCGGTGAGGTTGGTGTAGTGGAGATCGTGCTGGCGGGCGAGGCGCGCCATGCGGGGGGCCTCCTTGCCCGGCAGGCAGTCGAGCAGGATCTCGCCGCGCGATAGGGCCTCGTCGAATTCGCCGTTCGTCCCCGTGGCCGGCAGGTGGAAGGGGTGGACCTCGCCGGGCTGGAGGGAGCCTTCCCGGATCCACGCCGCGGCGCTTTTGGCCCGCTCGGCGTCGGCGTCGCCGACGAAGATCTCGACGTCGAAGTCCCCGAGCTCCCGCAACAAGAGGCCCACCGCGCTGCCCATGCCGCCGGCCCCGGCGATCACGACCTGGTGCTTTTTACTCATATCTGACGCAATCCTGTCCAGGCGCTCCGCGGAAGCCGCCTGCTGATTCGATCCAGTACGTGGGGTCAGAAGCGGTGGGTGCCCGCCCCCGGAGGAAGCCGCGGCATCCTAGCACCCCCCCTCGCGAGGGGTCAACGAACGTCGGAGCCGGGGCGGCGCCGCACCGGCTGGCCGGCGAGGGCGGTCTTGTTGCGCCCGGTTTCCTTCGCCACGTACATGGCGGCGTCGGCCAGGCGCAGGAGGGTGCTCTTGCTGGCGTCGAGCGAGAGGTCGGGCTCGAGGTGCTGCCGCAGGGTGGCGACGCCGACCGAGCAGGTGATCCCCTTGAGCGACAGCGGGTCCGGCTGGATGTCCCCCGGCCCGGCGCAGAAGGTGTTGGCGACGATCTCGGCGCGGACCTCCTCGGCGACGTCGATCGCCGCCTCGAGGTCGGCCCCGGGGAGGAGCAGCACGAACTCGTCGCCGCCGTAACGGGCGGGGATGCCGCCGATGCGCTTGACCCGGCGGCGCAGCAGGTGCCCCACCTCGCGCAGCACCTGGCTGCCGGCGAGGTGGCCGTGGGTGTCGTTGACGTGCTTGAAGTAGTCGAGATCGAGGAACAGCACCGCCATGTCCAGCCCCTCGGTCTTGCAGCGGCTGATGCAGTCCGTCAGGGCGATGTGGAGGTAGCGGTCGTTGTAGAGCCCGGTCAGGTTGTCGCGCTTGGCGATCTCCTGCGCCTGGCGGCCGTCGAGCACGTTCTGGATCGAGATCGAGATGTAGCCGGCGAAGATCTCGAGCAGGTTGCGGTCCTCCTGGCTGTAGCCGGGAGCGTCGCAGCGGTTGATCAGCTCGAGCACGCCGCAGACCTCGACCCCGATACGGATCGGGATGGCGACCAGCGATTCGGTCTGATAGCGGGTCTGCTCGTCCATCGCCCGGTAGAAGAAGCGGTCGCTCGGCGCGTAGGGAGTCGAGTAGGCCTCACCGGTCAGGTAGACCCGCCCGGCGATCCCCTGGTCGGCGGGGATCGTCTTGCCCACCAGGCAGGAGGACTTGTCGCCGAAGGCGGCGATGAAGGTCAGGGTGTTCTGGCGGCGGTCGTCCTTCTTGTCGGAAGGGTCGTCGAGCAGGATCGAGCCGGCCGCCGAGGGGACGAAACCGTTGGCCCGGCGCAGCACCTCCACCAGGTTCTCGGCGAGGCTGAGCTGCAGCGGGAAGTTGGGATTGGCCCGGCGCCGTTCCAGGAAGCGCTCGAGCTGGACGGGCTCGAGGCTGTGGTAGTCGTCCGGTGTACGGAATCCTTCTTCAGGCATGCTGACCTGCACGAGTGCGTCACTCATATCGGACGCCCCCGACTGTAGTCCAACCCTTCCACATGCCACGACTCCAGGATGACGGTATCTGAAAGGAAATGTAGCAGAGTTTGCGTCAGGGTTCCACCGCGGCGCTCGCCGCCGGCGCGCCTTGCCCCAGCCGCCGGAGGAGACGGCGGCTGCGGGAGATCGCGTCCCCCCGCAGGGCGTCGGTGGTCGAGAGCTGGGGCGCCGAGCGGAGATACCGCAGGTCCTCGATCAACAGATCGAGCTCGTCGAGGGCCTCGGCCTCCACCCCCTGGCCGGCCAGCAGCTCGCGCCAGCGCGAGGGGGGCGTCGCCGGCGAGATCCCCCAGCGCCGGGCGAGGAGGTCGCGCCAGGCCTCCTCCAGGCGCAGGGCCATCTGCCGGGGGCGCTCCTCGGCCTCGGCCTCGCGCAGGATCGCCGTGAACCGGCGGACCTCCTCGTCTTCTTTTAGGAGGGTTCGCGCCGTCCGCCCGCGGACCAGCGCCGCCACCAGGACGAGCCCCCAGGGGAGGGCGATCAGCCAGGGGAGGACGGGCGACCAGCGGCGGCCGCCGAGACCGGTCCGCCCAGCGGCCATAGAGCCCGTGGTGCCGGCCGCCGCGCCGCCGGGCCGCGCCGGTGCCGCCAGACGGGCCGCACTCGGCGGCGGGGCCAGCGCGGTCAGCGCCAGATCGGTCGTCGTCGCCACCTGATAGCGAGCCTCCGCGGGATCGAAGTAGGTGATCTTCGGCGCGTCCAGCGTGAAGCGGCCGGCGCGGTCGGGGACGACGGCGTAGCGCCAGATCCGGGTGCCGCGCACGGCGCTGCCGTTGAGCTCCTCCTTACCCTCCTGCTGCGGGGGGAGCAGGGTGAGCCCGGGCGGCGGCTGGACGCGGGGCTCCCGGATCCCCTGGAGATTGCCGACCCCCGAGAGGCGCACCGTGAGGGTGGCCGCCTCGCCGAGGTGGATCTCGCGCGGCTCGAGCTCCGCCGCCAGCGCGAGCTCGCCGACCGCGCCGCCGAACCCCGGCGGTGCCGGCGGCAGCGGCCGCACCTCGATCGTCTGCGCCGCCGTCCGCAGCCGGATCTGCTCGGGATGGGCGAGCGTCGGGCGGAAGGAGAAGAAGGAGCGGTCGTAGCGCTGCACCAACAGGTCGACCGTCGCCGGCTCCACCTTGTAGGAGCCCGCGCGCAGGGGGAACAGCGCCTTCTTGAGCAGCGGCACCCGGCCGTAGCGCCGGCCGTCGATGTCCACCATGTCCGTCGGGAGCTGCTGCGGGAGCGGGATGTCGCGCACCCAGAAGCCGCGGAAGGCCGGCATCCCGCTCGGCGAGATGCCGGCGATGTCCTCGCGCGTATAGAGATAGATGGTGTAGAGCACCTGCTGGCCGGCCACCGGCCGCGCCGGCTGCAGCTCGGCGCGGAGGAAGACCTCCGGCTGCCGCGGCTCCTCCCGCCAGGGGTTCGGCATGCGGCCGAAGAGCCGCTGGAAGGGGTCGCCCTCCTCGTCCGGGGCGCGGGGGCGGCGTTGCGCCTCCTGGCTGGTGGGCTCCTGCTGCACCCGCAGCTCCTGCGCCGGCACGCGCACCTCGGTATCGTCGAGGCCGACGACGATCGCCCGCACCCGCGCCTTGCCGAGCGCCAGCGGGCGGACCTGCCAGGAGGTCCTGAAGGTGCGCGACAGGTTGCCGTTGGTGAAACGGATGTCGTCGAACCGCGACGGGCGGCCGACGACCTCCAGGTTGTCGAGCTCGAACTTCGGCCGGAAGCTCATGGCGGAGAAGCCGTCGCCGTGGACCTCGATGGTGAGCGTCGCCATCTCGTCGAGGCCGATCACCTCCGGCTCGAGGGTGACCTTGACCTCCTGGGCCATCGCCGGGGGGGCGAGGAGGATCATCAGGAGGAGCAGACCCGGATTCCTCACCAGTCCTTCCCCTTCGCGGACCGCTGGCGCGCCCGTTTCGCCGCCTGGTCGCGGCGCTGCTGGCGCTCCATGTTCTCGACCGCCGAGAGCACCGAGGCCGCCTCGCGGCCGTTCATGTCCGGCTGGTTGCGGAACTGCGGCAGGCGGTCGTCCTGCCCCTCGCCCGGCTTCTGCGCCCCCTGGCCGGGCTGCGGCTGCTGCCCCTGCTGCGGCGCGGACGGCTGCTGGTTCCCCGGCTGCGGCGGGTTCTGCTGCGGGCTGTTCCCCTTCCCCTGCTGGCTCGAGGGGTCCTGGTTCTGGGAGCGGTTGCCGCGCGATCCCGGCGGCCGCCCTTGCGCCCCCATCTTCCGCTTCTTCTCCTCGCGCAGGGCCAGCTCCAGGTTGTACTTGGCGTTCTGGTCCATCGGCCGCTCGCGCAGCGCCTGCCGGTAGGCCTCCGCCGCGCCGGCGGCATCGCCCGCCTCCAGGCGCGCGTTGCCCAGGTTGTAGTGCGCCACCGGCGACAGCTCGGGCGACGCCCGCTTGGCCGCCTTCTCGAGCAGCGAGACCGCCTTGCGCGCGTGGCCGGCCCCGAGGTGGACCGTGCCGGCGTCATACTGGACGGTGGGATCGCCCGGCGCCAGCCGCGACGCCGTGTCCATCGGCCCCACCGCGTCCTTGGGCCGGCCGCTCTGGTAGGAGGCGATCGACCGCTCCGTCCGCTCCCGCGGGTTGTACATCCAGCGCTCGACCCAGGTCGGCAGGTGCGGCTGCAGGAACGAGGGGAGCGAGGGGAGCGACGGCAGGGCGAGCGCGCCGAGGAGGAAGAGAGCGGGGAAGACGTGGGCGCGCGCGGTGGCGGGTGTCGTCCTCCCGGGCGCCGTCCTCGCCGGGAGGGCTTTTGCCTCCGGCGCGAACGGTCCCACCGCCAGGTAGACCAGCAGCGCGAGGGCGGCCAGGGCGAGCGGCCACTGGAAGCGCTCCTCCAGGGTGCTCAGGCTCTGGCTCTCGATCGTCCGCTTCTCCAGGCGGTCGATCTTGCGCAGGATCGGCGCCGGATCGACCGCGGCGCTGGTCGCCCGCAGGTACTCGCCGCCGGTCGAGCGGGCGAGCTTCTCGAGGACGTCCTCGTGGAGCTGGCTGACCACGACCGTGCCCTCGGCGTCCCGCTTGAGCTCGCTCGTCCCCGGGATCGGCACCGTCCCCCCCTGGGGCGTGCCGAGGCCGAAGGCGAACACGGCCACCCCCTCGTCCTTCAGCTTGGCGATCTCGGAGTCGAGGCCGCCGCCGAAGTCCTCGCCGTCGGAGAGGAGCACCAGCACGCGGTGCTTCTCGCTCCCCTCGCCGAACAGGCGCAGCGCCGTCTCCACCCCCGGCGCCAGCTCCGTTCCCGGAGTGGGGAGCGAGCCGGGATCGATCGCGTCGAGCAGCAGGTCGATCACCCCGGCGTCGAGGGTGAGCGGGGCGAGCGCCACCGAGTCCCCCTCGGTCTGCACCAGCCCCACCCGGTTCCCCGGCATCTCGCGGGTCATCCGCCGCACCAGCGACTTGGCGACGAACAGGCGCGAGGGGGCGGCGTCGCGGGCCCCCATCGACAGCGAGGAGTCGACGAGGAAGACCACGTCCACCCCCTTGCGCTCCACCTTCTGCTCGCCGCTCCCCCAGCGCGGCCGGGCCAGCGCGAACGAGGCGCCGAGCACCGCCAGGGCGAGCGCTGCCACCGACAGCGTCAGGCGCCGCGGGGCGAACGCCGGCAGCAGGCGGCTCCACAGGCCGCGGGCGGCCCACGCCGTGTCCGCCGCCAGGCGCCGGCGCCAGAGCGCCATCGCCGCCGCCGCCGCCAGGGGGGCGAGCAGGGCGAGCCAGAGCAGGTCGGGGACGGCGAAGGTCATGGCTCGGCGGTCACCTGCAGGCCGGCGGCGGCCAGGGGGAGGAGGAGCAGGGCGAGCCCCGCCCAGACCAGCGGCGGGAACGCCTCGCGATAGCGGACGTAGCGCTTCACGTGCAGCGGCGTCTTCTCCAGCCGGTCGATCTCGTGGAAGATCCGCCGCAGCCCCTCGCGGTCGGTGGCGCGGTAGAACTGGGCGCCGGTCCGCTGCGAGATCTGCGTCAGCAGGGCCTCATCGACCGGCACATTCATGATGTAGCGGCGGGTCACGGTCTGGCCGGTCACCGGGTCCTGCACCGGCAGCGGCACCTGCACCCGGCCGGCCGAGCCGACGCCGATGGTGTAGACCTTCACCCCCAGTCCCTTGCAGAGCGCCGCGGCGGAGATCGGATCGATCGCGCCGGCGTTGTTGGCGCCGTCGGTGACCAGCACGACGATCTTGGTCTTGGCCTGGCTGTCCTTGAGCCGCGCGGCGGCGCTCGCCAAGGCGACGCCGATCGCGGTGCCGTCCGGCAGGGTGTTGAGCTCGACCGAGTCGACGATCAGGCCGAGCATGTCGCGGTCGGTGGTCAGCGGCGCCCGGGTCATCGCCGCGCCGGAGAAGATGGTGAGGCCGAGGCGGTCCCCCGGCCGGCCGGCGACGAACTCCTTGACCACCTGCTTGGCCACCGTCAGCCGGTCCTTCGGCTTGAAGTCCTCGGCCCCCATGCTCCCCGAGACGTCGAGCACGAGCTGGACGTCGATCCCCTCGGTCAGGCTCTCCTCCCAGGCGTAGCCGAGCTGCGGCCGGGCGAGCGCGGCCACCAGGCAAGCGAAGGCGAGGAGGCGGGCGTAGAAGGGGAGGTGGAGCCGCCAGGCGCCGCGCGCGCGCTGTCCGGATTTCCCCGGCCCCGCCGGCAGCCGGCTGTAGGTAAGGGCGCCCAGCGACGAGCGGCGATGGTGGGCCCAGGCGAGCAGCGGCAGGGCGAGCAGGAGCAGCAGCCAGGCCGGGCTCGCCAGATTGGGGATCGCGTTGGCCATCCCGTTGGTGATTCCCCCCATCAGCCCGTCGCCTCCAGCGTCTCGGGCGTTTCGGCGGCGGCGGGGGCGAGGTGCGATTCCCACTCCTCGCCCAGCCGGCGGGCGGCCTCGGCGCGCTCCCGCCCTTGAGTTTCCCCCACCTCCTGGCGGGCGAACTTGACCAGATCGCAGGTGCGCAGCAGCTCGACCGTCTGCCGCACCAGCGGGCCGGGCATCCGGCGCGACAGGAGCTGGCGCTGGATGTCGCTCGTGGTGCTCTCGACCGCCGGGAAGGGGAGCCGGCGCCCGAGGTAGCGGCGGAGGGCGAAGCTCAGCGCCGTGTGCAGCGCGAGCATCGACGGCTCGGCGCGCAGGCGGTCGAGCTCGGCCGTCAGCTCGGCGAACGGCGGCAGCGCCGGCACCATCCCGGGGCCGCCCTGCGCCAGCCGGCGCCGGCGCCAGAGGATCGCCGCGGCGGCGAGGCAGGCGGCGGCGAGCCCCGCCACCGTCCACCAGAAACGGGAACCCAGCGGCAGCGGACGGGGCTGCGCGGCCGGCCTGGGAGTCGTGTCCTTCTCGTTCGGCGGGATCACCGAGCGCACCGTCAGCGCGAGCCCGGCGGGCGTCGGCGCCTGCACGGTCCCGGTCTTGAGCGGCACGGCGATCGCGATCCCCGGCAGCGGCACGCTCCCGGTCCGGAACGCCGCCAGGGTGAGCCGCTGCTCCCAGACCGCGGTCCCCCCCTGCTCGGAGACCTTGACCGGCGGGGTCTTGCCGGCGATCTCCACCTCCCCCCACGTCTTCCCCCAGGCCGGGAAGCGGGGCTCCGCCGCCAGGTTCGCCGTCGGCACCCGCAGCGTGATCGTCGCCTGCACGGGGTCGCCGACGGTGGGGGCCTTCGGAGCCAGGGTGACCGTGACGGGGAAGGGCTGAGCGAGCGCGGGGACAGCTAGGAGGAAAAGGACGAGCCCCGGGAAGGGGCGACTGTCGGTAGCCCGGGATTTCAATCCCGGGCGGCGGAGAGGGGTTGCCGTTCTATTCATCGCCGCCGCAACCTCTTGCGCCGCTGCTCGAAGAACGCCAGCAGCGTATTGATGTACGGCCGGTCCGTCCGCAGCTCCAGGCGGTCGACGCCGAGCTTGCGGGCGAGCCGCGCGAGATTCCCGCGCTCGCGCCGCCGCAGCTCGGCGTGCTGGCGGCCGACCCGCTTGCCGCTCACCAGGGCTGTCTCCCCGGTCTCGGCGTCGCGCAGCACGACCGGGCCGACGGCGGGGATCTCCTGGTCACGGGGATCGACGATCTCCACCACGATCACGTCGTGGCGGGCGGCGGCCGCCTTGAGGGCGCGCGTGCAGGGGGAATCGAGGAAATCCGAGATCACGAAGAGGACCGAGCGGCGCTTGAGCGTCGCCAGCACCGCGTTCAGCCCCTGCTCGAGATCGGTCCCCCCCTGGGACGGGCGGTCGAGGATCTCGCGGACCATGCGCAGCACGTGCGTGCGCCGCCGCCGGGGCTCCAGGAAGAGCTCCAGGCGGTCGCTGACCAGGGCGGCGCCGACGCGGTCCTGGTTGCGCAGGGCGGCGAAGGCGAGCAGGGCGGCGATCTCCGCCGACAATTCGCGCTTGAGGATCGCCCGCGAGCCGAAGGAGAGGCTCCCCGAGACGTCCACCACCAGGAAGATCGTGAGATCCCGCTCCTCGACGAACTTCTTGACGAACGGCGTGCCCATGCGGGCGGTGACGTTCCAGTCGATCGAGCGGATATCGTCCCCCGGCTGATAGGGGCGCACCTCGGCGAACTCCATGCCGAGCCCCTTGAACACCGAGTGGTAGTCCCCCGCGACCCCCTGGTCGACGAGGCGGTTGGTGGCGATCTCGATGCGCCGCACCTTGCGCATCAGGTCCGCCGGCAGGGCGGCGTTACGCTTCCGGCCCTCGGCCGGCCTGGCGTCCCGGGGAGGCTCGCGTCGGCGCAGGAAACCCAGCATCGCGAAAACCTCGGGTCCTAGGGCACCGGGACGCGGTCGAGCAACCGCGCGATCAGCGCGTCGGTCGTGATCTCCTCGGCCTCGGCCTCATAGGTGGGGATGATCCGGTGGCGGAGCACGTCGGGAG
This sequence comes from Thermoanaerobaculia bacterium, assembly GCA_039918595.1. Taxonomy (GTDB): domain Bacteria; phylum Acidobacteriota; class Thermoanaerobaculia; order Multivoradales; family UBA5704; genus DATARR01. The sequence goes on from JBDSHF010000079.1 coordinate 16,542, forward strand.
CCAGCTCCTTGACGTCCTCCGGAATCACGTAGCCGCGCCCGCGCACCATCGCCAGCGCCTTGGCGGCACGGGCGAGGTACAGGGTGGCGCGCGGCGAGGCGCCGAAGGAGATCAGATCGGCGAGATCGGCCAGCCCCACCGCCCGCGGATCGCGCGTGGCGAGCACCAGGTCGAGGATGTAGGTGCGGATCTTGCCGTCGAGATAGACCCCGTCGACCACCTCGCGCAGGGCGAGCAGATGCTCGCGCTCCAGCACCGGACGCGCCTTGAGGTCGCTCGCCACCAGCATGCGGTCGAGGATCTCCGCCTCCTCCTGCCGCGAGGGGTAGGTGACCTTGAGCTTCATCATGAAGCGGTCCACTTGCGCCTCGGCGAGCGGGTAGGTGCCCTCCTGCTCGATGGGGTTCTGCGTCGCCAGCACCATGAACGGCTCGGGAAGGCTGTAGCTCCGGTCGCCGAGCGTGACCTGCCGCTCCTCCATCGACTCCAACAGCGCCGACTGCACCTTGGCCGGGGCGCGGTTGATCTCGTCGGCGAGCAGCAGATGGGTGAACACCGGTCCCCGGCGGGCCAGGAACTCCGCCGTCCGCTGGTCGTAGATCAGCGTGCCGACGAGGTCGGCCGGCAGCAGATCCGGGGTGAACTGGATGCGCTGGAAGTCGATCGCCAGCGTCTGGGCCAGCGTCTTGACGGCCAGCGTCTTGGCGAGGCCCGGCACCCCCTCGATCAGCACGTGGCCGCGGGAGAGGAGCCCCACCAGCAGACGGTCGAGCAGGTAGTCCTGCCCCACGATCACCCGGCGCAGCTCGGCTTCGACCCGCTTGAGGGTCAGGGTTTCACGTTCGATATCTCGGCTCAGCGTGGCGACATTCGGTTCCATAGACACTCCGGAAGAAACCCCAGGCTGCAAGGGGGGTGCCATAGATGTCTTTCCCTGCATCCGCAGGGAGGACGGGGTCCCGCGGTTCGCTCCCGCCCGCCCTGACGGCGGATCACGGGCCAAATTGGCACGTCCGCGGGAGCATCCTCTGATACCGTTCCCCTGTGCGCAAGCCCCCCTTGAAGAAGGCCCTCGGCCAGCACCACCTGGTGGACGGCGCCCTCTGCCGGCCGCTGATTAATTTCCTGGCTCCAGCGGGATTTCTGGCCCCGGCGGGGGAGCGGGTGCTGGAGATCGGCCCCGGCGGCGGCGTGCTGACCGCCGAGCTGCTCGCCGCCGGCGCCCGGGTGCTCGGCTGGGAGCTCGACCCCGCGTGGGCCGCCTTTCTGCGCCGCCGCTTCCCGGACCCGAGTCTCGCCCTGGTGGTGGGAGACGCTCTCGAGATCGCCTGGGACCGCCTCCCCACGCCGACCTTGGTCACCGGCAACCTCCCCTACAACGTCTCGACGGCGATCCTCGAGGACCTCCTGCCGCACCACGCCCAGATCCCCCGCGCCGCCTTCCTGGTCCAGAAAGAGGTAGCCGACCGCATCGTCGCCGCCCCCGGCACCGACGCCTACGGCTCCTTCAGCGTCATCGTGGCCGCCTACGCGAGGCCCCGGATTCTCGGCCGGGTCCGCCCCGGCAGCTTCCGGCCGCCGCCCAAGGTGGACAGCGCCTTCGTCGGCCTCGAGCTCACCCCCCCGCCGCTGCCCCAGGAGGAGATGGCGGATTTCGTCGCCTTCGTCCGCCTCGCCTTCGCCAAGCGGCGAAAGACCGTGCGGAA
>JBDSHF010000080.1:0-2715 GCA_039918595.1 Thermoanaerobaculia bacterium
GAGGGGCTTTAAAACTTGCTTCGACTAACTTCTCCCTCTTCTCCCGTCGGGAAGGGTGGGAGGCTGGGAGAAGAGGGCCGGGGTGATGAGGGCCAACGGAACGGGAACACGGAATCTGACAAGTAGAGCTACTCCCGGCCCCTACTCCCGGATGATGCGGACCCGCTTCACCCGCATCGCCGGGGTGTCCTTCGGGGCGGTCCGCAGGCGCGGCTGCCCCGCCGGCGGCTCCAGGCCGCGGCGCAGGAAGGTGAGGGTCAGATCGCCGTCCCACCGGCCTTCCGACTCCAGCGCGCGCACCAGCTTGCCGATGTCGTAGCCGACCGTGGCACCGGCTCCGCCCTTGGGGCCGAAGGCCGAGAGCGTGCCCAGGTAGTACGGGCTCGCCGGATCCGGCTTCGCTCCCCGCGGCAGGTTGGCGTAGACCTCGAAGAAGGCCCCGGAACGCCCCTCCACGCCGTCGAGATAGAGCCCCAGCCGCTGGCCCTCGCTCTTGTCCTCGCTCCCCAGGGATTCGGGGAGAGCCACCGGCATCTTGACGGCGACCGTGGTGCTCTCTTTGTCGAGCGTGATCTCGCGATCGGAGGTCGCGAGGACCTGGGGCCGCGAGCTCTTGGGTGGAGGCGCTTCGGAAGTGGACATGGCGGGCGCCGCGCTCGCGGCCGGACGTTCGGCGGTGCCCGGCCGGCAGGCGAGCAGGAAGAGGATCGACAGGAGCGCGGCTCCCGGGAATCGCGAAGCCGTCATCTGCAACTCCTCAGAGGAGCGACTCCTCGGACCGTCCGGCCGGAGAGGACCGGACGATCCGAGTGTAGCGCACTCGCCCTTTTTTGACTCGCGGCTACTGACTCGCGACGACTGACTCGCGGCTACTCGCGGACGAGCTTCACCCGCGCGAAGCGGACCTCATGGGTCTTCGGCAGCGCCTCGGGGGTGGCCTGCCCCGGAGCGGGCTCGAGGCCCTTGGGCACGAAATCGAGCTTCAGGTCCCCTTTGAAGCCCGCCTGCCCCTGCAGCCGCTCGACCAGGCGCGTGACGTCGTAGGCGAGCCGCGCGTTCTCCTGGAGCGACTTGTCGGCGCCGTGCCCCGCGTGGGCCGAGGTGCCGTCGGCGAGCTGGCCGAAGATCGCCAGGTTGCCGATGTAATTCGGACTCGAAGGATTCGGCTGCGACCCCGTCGGCAGGTTGGCGTAGACCTCGTAGTAGACGCCCGGCCGGCCGAAGCGGATGCCGTCGATCACCAGCGTGAGCCGGCTCCCCTCCGTGCCCACTGACTCCGTCCCCGCCGCCGGGATCGTCAGCGCCACCGACGCCCGGGCTCCCCGCAGTCTGGCGTTGACGGCCTTGTCCACCACCACCGTCTGCTTCTGGTCGGTGAACGGAGCCGCCGGCAGCGCCTCGGGGAGGGCCTCGGTGGTCGGCAGGTCGCCGCTCCCCTCCGCATAGCGGTAATGGAGCTGCGCCGCCGAATCGACGACCTGCTGGCCGGTCATCTGGACCGCCTGGCCGTTCTCGTCGAAGAAGGTGAAGACCTGCGTCTTCCAGAGATTGTCCGACGGATTCGTCCGCCCCTCGCCGAGCGCGACCCAGTGGCTCCACAGCCGGTCGATGTTGGCGTGGTGGAGCCAGAAGACGGGATCGCGCGCCGCCAGGTTGGGATCGCTCATCCAGCCTTCATCGCCGCCGACCAGCACGTGAATGATGTTGTGCGGCTGGCTCTCGAGCTGGCCGAAGACGCCGCCGAAGTGGATCGGCCCCGAGACGAGCTGCCCGCCGAAGCTCAGCGGCGAGCCGGTCGGCGAGCTGAAGTTGGTGAAGGTCATCGCCTGCGCGAAGCTGGTGGCCGAGGCCGGGACCTGCGCCCCCTGGTTGATGCCCGCGGCGCGCTCGGCGACGAACAGCGGGTTGCCGGTGCTCGGGGTGCGCAGCGGCGGCGGGATCGCCCGTTGCGCGGGGTCCGTGTAGTCCCAGAACGGCAGGGCGAAGGCCGGATCGCCCGACGCCTTGCGCAGGATGCGCTCGAAGTAATAGAGATACATCCGGTGCCAGGAGAGGAAGAAGTAGGTGCCGTGCTGGCAGGTGTTCCACTGCGGGAGGGCCGGCGTGTCGTAGGTGCCGTGCATGTTGGCCTGGTAGAGCCAGCTCGTCGGGTCGGTGGCCGGCCGGCTCTGCATGGTCTGGACCCCCTTGCGGAACGCCGCGATCTGCGGGCCGTTGGGATCGAGCTTGCCGATGTTGGGCCGGACGTAAACCTGATCCGCCGGCTCCCCCGGGGTGTCGGTGGTGGTCAAATCCGTCGAGGCGCCGACGCCGACGCCGACGCCGCCGTCGTCGGACGTGGCCGGATTGTCGGATGTCGCCACGCTGTCGGACGTGGCCGTGCCGCCGGCCGGCTCGCCCGGCCCGCTGCCACCGCACGCGGTCCAGAGGATCAGGAGGGAAGGGAGCAGGAAGAGAAGAGACCTGCGCGAGGGCACCATGAGCGTCTCCTTTCAGTTCAAAGCCTACTGGGAGGATTTCTACAATCTATCGCTCCAGCGATCACTTGTAAACTGGCGAATTGGAGGCGGGAATGTTACAGGCCGCCTGCTCACCGTGAGTGCCCGGAGTGGTCGCTCGCAACAGCACTTGCGCCGGTTTCCGTAGTACCAATATCCTCGGCTCCGTGAAACGGGTTCCAACCGGGATCGTCCCTGTCATCGCGGTCGACCGCGC
>JBDSHF010000081.1:0-13452 GCA_039918595.1 Thermoanaerobaculia bacterium
CAGCGCGACTGGCTGCGCGTGGCCCTGGACAAGATAGAGGACGCCGTCGTCACCACGGACGCACAGGGCCGGGTGACCTTCCTGAATCCCGCCGCCGAGCGGCTGACCGGCATGGACGCCGAGGCCGCGCGGGGATGCCCGTTCGCGGAAGTGCTGCCGCTGCTCGACGCCGGCAGCCGCCAGCCGGCCGCGATCGTCCTCGACCATCAGGCGGCCGCGGTCCACCGGACCCTCTTCGCCGGCGCCGCGGGGAGCGAGCGGCGGCTCGACGTCACCGTCACCCCCTGCCGCGAGGACGACGCCGGGTGCACCGGGGCGGTGCTGGTAGCCCACGACATTACTGCCACCGAGCAGGGCGCCGAGCAGGCCCTGCGCGACAGTGAGGAGCGCTACCGCGTCTTCGTCGAGCAGAGCTCGGAGGGGATCTGGCGCTTCGAGATGGAAGAGCCCACCCCGGTCGACCTGCCCGAGGACGAGCAGGTCGACCGCTTCTACCGCTACGCGGTGCTCGCCGAGTGCAACGCCGTGCTGGCGCAGATGTACGGCATGCGGGACGAGCGGGAGATCGTCGGCCGCCGGCTGGGGCAGTTCCTCCCCGCCAGCGACCCGCACAACCACAAATACCTGCGCAACTTCGTCCACTCGGGCTACCGCCTGACCGGCGCCGAGTCGCACGAGGTGGACGCCGAGGGGAAACCCAAGATCTTCCTCAACAATCTGGTCGGCGTGGTGGAGGACGGCAAGCTCGTCCGCGCCTGGGGGACGCAGCTCGACATCACCGAGCAGAAGCGGCTGGAGGAGGAGTTGCGCCGGCGCGCCGAGGAGCTGATCGGCGCCGACCGCCGCAAGGACCAGTTCCTGGCCATGCTCGCCCACGAGCTGCGCAACCCGCTCGCTCCGATCCGCAACGCCGTCGAGCTGATGCGGCAGGTGGAGACCCTCGATCCCAGCTTCCAGCCCTCGCGCGAGATGGTCGAGCGCCAGGTCAAGCATCTGGCCCGGCTGGTGGACGACCTGCTGGACGTCTCGCGGATCACCCAGGGGAGCATCCGCCTGCGCAAGGAGGTGCTGGACCTCGGCACCATCGTCCAGCGCGCCGTCGACGGCACCCGCCCGATCCTCGAGAGCCGCGCCCATACGCTCTCCGTCCAGCTTCCGACCGAGCCGGTCCGGCTGGATGCCGACCCGACCCGGCTCGAGCAGGTGATCTCGAACCTCCTCAACAACGCCGCCAAGTACACCATGCCGGGCGGCCATGTCTGGGTGACGGCGTCCCGCGAGGGGGAAGAGGCGGTGGTGCGCGTGCGCGATTCGGGGATCGGCGTGCCGCCCGACGTGCTCGAGCGGGTCTTCGAGCCCTTCGTGCAGTCGGAGGGCTCGCTCGCCCGCACCGACGGCGGCCTCGGCGTCGGGCTCACCCTGGTGCGCAGCCTGGTCGAGATGCACGGCGGCTGGGTGGGGGCCGCCAGCCCCGGCCTCGGCCAGGGGAGCGAGTTCGTGCTGCGCTTCCCCGCTCCGCTGAGCTCCGAAGCCGCCCTCCCGGCCGAGCCCGCCCCGGCGATCGCTCCCCGGGGCTTGAGGGTGCTGGTGGTGGAGGACAACATCGACGCCGCCGAGAGCCTGGCGACCCTGCTCCGCCTCTGGAACCACGACGTCAGCGTGGTGCACGACGGCCGCATGGCCCTCGAGGCGGCGCGCGAGCAGCAGCCCGAGGTGGTGCTCCTGGACATCGGCCTCCCCGGCCTCGACGGCTACCAGGTGGCCCGCCGCCTGCGCGACGAGATCGGCCTCGACCATGCCCTGCTGGTGGCGATGACCGGCTACGGCCAGCCCGAGGACCGCCGCCGCTCCCAGGAGGCCGGCATCCAGTACCACTTCGTCAAGCCGGTCGAGCCGCTGGTGCTGCGCAATCTGCTGGCCGGCGCCGCGATGCCGGCGGGCTGGGAGACCGGGCGGCCGTTCTGAGGGGGCCTCAGAAAAGAACACGGACTTACACGGACCCGCACGGACCCACAAGGACGAACAGAGGCTCGGGCTTCTTCGTTCCTGGTGTCCGTGTCCGTCCATGTCCGTCCGTGTAAGTCCGTGTTCCTCCCCTCCTCGCGCCGCCCCCCCAAACCGGGTAAACTCCCGGTGTCGCACCTGACAACCAGACCACCATGAGCCCACCCGTGGAGAGCAGTCTCCTGAGGTTGGCGATCGCCAAGGGCCTGCTCCGCTGGGAGGACCTCGACGCGATCGCCGAGCACCTGCCGGCCGAGAGCAGGAGCGGTGGCGTGTCCCGCCTCCACGGCCGCTGGGTGCGGGCGCTCGTCGAAGCGGGCCTGCTGACCTCTGAGGACGTCGAGCGCCTGTCCGCCGAGATCCACGGGGACCGGGACGACCGCACCCCGGACCTCGCCGGCAAGGCGCGGCCCTGGCCCGTGCCCCCCATCGGCAGCCTTCCCCTATCCTCCCCCTTCCCCCCCGAGCTCCGCTTCCTGGCCGACTGGCCGCGCTACCGCGTCGAGCGCCACCTGGGCTCCGGCGGCATGGGCTCGGTCTACAAGGCGTTCGATCCCACCCTCGACCGCTGGGTGGCGCTCAAGTTCCTCCACCGCAACGACGCCTCGCAGACCGAGCGCTTCCTGCGCGAGGCGCGGGCCCAGGCGCGGGTCTCCCACCCCAACGTCTGCCAGATCCACGAGGTGGGCGAGGCCGAGGGGCGGCCGTACATCTCCATGCAGTACATCGACGGCCGCAGCCTGGGCGAGCTGTGCGACGAGCTGTCGCTCGCCGACAAGGTCCAGCTCGTGCGCGACACCGCCCGCGCCGTCCACGCCGCCCATCGCACCGGGCTCGTCCACCGCGACCTCAAGCCGGGCAACATCCTGCTCGCCCGCGACGAGGGGGGGGAGGTCCACCCTTACGTCGTCGACTTCGGCCTCGCCATGGCCCAGGACGAGGTCTCCCTCTCGCGCACCGGCATGGTCAGCGGCACCCCGGGCTACATCTCGCCCGAGGCCGCGCAGGGGCAGGCGCTCGACCGGCGGACGGACGTCTACAGCCTCGGCGTCGTCCTCTACGAGCTGCTCGCCGGCAAGCCCCCGTTCACCGGCGCCAATCTCGCCCGCATCCTGGTCCAGCTCGTCCAGGAGGAGCCGAAACCCCTGCGGCAGGTGGTGCCGGCGACCCCCGAGGACCTCGAGACCATCGTCGGCAAGTGCCTGGAGAAGGACCCCGCCCGGCGCTACGAATCGGCCCGCGACCTCGCCGAGGACCTCGACCGCTTCCTCGACGGCGAGCCGATCCGCGCCCGCCCGGCGGGCTGGACCTACCGGGCGGGCAAGCGGCTGCGCAAGAACCGGGCGCTGGCCGCCGTCTCGGTCGCCGCCGTGGTCGCCCTCATCCTGGTGGGAACCTTGAGCCTGCGCGCCCAGTGGCAGGCGCGCGAGCGGGCCCAGCTCGCCCAGAAGTTCGGCCAGCGGATCGGCTCGTTCAAGACCAGCATGGAGTACGTGGCCGGCCAGCCGCTCCACGACATCACCCCCTACAAGCGGGAGCTGCGGGCGGAGATGGATTCGATCCGCGCCGAGATGAGGAAGATCGGCCCGCTCGCCGCCGGGCCGGGCAACTTCGCCCTCGGCCAGGGGTACCTGGTGCTGCATCAGGAGGATCTGGCGCGCTCGCACCTGGAACGGGCCTGGGCCGCCGGCGAGCGCGGTCCGGACATGGCCGAGGCGCTGGGCCTCGCCTTCGGCCGGGCCTACGAGCGGGCGCTGTCGGACGCCGACCGCGTCCCCTCGGTATCGGAAAAGGAGACCCGGCGGGAAGAGGCCGAGCATACCTACCGCGATCCCGCCTTGCGCTACCTGCGCGAGGCGCTCGCGGGCGCGCCGGGCTCCGCGCCCCTCGCCGGGCTGATCGCCTTCTACGATGGGCGCTACGCCGACGCCCTGGAGGCGGCCCGCCGCGATCCCGCGTCGTCCCAGGCGACCCAGCTCGAAGCCAAGGTCTACCGCAACCAGGGGACCCAGGCCATCCGGGCGGGCGGCTACGAAGAGGCCCTCCGCCTCCTCCACCGCTCCGGCGAGGTCTACGCCCGGCTGATCGCCGCCCGGCCGAGCGATCCCGCCCTGTACGCGGAGGATTGCGGACGCCGGGAGAACGAGCTCCAGGCGGCCATCCCCCTGGCGGACGTGCCGGAGGCCCGGGTCAAGGAGGCCCTCGCCGCCTGCGACCGGGCGCTACAGGTCGATCCCGGGCTGACGTCGGCGCTGGTCCGCGAGGCCGGGATCTTCTGGCGCCTGGGGGAGCAGAAGCTCAAGCGCGGGACCGATCCGGTGCCGGACCTCTCGGCCGGCATCCGCCTGGCGGCGCGGGTCATCGCCCTCGACCCGCACGACATCCAGGGCTACGACCACCTCGCCGTCACCCACCGCCTGCTCGCGCAATGGAAGATGGGGCGCGGGGAGGACGCGCGGGCGAACATCGCGCAGGGGATCGAGGCCGCCCGCCACGCCGTCGAGATCCAGCCCGAAATGCCCTCGGCCCACTCGAGCCTCGGCACCGCCTACCTCGTGCTCGCCCAGGACCAGCAGCGCCGGGGCGCCGATCCCCGCCAGGCGATCGACCGGGCGGTCGCGAGCTACGGGCAGGCCGGCGCCCTCAATCCACGGTCGCTGCCGGCGTTCATCGGCCTGGGCAACGCCTGGAAGGTGATGTCCGAGGTCGAGATCGCTCAAGGCCTGGACCCCAGCGCCTCGACCGGCAGAGCGGTGGCGGCCCTGGAGCGCGCGGCGGCGCTCAACCCCCGCTTCGCGTCGACCTTCAACAACCTGGGCAACGCCCATCTGACCCTGGGCGAGTATCTGCTGACCCGCGGCAACGACCCGCGCGACGCGCTCGACCGCGCGGCGCGGAGCTACCGGCGGGCCATCGAATTGAAGCCGGACTACTCGCTGGCGCGCTACAACCTGGGCTACACCTGGCGCAGCCTGGCCGAGGGGCTTCTCGGGCAGGGGGAGGACCCGCTGCCGGCCCTCGCTCAAGGGGGCGCCGTTCTGGACGAGGCGCTGCGCCTCAACCCCACGGACGCCGACGTCTTTCTGGAGCGGGCGCGGGTGAAGCGCCTCGCCGCCCGCTGGCGGATGCGGCAACGGCAGGACCCCGAGCCCGATCTGCGCTCCGCCGCCGCCGAGCTCGCCCGCGCCGAGGCGCTCAACCCTCAGCAGCCGGACGTCTTCTTCACCCAGGGCCTGATCGCCCGCGACCGCGCCGAGGCGGCGCCGGACGGCCGGGCTCGCGCGGCGGCCCTGCGCGAGGGGCTGGAGTGCGCCGGCAAGGCGCTCGCCATCAACGCCGGCGAGGCGCGCTACCTCGCCCTGCGTGGCAGTCTGGAGTCGATAGGCGCCCGTCTGGAGACCGATCCCAGGCGCCGCGAGCAGGCGGCGCGTCAGGCGGTGGCCACGCTCGAGGCGGCGCTCAAGGCCAACCCCCTGCTGCGGCGCGAGTACGGCCCGGCGCTCGCCGAGGCCCGGCTCGACGCCGGGCTCAAGACTCCACGCCCGGCTCAGCTCTGACGGCGCCGTCGCCTCCGAGGGCCGCCATCCGCGCCACCAGCTCCCGCCTTCGGCGGCGTCGCTTGAAGCGCAGGCGCGACACGAAAAGGATGGCCGCGAAAAGGACCACGGTCGCCGCGAGAACCGCACGATCCTCGTAGGGCTTCCCCGCGACCAGGACGGTGACGAGGCCATACAAGGGGATCAGCAGGGTCATCCCCGCCGCGTAGCCGAAGGTCTGGATCGCCTGGAGAGTGTCCAGGAGCTCCAGCTCGTTGAGCTCCAGCTCGCGCCGTTTGCGGTAGGCGTGCAGGTAGAACAGGGTGAACACGCCGAAGATCGCCGAGAAGCCCAGGCTGTAGATCGCCAGCATCGCGGGGAAGTTCTCCGGCTGGATGATCCGCTCGACGGTGCCGTCGCGCAGGCGGACGGTCCGCTGCCCCCAGAGGAACCAGTCCACCAGCGCGCCGAGCAGGAATTTGAGCGGGAAGACGAAGAACAGGACGACGAAGAGCAGCAACCCGTTCAGCACGACGGTCACCGTGTCCTCCAGCCCGTAGCGGCGGAAAAAGAGGAACTGCCGGTACCAGAGCATGTAGAGGATGGCGAAGGTCAGGCCGAACGAGACGAACCCCCGCATCGTCTCCAGCAGCTCCCCCGAGGTCTTGGGCACCTCCAGGGCCACGATCAGCAGAGTGACCGCGAAGCCGAAGATGGCGTCGCTCAACCCCTCCAGGCGGGAGATCTCGCGGCTGCGCCAGCGGAACTCGTGAGGCTTGTGGGCATGGTGCTGCTGGACCAGCTTTTCACGGAGCATGAGCAGCCTCCCCGCGTTGCAGGACGTGGATCTTCTCGAGGTCTCCGAGGTACTCCGCCACCTCCGCCAGCGGCAGCGGGCCGTAGATAGCGGCGAGCGCGTCGCGGATCTGGCTCACCGTGCGCCGGCCGTCGACCAGGTTCAGGGCCTCGTAGACGTACTCGGCGCCACCCCCCCAGAGGCCGGTCCGCTTCAGCAGGGCGGGGGAAGATCCCGCGAAATGATCCTCGAAATAATCATAGCCAAAGCCGCTCATCGCCCCCTTGGGCGCGGCGGCGCGCCGATAGACCGGATCCGCTGGTTTCACAGGGGCCGGGATGGGGCCGATCAGATTCTTCAAACCCGCCAGGAACGCCGCCGCGCTCTGCCGCACCGCCGGCGGCACCGGCGCGAAGCGGCCGATCGACTCCACCACCGCGGCCTCCTGGGCGAGATGGAAGCGCAGCAGGTTGTCCGCCTCCGCCGGCTCCCCCGCCGCCCGCAGGCGGTCGGCGCGGGCGAGCGCCTGGGCCGTGCGCTCGAGGCCGCCGCGGCGCACCACCTCCCAGAGCGCCGGCACCTGGGAGGCGTCGAGCCCGGCCAGGTACCAGGCGCTCGCCGCGCCCAGGAAGGCGGCGCGCAGCAGCTTGGTCGAATCGATGTTGCCGACGCCGTCCGCGTGGGTATGGATGTAGCGGTCCGGCCAGTCGTTGAGATAGATCGCCGGCACCCGCCACGACCCCTCGCTCCAGATCTGGTGATCGCTCCCCTCGGTGAAGTCGACGAGCTCGGCCTGGAGGGCGCGCTTGCTCCCTTCGGGATCGATCAGCGGATAGGGCGCCTCGCCGGTGGCCGCCAGGGCGTACGACTGCTCGTTGACGAAGCGGCCGAAGGCGCCGCCGACGTCGTTGACGAAGGTCGGCAGGCTTTTCGGCGAGCGGGTGACGTGGAAGACCGCCTTGGTGATCTCGGCGTCGCCGCCCACCATGTCCATGTGGATCACGGCGAGGGCCCGGGCCGCGATGTCCGGCCGGGCGTTGAGGAGCGTGGTCGTGCCCTCGATCTCCGGCGGCCAGACGAAGCGGATCGTCCGCCGCGGGGCGGCGAGCCTCCCCTCGCGGACCAGCTTGGCCAGCGTGCGGGCCACCTCCAGAATCGCTGAGCAGCCGCTGGCGTTGTCGTTCGCCCCTGGGCGCTGATGGTCGAGATGGCAGGAGAGCACGACCTCGTGCCCGCGGTCGGCCCCGGGGATCACCGCGGTCGCGATGCTGTAGGCGCCGGGGTGCTGGCCCGCCTTGACGCTCGCCCGCAGCCGCACCGGTTGGCCGGTGGCCAGCCGCTCCTGCCAGGCGCGCGCCTGCTTCAGCGAGACCATGAAGGCGAAGGTCTTCGGCGCCGGGAAGGTGTCGAGATGCCCCCAGCGGACCAGGGTCTCGTCCTCCTTCCACCATCCCGTCACCTGGTTCTGGGCGTAGGAGACGATGCCGGCGGCGCCGAAGCGGTCCACCGCCAGCTTGTAGGCGGCGCCCGGCTGGGAGGAGGTCAGCACCAGCTTGCCGCGCACGTCTTTGCCTTGATAGCTCGCCTCCGCGGTGCCGGCGCCGACGTCCACCAGCTCGGCCGCGGCCTCACCACTCGCGCTGTCCTGGGCGAGCACGATGGGGCGCGCCTCCCAGGAGGCTACCCGCTCGCCATCCACCCAGCCGCTCCCCTCCTGGCGCTGCTCCCAGAGCTCGGCGAAGTCGACGTCCCACGCCGGCCGCGAGCGCTGGGTGCCGTAGAAGATCGTGCCGTCGGCGGGCAGCTCGAGGATCTCCACCTCCGAGAGGCCGTACTCCTTCGCGCGGTCGCGCACCCGTTCCGCCGCCGCCCGGAACCCCCGCGAGCCGCGCATGCGGTGAAACAGTGTGAGGTCCTGGAGATTGCGCTTCGCCGCCGTGCCGGAGACCTCGGCGGCGATCGCTCGCACCACGGGCTCGGGCAGCAGGGGGGGCGGCTCGGTGGCGAGAGCGGCGGTCGCCAGCAGGGTTCCCAGGACGGCGGCGGACCAGGACGCGCGATTCATCACGGTTCTCTCCTCGTGAGCGGAGGGATCGTATCGCGAGATGCTCCGTGGCCTGCGCCCGGGATTGAAATCCCGGGCTACCGACAGTCGCCCCTTCCCGGGGCTCTGCGGGAAGCGGATTCTGGAGTCCCGGATGGGACGGCCGTGGGTAGCCCAGGATTTCAATCCCGGGCGCGAGGTCGCGGGCCACAGACGCCAAAGAGGAATATTCATGCTCGCCGATGGTACGCGCCTTGCTCCGCTTCGAGCGCCATGTCTGACAACCCCCAATCCCGTACCGACCGTTATCGTGCCGCCATCCTCGACATGGACGGCACCCTGATCGATAGCAACGCCGCGCACGTCAAGGCCTGGGTCGACGTCCTGCGCGAATTCGGCCATGAGGTCTCCGAGCAGGACATCTGGCCCTGCATCGGCATGGGCGGGGACAACCTCCTCCCCGCCGTCAGGTCATCGCCTTCCGCTGCGGCGGCTTCAAGGACGAGGATCTGAAAGGCGCGCTGGCGATCTACGACGGCGCCGCCGGCCTTCTGGCCGGCTACGACGAGTCGCCGCTCGGCTGAGGCTTTTTCGGCGTTCCCTTCAAGATCGCCTGGACGCGCCCGACCTCCCCGGTCTGGAGGCGCACCTTGATGCCGCGCGTGTGCTGGGGGGAGCTGGTGAGGATGTCGCGCACGATCCCCCGCGTCCGCTTGCCGGTGCGCTGATCGGCCTTCTGAACGATCTCCACCTCCAGGCCGGGGTGGATGTCCTTGCGCAGCTCTCCAGGCACGTCAGCCGTTCGCCTTCAGCTCGCCGACGATCATCTGGATCTGCTGATCGGGCTCCGACATCAGCGGGATGCTCCCCGCGCCCTGGTGGCCGCCGCCGCCGTAGCGGGCCGCCAGCTCGCCGACGTTGGTTTTGCAGGTGCGCCGGAAGATGCTGTGGCCGAGCAGCAGCATCGGGAAGGCGCGGTTCGGCCCCCAGTGGATGCGCACCGAGACGTTGATCTCGGGATAGAGGGCGTAGATCAGGAAGCGGTTGCCGATCGGGGTGTGGTCGAGCTCGCGGAAGTCGGTGACCACGACGTTCCCCTCGACCCGGCTGTGGCGGCGCAGCTCCTGGCAGAAGTGCTCGGACTCGCTCTCCAGCATCTCGCAGCGCTTGCGCACCGCCGGATCGTCGAGGATCGCGGAGATCGGCGTGCCGGCGCGCAGCAGCTCCATCAGGTGCAGGAAGTAGCGCTCGAAGGTGCCGAGGCCGCTGCGGCCGTCGATGGTGAAGCCGAGCTTGATGTAGCTCTGGGGATCGAGCACGTCGGCGGGGGCCAGGTTCGCGGAGTCGAGGCGGTCGGTCTCGCGCACCAGCTCGGAGAACTGGGGCAGGGCCTCCTCGCCACCGTAATACTCGTAGACCAGCCGCGCCGCCGAGGGGGCCTGGGCGAAGGCGCCCCGGAAGGCCTCCGCGGGGACGTTGCTCGCCGCGGTGTGCAGATGGTGGTCGAACCACATGGCGCAGCCGGGGTGATACGGCAGGTTGGCGATGATGTCGTCCGGCCGGATGTCCGCCCGCCCATCGCTGATGTCCTGGGGGTGAATGAGGGAGACGCTGTCGATCTGCTCGTTCAGGGAGAGCAGCACGGCGCACGTCAGACCATCGAGGTCGCCACGAGTTACAAGTCGCATAATGGGTGCGCGGAGTTTAGCAGAAACCCCCGCGAATGGGACCGGGGGCGTTTCCACACCCCCGGGTTTCCCGCCTAGAGCAGCCGGAGCTGCTCGGGCCTTCGCGGCGCCAGGACCGGCTCGTCCGGGCGGTCGAGGAGCGCCTCCGCGAGATCGGCCAGGAAGGGGGAGGGGCGGGTCTCGGCCGCCTCGCCGCGCGAGGTCCGCCTGCGGCTGTGGAAGAGGAAGAGCCGCGAGCAGGCGCGGGTGATCCCGACGAAGAAGAGCCGCCGCTCCTCGGCGGCATCCCCCGGACCGGCTCCCGAAAAGGCGAACGGCAGCAGACCGTCCTCGCAGCCGACCAGGAAGACCACCGGAAACTCCAGCCCCTTGGACGCATGCAGAGTGAGCAGCGACACCCCCTCCGCCCGCGGGTCCCAGGCGTCGACCTCGCCGCCGAGGGCGATCCCGGCCAGGAAGGTTTCGAGGTCCACTCCGGCGCGGATGGCCAGCGGCCGGAGCAGATCGCCCGCGGCGAGGAGGGCCGAGGAGCCGGGAGCGCCGCCCCCGGCGGCCAGCGCCGTGACGGCCCGGTCGAGGAGCGCCTCGACCCGGCTCCCCTCCCCCACCAGGGCCCGCAGCGCGGGGATCAGCGCCTTCACTCCCGGCTGCTCCGCCAGCGGACGGTGAGAGCGCTTCTGGAACGGGATGCCCGCCCGGCCGAGCGCCTCCACCAGCGGCGGCGTCTGGGCCTCGGTGCGGTAGAGGATGGCCACGTCGCGGAAGGAGAGATCCGGCGCGCCTCCGGCGGGCATCTCCCTCGAAGCGACCCTCCCGCTGTCGAAAGAAAAGTACGACGTCCCGCCCAGGAGCCGCTCCAGGGTATGGACCACCAGCTCCGCCTCCGCCCGCTCGCTCGCCGCGCGCTGGACGACGATCCGCTCGGCCGCCCCGCCTCGCACGGCCACCAGCCGCCGCTCCGGCACCAGGCTCCCCGGCCGGATCGCCTGGCAGGCCGCCTCGACCAGGGTCCGCGTCGAGCGGTAGTTGCGGGTGAGGTGGATCACGCGGGCGCCGGGATGATCCTCGCGGAAGCGCAGGAAGAAACCGACGTCCGCCCCGCGGAAGCCGTAGATCGACTGGTCGGGATCGCCGATCGCGCAGAGGTTCGCGCCCGGCGGCGCCAGGATCTGGATGAGGGCGTACTGGAGAGCGTCAATATCCTGATACTCGTCGATCGAGATCCAGCGGAAGCGCTCCCGGTACCCCGCCGCGAGGTCCGGCCGCGCCCGCAGCAACGCCAGGGGCTTGAGGAGAAGGTCGTCGAAATCGAGCAGATTCCGCGCCTCCAGGGCCGCCTCGTAGGCGGCGATCCGCCCGGCAAGCTCCGGAGAGGCGTCCCCCTCTCCCCGCCCGCAGCGGACCTTCCCCATCTCCTCCAGAAGCCGCTCCGCCCGCGTGGGAGCGAGAGCGAAGAGATCGCGGACGATCTCCGCCCGCTCCATCGGGGTGGCCAGCCGGAAGCCGGGGGCGAGGCCGGCCGCTTCCGCCTGCTCCCCAAGGATCGTCAACCCCAGGCCGTGGAAGGTCGCGACGAGAGGCTGTTTTGAGCCCGCGGGCAGCAGCGCGGCCAGCCGCTCCTCCAACTCCGCCGCGGCCCGGCGGCTGAAGGTGACGGCGAGGCACCGCCCGGGAGCGACCCCGAGCTCGGCGATCAAATAGGCGAGACGGTGGGTCAAAGTGCGCGTCTTTCCCGTCCCCGGCCCGGCGACGATGAGGAGCGGGCCGTCGACGATCTCCGCGGCGGCGCGCTGCTCGGGGTCGAGGCGGGCCCTCGCTCCCCCTACCCCCTCTCTCCCGTCCCCACCCCCCTCCCTCACCGGGAGAGAGGGGGATTGATTAGAGAAGAGAAAGAGCTCTGGCTTTGGTCTTTCTCCCTCCTCTCCCGGTGAGGGAGGGCGGGAGGGGACGGGAGAGGAGGGCCGGGGTGGTGAGGGCCGAGACGGCGGAACGCCGTCGAGGGGCAACGCCGCACCGGGGGTCAACGCGGGAATCAACGGCGCGAACAGCGGCGCCACCACCGCCCGCCCGCGAATCTCGTCCGGCGCGAACAGGCGGATCACCCCGTACTCGCCGTCGTACCCCGCGTCGCGGTGCACCTTGCCGGCCCGCAGCCGGGTGAGCGCCTCGCGCAGCAGCCCGCCGCCGGCGCGCTCCACATCCTCCAGCGGCAGGCGCTCCAGGATGTCGATCTCCGGTCCCAGCCTGCCGACGAGATGCGAGGCGGCGGCCTCCACAGCCTTGGACTTGGGACCGACGTCCAGGAGCTCCGAGAGGATCTCCGGCAACTGCACCAGGCAGCGGAACGGCGTCGAGCGCACCGGCGCCGCGTCCTCGGCGCGGTCGGCAAGCTCCTCGACGCGGTGCATCACGCCCACCGTCAGCGGCTTGCCGCAGGCCGGGCAGCGCCCCTCCAGACGGCGGGTCTCCGGGGGCTCCAGCCGCACGCCACAGGCGCGGTGGCCGTCCAGATGGTACTTCCCCTCCTCGGGGAAGAACTCGACCGTGCCACCGAACCCCTCCCCCGTCTCCAGGGCCCGCCGCATCGCGAAGTAGTCGAGGTCGGTCGAGAACGCGCACGCCTCGCGCCCGAGCATGGGCGGCGAATGGGCGTCCGAGTTGCTGACCAGGGTGAAGCGGTCGAGCTGCGAGACGCGCCAGTTCATCGGCGGGTCCGAGGAGAGCCCGGTCTCGACCGCGAAGATGTGGGAGGCGAGGTCGCCATAGCACTCGTCGATCGAGTCGAAGCCGGATTTCGAGCCGAGCGCCGCGAACCAGGGGGTCCAGATGTGCGCGGGAATCAGGTAGGCGTCCGGCCCGCTCGCCAGGGTGATCTCCAGCAGATGCCGCGAGTCGAGCCCCAGGATCGGCCGGCCGTCCGAGGCGATGTTGCCGAGGGTGGCGAGCTTCTCCCGGAACCGCCCCGCCGTCTCCAGGTTCGCGGCGTAGATCAGGTGATGGACCTTCCGTGTCCGGTCCCCCTTCTTGTAGATGGTCGAGATCTCGACCTCCAGCAGGAAGCGGGTCGGCCCGTGGCAAGAGGCGGGGAGGCGGCGCTCGATCTCCCGCTCGATCTCGGGGAGCAGGCGGAACAGCCCCGGCTCGGCGGGGACGAGCTTGGAGCGGATCTCCTCGAACCAGGCGGGGTGGGTGAAGTCGCCGGTTCCGACGACGGTGATCCCCTTGCGCCGCGCCCATAGCGCGAGGTGCTCGAGATCCGCGTCCCGGCTGGTCGCCCGGGAGTATTTGGAGTGAACGTGGAGGTCGGCGTAGAAGGGCACGGCGTTACGGAAAGACGGAACGCCGAGACAGTACACCGTCCCGCCGGTTCTGTCTATCCGTGTC
>JBDSHF010000082.1:0-16856 GCA_039918595.1 Thermoanaerobaculia bacterium
GCCGCCAGACTCCGGGATGACTGCTCCAGCTTCTGGGTTCTCCGCAAGAGCTGCCTGCAGTTTGAGGTACTCATCGTCCGACAGGTACTCGCCGACAAGGCGGGTGAAGAGCCGGGTCTCAATGAACGCGAACACTGGTTGACTATACGGCAGAGACGTAGCCTTGTCTAATGAGACCCTGCGGGCGCTGGAGAGTTCTCACCTGCGCTCCCCCGAGGCGCTGACGGGCCTTCTGGAGGCCGCCGGGCAGGTCGCTCTTGAACGGGCCGGGCGATCCTCGACGAGCGGGTGCAGGAGTGGGGTTGGCCCCCTGGCGGTCGTCGAATCGCGTTCACGGCCGCCCGGGCTTGGGACCGCCAGAGTAAGCTTCTCCACGGCAGAGTCAGCCTGTTCAGCGTGAAGTCGGCTTATCCAGGACGAAGTCGGCTTCTCCAGCACGACGTCAGCTTGTTCAGAGCAGAGTCAGCTTATCCAGGGTGAAGTCAGCTTCTCCAGGACGCTGCCGGCTTCTCCAGAACAGAGTTAGCTTCTCCAAAGCAGAGTCGACTTATCCAGAGCGCAGTCAGCTTCTCCAGGACGAAGTCAGCTTATCCGGCACGCCGCCGGCCTATCCAGAGCAGAGTCAGCTTCTCCAAGGCAGAGTCAGCTTATCCAGCGCGATGTCGGCTTCTCCAGAGCGCCGCCAGCTTATCCAGAGCAGAGTTAGCTTCTCCAAGGCAGAGTCAGCCTATCCAGCGCGACGTCGGCTTCTCCAGAGCGCCGCCAGCTTATCCAGAGCAGAGTTAGCTTCTCCAAGGCAGAGTCAGCCTATCCAGCGTGAAGTCGGCTTCTCCAGAATGAACGAGGCGGCCGCCCGCAGGGCCGGGCTCGCGCGTTCTCTGCTAGACTGCGGCGCTCATTTCTCGGCGGCCCCTTTGGGTCTCGCCTCTTCGAGGTATTCGACATGCTCAAGAAGATTTCGCCCCGCACGACTCTGTTCTCCCTGGGGCTCGCTCTGCTCCTCTCCGGCTGGACGGCCTGCAAGGGCACGCCCGACAAGACGGCTGACAAGGCCGGGACTCCGGCGGCGGGCACCTCCGACACGGCGGCAAGCCCCAACGCGGCGACGCCGGCCGCTCCGGGAATGGCCAGGAGTGGGACGGCGGGTCCCGGTCAGCTTGGCGGTCAGCCGGGCGCGACTGGCCTTCCGGGCCAGCCGGTCTCCAAGCAGCCCGTGATGCCGGTGGAAAAGATCCCGGCGGTCGTAGCGCGCGTGAACGGCCAGGAGATCAAGAAGGCGGAGCTCATGGACGGCGCCCAGATGGTGCAGATGCGCCTCGCCCAGGCGGGCCAGCCGGTCACCGCCTCCACCGATTTCTACCATCACGTGCTCGATGAGCTGATCGCCATCATCCTCCTGCAGCAGGACGCCAAGGCGCAGGGGATCACCGCCTCCGACCAGGAGGTGCAGCAGATGGTCGCCGCCCGCAAGCAGAACTTCCCCAACGAGGAGGCTTACAAGAAGGCCCTCGCTCAGGCGGGAGTCACGGAGGCCAAGCTGCGCGAGCAGGCCCGCGACACGATCGCGGTCCAGAAGTACGTCCAGACCAAGCTCGCCCCCCAGGCCACCGTCTCCGACCAGGCCGCGAAGGACTTCTACGAGAAGAACAAGGGGCAGATGCAGGTGCCGGAGCGCCTCCACCTGCGTCACATCTTCGTCCTCATCGACCCGAAGGCCACCCCCGCCGACCGGGAGAAGGCCAAGCAGAAGGCCGAGGGCCTCCTCAAGCGCGTGCAGGGGGGCGAGGACTTCGCCAAGGTGGCGACGGAGGCCTCGGACGATCCCGGCTCGAAGAGCCGGGGCGGCGACATCGGCCTGGTCGGCAAAGGCCAGGCCCCGCCGGCGTTCGAGGCTGCCGCCTTCGCGCTCAAGAAGCCGAACGACATGAGTCCGGTCGTCGAGAGCAACCTCGGCTACCACATCATTCAGCTCCTCGAGCGCAAGGAGCCGTCCACGGTGCCCTATGAGCAGGTGAAGGGGCGGATCGAGCAGATGCTCAAGCAGCAGCAGGTCCAGAAGCTGTTTCAGGTGCGGGCGGACCAGTTGCGGGCCAAGGGGAAGGTGGAGACGTATATCTAGGACGGTGTGCCCGGGAGTAGCCCGGGATTGAAATCCCGGGCTACCCACGGCCGTCCCTCCGGGACTTCCAGAAACGTTGAATTTGTATTGGAAGTCCCGGCAAGGGACGACCGTCGGTAGCCTGGGATTTCAATCCCAGGCCGTGGCCCGGGCGCCTACGACACCCCGCCCTCCTCCATCATTCCCACGATCTCCGGCTCCACGATCTCCAGCAAGGGCAGCGCGCCGTCGCCGTCCACGGCGCGGGTGACCTTGTCGACCGGATCGAGGGTCTCGATCTCGTCGCCGCCGGCGGCTCCCATCTCCTTGAAGCGGCGGGCGGCAGGGAGGACGCGCAGCTCGAGCGAGCCGACGGCCCGGTTGTAGGCGTCGACGCTCTGGCCGAGGTTCTTGCCCATCGCGGAGAGGTGGCCGGTGAAGATGCGGAGCCGCTCGTGGAGGGACTTGCCGAGCTCGCTGATCTGCTTCGCGTTCTCCTCGACCTGCTCCTGCCGCCAGCCATAGGCGACCGCGCGCAGCAGGGCGATCAGCGTCGTCGGGGTGGCGAGGATCACCCGCTGCTCGACGCCGAATTCGATCAGCGAGGGGTCCTGCTCCAGGGCGGCGCTGAAGAAGGTCTCCCCCGGCAGGAAGAGGACGACGAACTCCGGCGCGGGCTCGAACTGGGCCCAGTAGCTCTTCATCGACAGTTTGGTCAGATGGCTGCGGATCTGGCGGGCGTGGTCACGCAGCTTCGACCGCCGGCCGTCCTCGTCCACCGCCTCCATGGAGTCCAGGTAGGCGTCGAGCGGCGCCTTGGCGTCGATGACGATGTTCTTCCGGCTCGGCAGGCGGATGACGAGGTCGGGGCGCAGACGCCCGTCCTCGGTCGTGACGCTGGCCTGCACGGAGAAGTCGCAGTAGGCGACCATCCCGGCCATCTCGACCACCCGCTGGAGCTGGATCTCCCCCCAGCGCCCGCGCGTCGAGGAGGAGCGCAGCGCGCCGACCAGCTTCGCGGTCTCGCGCTCGAGGTTCCCCTGGGCGGAGGTGAGGCTCTTCAGGTGCTCGCTCAAGGTTGAGTAGGCCACGGCGCGGGTGGTCTCCATCTCGCGGATCTTCTCGTCCACTTTGTGGAGGGACTCCTTGAGCGGCAGGACGAGCTCGCCGATCGCCTGCTGGCGGCGTTCGAGGTCCCCTTGGGCCGACTCCTGGAACTTCTCCAGCGTGGCCTTGGCGAGGTGGACGAAGCTGGCGTTGTTGTTCTGCAACGCCTCGGCGGAGAGGGCCTTGAAGACATCGGAGAGACGGGCCTGGGCCTCGTCGAGCAGCCGCAACTTTTCAGCGGCGGCCTGGCGCTCTTTTTCGATCGTGGTTTGCAGGCGGGCCGCCTGCGTCTGCAATCCGACCCGCTCCTCCCGAAGCAGGGCCGTCTCGCTGGTGTTCTCGGAGAGGCGCGCTTCCAGGCGGGCGATGTCCGCATCCCGACCGCGCAGCCGCTCCATGAGCACGCTCCGCTGCTGCCGTGCGACAAGCCAGAGGATGGCCGCCCCCAGGAGGAGCGCCAGAGCGTGGGTCAGGACTGCCATCAGCTCACCCCTTGCTAGCTGGGAGTATGGATATCTAGGGGCACTAAAGAAGGGTAACACAAGATGATGTGGGTGCGGGAGGAGAAAGGGCGGCGAGGGGCAACGTCCCCCCGCCTCCTTAAAACCCTACCGCCCCATCAAGCTCCGGGCGATCACCAGCCGCTGCATCTCGCTGGTCCCCTCGTAGATCGTGGTGACCCGCACGTCGCGGTAGAGGCGGGAGATCTCGTAGTCGTCGTGGAAGCCGTTGCCGCCGTGGATCTGGAGGCTCTCCTGGCAGGCACGGTTGGCGGCTTCGGAGGCGTAGACCTTGGCCTGGGCGGCGAGGCGGCCGGCCTGCTTCGTGTGCTCCTGGACGGCCGCGGCGTAGGTGAGCGCCCGGGAGGCGGCGAGCTCGGTGGCGATCTGGGCGATCTTGAACTGGATCGCCTGGTTGTTGGCGATGGGCTGGCCGAACTGCACGCGCTCTCGAGCGTAGGAGACCGCCAGCTCGAGGGCGCGCTGGTGGATGCCCGCCGACTGGGCGCCGATGCCGAGGCGCGAGTGGTCGAGGGTGGCCAGCGCGACCTTCAGCCCCTGCCCCTCCTCGCCGAGAAGGTTGCCGGCCGGCACCCGGCAGTCCGTAAAGTAGATCTGCGCCGTGAGCGAGGACTTGAGCCCCATCTTCTCCTCGGGACTCCCGACCGAGAAGCCCGGCGAATCGGCGGGTACCACGAAGGCCGAGAGACCCCGCTTCCCCGCCTCTGGATTGGTGCGCGCCAGCACCACGAAGTATTTGGCGTAGCCGGCGTTGGTGATCCAGGCCTTCTCGCCGTTGAGCACCCAGAAGTCGCCGTCGCGCCGGGCGGTGGTCTTCAGGCTCCCGGCGTCGCTGCCGGCGCCGGGCTCGGTGAGGCCGAAGCCGCCGACCGCCTCGCCGGTGGCGAGCGCCGGCAGGACCTTCCGCTTCAGCTCCTCGCTGCCGAAGTGGACGATCGGCCAGCAGCAGACCGAGTTGGTGACGCTCATCGTCACCGCCACCGCCGCGTCGACGCGCGAGATCTCCTCGACGGCCAGCAGATAGGCGAGGGTGTCGGTGCCGGCGCCGCCGTACTCCTCGGGCACCAGCATGCCGAGCAGCCCCATCTCCCCCATCTCCTGGAAGATGTCGGTCGGGAAGATGTGCTTGCGGTCGCGCTCCGCGGCCCCGGGCTGGATGCGCTCGACCGCGAAGCGGCGCACCTCGTCGCGGAGGAGCTGCTGGTCCTCGCTGAACGAGAAGTCGATGCCGGCGGCGCCGCTGGCGGCGGCGACCTCGGCGGTGGGCTCGGTGAGCACGGCCATGGCGGTCTCCTTCCGGTGGCCTCCTCAGGCCTTGTTGAGCACCCAGTCGGCGATCACCATCTTCTGGATCTCGCTGGTGCCCTCGTAGATCTCGGTGATGCGGGCGTCGCGGAAGTAGCGCTCGACGTTGTACTCCTTGGTGTAGCCGTAGCCGCCGTGGATCTGCAGCGCCTTGTTGGTGACGCGCTGGGCCATCTCGGAGGCGAACAGCTTGGCCTGGGAGGCCTCGACGGTGAAGCGCTTCTGGTTCTCCTTGGCCCACGCCGCCTTCCAGGTGAGCAGGCGGGCGGCGTCGAGCTCGGTCGACATGTCCGCGAGGTAGAACTGGATGGCCTGGAAGTCGGAGAGGTGGGAGCCGAACTGCTCGCGCTCCTGGGAGTAGGCGAGCGCCTCCTCGAAGGCCGCCTGGGCGATGCCGACCGCCTGGGCGGCGATGCCGATGCGGCCGCCGTCGAGGGTGAACATGGCGACCTT
The DNA here is from genome assembly GCA_039918595.1 of Thermoanaerobaculia bacterium. GTDB lineage: Bacteria > Acidobacteriota > Thermoanaerobaculia > Multivoradales > UBA5704 > DATARR01. Next base: position 5,485 of record JBDSHF010000082.1, read on the forward strand.
GAAGCCCTCCCCCTCCTCGCCGAGGCGGTAGCGGGCCGGGATCCGCATGCCCTGGAACGCCAGCTCGGTGGTGCCCGAGGCATTGACGCCGAGCTTGAACTCGTGGGTGCCGTGGCTGTAGCCCGGGGTATCGGCGGGGACGATGAAGGCGGTGATCCCCTTGTGCTTCTTCTCCAGGTCGACGCTGGCGAAGACCAGGGCGACGTCGGCGTCGGTGCCGTTGGTGATGAAGATCTTGTTGCCGTCGAGGACGTAATCGTCGCCGTCGCGGCGCGCCGTGGTGCGGATGCCCGACGGATCGCTGCCGGCGCCGGGCTCGGTGAGGGCGAAGCAGCCGAGCTTCTGGCCCGCGGCGAGGGGGGTGAGGAACTCCTGCTTCTGCTCCTCGGTGCCGAACTTCAGCAGCGGATCGCAGACCAGGGAGTTGTTGACCGAGAGGATGACGCCCGAGGTGGCGCAGACGCGGCTGATCTCCTCGATAACGAGGCAGTAGGAGACGGCGTCCATGCCGGCGCCGCCGTACTCCTCGGGGACGCTGACCCCGGCCAGGCCCAGCTCGCCGGCCTGATCGAAGAAGGAGCGCGGGAACTCTCCCGACTCGTCGATCTCCTTGGCGCGCGGGCGGACGACCTCCTCGGCGAACCGCCGGACGTTCTCCTGCAGAAGCTTCTGCTCTTCGGTGAGCTCGATTTTCATGGGTTTCCTTTTGCAATGAGCGGATCGCGAGGACCCGGCCCCGGGATCGTAGCAACGGGTCGAGGGGGGGTCAAGGAAAGGGTGCCGCTTCTCATCCCTCCCCGACTTGGTGCACAATCCGCGGCATGAAGAAGAACGAGCCCCTTCCGCCTGATTCCCTGCAATACACCGAGACAGAGGTCCGCAGCTACCTGCCCACCGGCTGGGCTCTGGCCGTCAATCAGGGCGGAAGCTGGGATCCCAAGAAGAAAATCTGGAAGGCCACGGTGCTCGACAACGTCGATTTCGACTGGCCCGTCGAGGTCACCGCCGCCGAGATCAGCAAGCTCGGCCGCCTCGAGGCCCTGCGCGTGGCGATGGACAGGGTCTATCGCGAGCGGCTGGGGTAGGACACTCCCCCTTCTCTTGCTCTCCCCCTCTGGCTCTCTCCTCAGGAGAGAGCGGCTTCGCCATTCCTGCTCCAGCTTATTTTATATAGTTATGTTACAATAGAAGAATAACAATCGCGGGCAGACGCTCACGAGCTCTAAGGAGGATCTATGAGAATTGCCAAGCTGCTTGTCCTCGCCATCCTTGCCATCCTTCTCGCGACACCTCGGGCCAACGCCATTGACGAGGGTCAGACTCGTCCGCGGCTGAGCCGCGCCTCGATAACCTCGCCAAGCACCACCGTGAACCTGATCCCCTTTACCTCGGGATCGGGCAACCTCAAGGGGATCCACTGCATATTCGCGGCGACGGCGACGAACCGCATTCAGCCGGTGAGCATTTACGTTGACGGCGGGAGCGCCCAGACGCTGAACCTCGAGGCTCCGGACTATCCCCAAGAGAGTGACGGCACCGGCAGGAGCTTCACGGGTTTCATCCCGATGAACGTGCGCTTCGGCTCGAGCCTCCAGATCCAGCTCACGCGAACCTCTTCGCCGAACGCGGTTTTCGACGTTACCTGCGTGGCGAGCTGGGCTCTCGACTGAGCTTTCATGGTCCAAACCGCCCGCGGGGCGGAATTTATCCAGCCTGGGGTGTCAACCCCAGGGCGGCCCCTGCGGGGACTTGTTGATCTTGGGGCTCCCTACCTGGGGTTAAAACCCCAGGCTATTCAAATTCCGCCCCTTTGGGGCGGGGGGCGGGGACAAGCCCCGCCCCTACGAAAAGCCTCGGCCCGAGGCGGCCTCTACTGACCTCCCTTGGCGCTCCAGGGCGGCGTGACGCCGTTCGAGCGGGCGTAGGCGATCGACTGCCCCAGGTGCTCGTGGGCGTGGCTGGCGAGGATCATCATGGCGTCGCGCACCGTGGCGTCGTGGCCGAAGATCTTGATCTTCCGGCTCAGGTCGGCCTCGGGCACCGCCGCGATCGCCTCGCGGACGTTGTCGAACGACTTCTTCAGGGTGTCCACCGTCTTCGCCTTGTCGCCGCTCATCGCCTTCTCGAGGCCCTGAGGATCGACACCGGCAGGCACCGTGCCGCCCCACAGGGTCGGGAAGAAGTAGTTGGCGCTCGCCACGTGATTGAAGACCTCGCCCACCGACCGCACCCCTTCCCCCGGCTTCCAGGCGTACTTCTCGGCCGGGATGGCCTCGGCCAGGGCGAGCAGCTTCTCCTGGGCCTGGCTGATCTGGAGCAGGATGGAGTCCTTGATGCCCCAGGCGGCGGGCTTCGTCTCGGTCTTCGTCATGGTCTTCGTGGTCTTCGTGGTCGTGCTCTGCTGGGTCTGCGCCCCTACCGGCAGCGCCAGGGTGCTGGCGAGGGCCAGGGCCAGGGCGGCGGTCGAACCGAATCTCTTCATCTTCATCGTGGTCTCCTTTGAGAGTTCAAGCGAATCGGGGGGGATTCTACCCCGGACGGCCGCGCGCACTAGAATGGTCCTCTCTGGAGGTGAACCCCGCTTGCTGATGACCCTCACCGTGCTGGGCAGCGTCGGCGCGCTGTCGCTGCTGATCGTGATCATCGCCGCTCTGCAGCGGCGGTTCTTCTGGGTGCGGCAGCTCGCCTTCCCGCTCTATGTGGCCGCCGGCGTGGCCACCCTGGAGATCCTCGCCCTTCTCCAGCCGGGCTACCAGACGGCGGCGGTGCGCCATGTGCTCGACTGGGCCTGGCTCTTCCTCGGCCTGATCACCATCTTCCGGCTGCTCGGCCTCTATCTCTTCGACGTCCATCTGGCGGCCCGGCGGGAGATCCGCCTGCCCCCCCTGCTGCCGGCGGTGACGATGACCCTGATCTACCTGGTCACCGCCTTCGTCAGCCTGCGGCTGAGCTTCCCGAAGCTGGACGTCACGGCGCTGATCGCCACCAGCGCGGTCACCTCGCTGGTGCTCGGCCTCGCTCTCCAGCCGATCCTCGGCAACTTCTTCGCCGGCCTGGTGATCAGCATCGAGAAGCCGTTCCGCATCAACGACTGGATCAAGGTCGGCGAGCAGGAGGGGCGGGTGGTCGCGATCACCTGGCGCACCACCCACCTGCGGACGCGCGACAACGACAACCTGGTGATCCCCAACGGCAAGATGGCCGAGGAGCGGGTGCTCAACTATTACTACCCGCACCCCGTGCACCGCGAGAAGATCAGGGTGGGGGCGTCCTACGACGAGCCCCCCTACCGCGTGCACCGCGTCCTGCTCGACTGCGCGGCCGGCGTGCCGGGGGTGCTCGACACGCCGGCGCCCGACGTCCTGATCGCCGCCTTCGAGCCGAGCTCGATCCTCTACGAATTGCGGGTCTGGACCGACGACATCGCCCAGGCGCACCAGATCGCGAGCGACCTGCGGGGGCGCATCTGGGAGGAGTTTCGCAAGGAGGGGATCGTCATCCCCTACCCCATTCAGCGGCTGGAGCTCGCCCGTCCGGCGCGCCCGCGGCCGGAGACGGACGGGGTGGACGACGGGGTCTGGCCGGCACGGCTGTACGTGGCCGAGGGGCCGGAGCGCGGCCGCTCGCTGACGCTCGACCGGAGCGCGCCGGTGACCGTGGGCCGCTCGCGGGCCTGCGCGCTGCCGTTGAGCGATCCCAACACCAGCAAGGAGCACCTGCGCCTCGCCTGGGAAAATGGCGCCTGGGTGATGACCGACGTCAGCAGCGGCGGCACCCGGGTCAACGGCAAGCCGGCCGAGCGCGCGGTCCTGCGGCCGTTCGATCGCATCGCGGTGGGCGACACGGTTATTATTTTTGAGACATGAAAGAAAGCATCGGCCCCTACCGCGTCCGCGAGCTGCTCGGCAAGGCCGGGCAGTCGGCGGTCTATTCGGCCGTGGCTCCGGAGGGGCGGCAGGTGGCGATCAAGCTCTTCCCGGCCCGCCTGAGCGGGAACCCGGCCGCGGTGGAGCGTTTCCATCTCGAGCTGCGGGCGGTCGGCCCGGTCTCCCGCCATCCCAATCTCGTGCACATCCTCGACACCGGCCAGGAGGGGGACCGGCTCTACCTGGTGATGGATCTGGTCCCGGGGACCTCGCTCGACCGCCGCCTCAAGCAGGGGCGGCCGTCGCTCTCCGAGGCGTTCATGGTAATGCGCGGGATCTGCCGGGGACTGGCCCAGGGGCACCAGCACGGGCTCCTCCACCGCAGCCTGACGCCGCGCAACGTCCTGGTCTCCCCGGATTTCTCGACCGTCAAGGTGACGGACCTGGGGGCGACCGGTTTCGAGACGATGGCGCAGAGCCTCACCGCCACCCTGGGCACGGGGGAGATCCGGCTGGGAGCGCTCTACTATCTCGCGCCCGAGACGGTGGACGGCTCAGGGTCGGTGGACGCCCGCGCCGACCTCTACTCCGCCGGGGTGATCTTCCACGAGATGCTGACCGGCCGGGCGCCGGGGCCCAAATTCGCCCTGCCGAGCCAGCTCGACCCGGCACTGTCGCCGGAGATCGACGTCGTGGTGCTGCGCTGCCTGGCCCGCCGGCCGGACGAGCGCTACGCCAGCGCCGGTGACCTGCTCGCCGCGCTCGAGCGTCTGGAGGAGACGTTGCGGCTGCGCACGCTGGCCGAGATCCGCGGCATCTCCCAGGCCGGCTCGCGCCTCCTGGGCGGCGGCGATTCCGGGACCGGCAAGCGCCCCGTTCTCCTCTACGTCGGCCTCGTGCTGCTGGTGCTGGCCGCGCTGGCCGGCGCCGGGTGGTTTCTGGCGCGGTAGCCGGCAGGAGGGGGTCCGTAGCCTCGCCACCCGGGATTGAAATCCCGGGCTACCGACAGTCGCCCCTCCCGGGGCTCTGCAGGAAATGGGTTGGTGGGAGTCCCGGATGGGACGGCCGTGGGTAGCCCGGGATTTCAATCCCGGGCGTAAGGCCCCTTCCCCTCACAGTCCTTTCTCACAAGGAGCCGAAGCTGGTCCTTTTAGGGGGGTTGATGTCATAAGATAGGTGAACATGATCAATTCGGCGCTTGTGATTTTCACAAGCAACGTCGCACAGGCCATGGGTGCCGTCATTCTGGCGATGGTCCTGGTGGGGTTCCATCGCCTCTATCAGCGGCACTATCTGCTGACGTGGGCGTGGAGCTGGTGGGCGTTCTGTGTCTGGCTGCTCACCGGGGCGGTCTCGCAGTACCTGGCGCCGCAGATGCCGGCGGACGCGCCGGCCCGCCTGGCGGCCTCGCTGCTCTCGATCACCGCCGGCTACTGGCAGGTCGGCTGGCTGCTCTTCGGCACTTTCGAGGCGACCACGGAGAGGCCGCTGTCCCACCCTTTCCAGCGCGCCACCCTGACGCTCCTGCTGGTGCTGGCCGTCGGCTCCGTGACGCTGACCCTGTACGCCCCCTCCGAGGTCCGCTTCCTGGTGCGGGTCGGCCTGCGCGCGCTTCTCCTCGCGGTCGCCTTCCTCGTCGCGGCCTGGGGAATCTGGCGCAGTCAGGCCCGCCGCTCGGGGGTCGGGCGCCTCCTGGTGGCGAGCGCCTTCCTGCTCTTCGGGCTGCATCAGCTCCATTACCTGATCGTCGTGGTGACGCGGATCACGCGCCTCGGCTCGATGGACTACGCGGCCTATCTCGGACCGTTCGACTTCCTGTTCCAGTCGTTGATCGGGATCGGCATGGTGACCTGGCTGCTCGAGGACGAGCGCCAGGGGGTCCTCGCCGCCTCGGACAAGATCGAGCACCTGGCCTACCACGACCCGCTGACCAGCCTGCCCAACCGCAGCCTGCTGCCCAAGCTCTTGAGGAAAGCGCTCGCCGAAGCCGAGGCGCGGCGGGAGCGGCTCGCCGTCTTCTTCCTCGACCTCGACCGCTTCAAGGTGGTCAACGAGTCGATGGGCAACCGCCACGGCGACGAGCTGTTGAAGGGCTTCGCGGAGCGGCTGCGGACCAACCTCCGCGGCACGGACTTGGTCGCGAGGGTCGCGGCGGACGAGTTCGTCATCCTCCTCCCCGCCGTCGAGAACGAGGTGGCCGTGGTGCGGGTGGCCGAAAAGCTGCTGAGCGTCACCCGGCTCCCCTTCGCCCTCCAGGAGCGCGAGGTCTATCTGACCGCCAGCCTCGGCATCAGCCGCTATCCGGAGGACGGCACCGACGCCGAGACTCTGCTCAAGCGCGCCGAGATCGCGATGTACCGCACCAAGCAGACGAGCCGGGACGGCTATCAGATCTATGTCCCGGGCATGGACTCCCACAGCCTGGAGCAGCTCTCGCTGGAGGCCGACCTGCGGCGGGAGCTCAGCCGGAGCCAGGGGGGCCTTACCCTCTTCTATCAACCGGTGCTCGACTCCAGCCGGCGTGCCGTCGAGGGGGTCGAGGCCCTGCTGCGCTGGCACCACCCCACGCGAGGCCTGATGACGCCGGGCGATTTCCTCTGGCTCGCCGAGGCCTGCGGCCTCGCCAACGTGCTCGACCTCTGGGTGCTGCGCACCGCCTGCCGCGAGGTCGAGGTCTGGCGCCGCGAGGGGGCTCCGGACCTGCAACTGGCGGTCAACCTGTCGCCGCGCTCCTTCCAGCAGCCGGACCTCCTGAAGCGCATCGAGGACGTGCTGGCCGAGACCCGCTTCCCGCCGTCCGCGCTGGTGCTGGAGATCACCGAGACCCTGGCGATGCAGAACGCCGAGGCGACGCTCGCGGTGCTGCGCGGCCTGAAGGCGCTCGGCGTCAAGATCGCCATCGACGATTTCGGCACCGGCTACTCCTCGCTCTCCTACCTCACCACCTTCCCGATCGACACCCTGAAAGTCGACCGCTCCTTCGTCCACGCCATCGGCCATGCCCGCGGCAGCGAGGAGGTCGCCGCGGTGGTGATCGCGCTGGCTGTCAGCCTGGAGATCAGCGTGATCGCCGAGGGGGTCGAGAATCTGGAGCAGTGGCGCTGGCTCCAGGGGCTCGGCTGCGACAAGTTCCAGGGCTACCTCTTCAGCCGCCCCCTGCCCGCCGCCGACTGCCGCGACTTCGTGCTGCACGATGATCTCGGCGCGCGGGTCGAGCAGGTCGAGCAGTTGTGGAGCTCGGCGTAGGGCCCTCATCACCCCGGCCCTCTTCTCCCGTCCCCTCCCACCTCCCTCACCGGGAGAAGAGGGAGAAGTTAGCCAAAGAAGAACAGCCGAAAAAACAGCCTTTTAGCCCCCTCTCTCCCGGTCGGGGGGAGTGCGGTGGGAGAGAGGGGGTTGGGGGAGTGAGGGGCCGGGCGGGGGCGCGGCAACGACGCCCCGTGATAGCGTCTTGACGCTACGTGGGTCGTCGTTTCGAACGGGGGATGCAACGTGGAATACCGGAATCTCGGCAAGAGCGGCCTGAAGGTCTCCCCTCTCTGCCTGGGCGCGATGATGTTCGGGAGCTGGGGCAACCCGGACCACGAGGACTCCATCCGCATCATTCACCGGGCGCTGGACGCCGGGATCAATTTCGTGGACACCGCCAACGGCTACTCCGAGGGGGAGTCGGAGGTGATCGTCGGCAAGGCGCTGAAGGACCGGCGCGAGGGGACCGTGCTCGCCACCAAGGTCTGGGCGCCGGTGGGACCGGGCCCCAACCAGCGCGGGCTGTCGCGCAAGGCGATCCAGGAGCAGCTCGAGAACAGCCTGCGCCGCCTCGGCACCGACGTCATCGACCTCTATCAGATCCACCGTCCGGACCCGACGACGCCGATCGAGGAGACGCTGTCGACCCTCAGCGATCTCGTGCGCCAGGGGAAGGTGCGCTACCTAGGCCTGTCGACCAACCACTACGAGGGGTCGGCCCTGTGGGAGAAGCGCTTCGCGGCCTGGGAGATCGTCGAGACTTTCTGGGTCAGCGAGCGGCACGGCTGGGAGCGCTTCGTCTCGCTGCAGCCGCCGTACAGCATTCTGCGGCGGACGATGGAGGCCGAGCACTTCCCGATGTCGCTCAAGCTCGGCCTCGCCAACATCGTCTGGAGCCCGCTCGAAGGCGGCTGGCTCTCGGGCAAGTACCGCCGCGACGCCGCCAACCCCAAGGACAGCCAGCGCGCCGAGAAGTGGATCGGCGACATCGAAAACCCCAAGTTCCAGCGCCGGCTCGACATCGTCGAGAAGCTGCTGCCGCTGGCGGAGGCCAAGGGGGTCCCCCTCGCCCGCCTCGCCAACGCCTGGGCGCTCCGCCATCCGGCGGTGACCTCGGCGATCATCGGCCCGCGCACCATGGAGCAACTGGAGGACAGCCTGCGGTCCTTGGACGTGCGGATCACCGACGAGGACGCCCGGATCATCGACGAGCTGGTACCGCCCGGAACGTCGGCCCTATAGTTGACCCTATAAAAAGCGATATGAACGCCACCACGACCTCCTACGCTCCCATCCGCACGGCGCGGCGCATCGACGACATCCACTATGCCGTCCGCGACGTCGTCGTCCTCGCCCGCCAGGCCGAGGCCATGGGCAGGAAGATCATCGGCCTGAACATCGGCGACCCCTGCCAGTTCGACTTCCGCACGCCGGAGGTCGTCATCGAAGCCGTGGTCAAGGCCCTGCGCGACAACAAGACGTCCTACTCCGCCTCCGAGGGGATCCCGGAAGCCCTGGCGGCCATCCGCCGCGACGCCGAGGAGCAGAAGGGCATCCGCTCGGTCCACGATATTTTCATCGGCCACGGCGCCTCCGAGCCGATCGAGATGGTCCTCACCTCGATCCTCGAGGCCGGCGAGGCCGTGCTCCTGCCCAGCCCGGGCTATCCGCTCTACTCCGCCGTCCTCGCCAAGATCAGCGGCCGGGCCCTCTACTACAACCTCGACGAGTCGAACGGCTGGCAGCCGGACCCGGACCATATCGAGCGGCTGGTGGACGCCGGCACCCGCGCCCTGGTGCTGATCAACCCCAACAATCCAACGGGCTCGGTGACCGGCCGCGCCACCCTGGAGAGGGTGCTGGAGATCGCGGCGCGGCACCAGCTCCTGGTGCTCTCCGACGAGATCTACGACCGCATGCTGATCGATCCGGAGACGAGCTTCGTGGCCACCGCCTCGCTGCGGGACGACATACCGATGGTCACCTTCAGCGGCCTCTCCAAGGTCTGGCTGGCGCCCGGTTTGCGGATCGGCTGGGCCATCCTCTCCGGCCCGCGGGAGGTGCTGGCGCCGCTCGCCGACGCCATGGGCCGGCTGGTGCGCGCACGGGTCAGCCCCAGCCACCCCGCGCAGTGGGCGATCGAACCGGCGCTCGAAGGGCCCAACACCCATCTCGCGGAGGTGAGCGCCAAGCTGCGCCGCCGCCGGGACCTCACCGTACGGCGGCTCAACGCCATCCCCGGCTGGAGCTGCGTGCCGCCGCTGGGCGCCTTCTACGCCTTCCCGCGGTTTGACCTGGGGAGCCTCACCGACGTGGAGCTGGTGCGCGACCTGATCCTCCAGCACGGCGTCGTCCTGGTCCACGGCTCCGGCTTCGGCCAGGACGATTTCAATCACGTGCGGATCGTCTTCCTGCCGCAGGAGGAGCTGCTGGAGGAGGCCTACGATCACATCGCGGAATACTCGGCCAAGGTGCTAAACCGTGGCTGACCTCAAGGGCAAAACCCTCTTCGGCAAGACCCTCTTTATAACGGGCGGCAGCCGCGGCATCGGCAAGGCGATCGCGTTGCGCGCCGCCGCCGACGGCGCCAACGTCGCCATCGCGGCCAAGACGGCCGAGCCTCATCCGAAGCTGCCGGGGACCATCCATTCGGCGGCCGCGGAGATCGAGGCGGCGGGCGGCCGCGCCCTCCCGCTGCAGGTGGACATCCGGGACGAGGGGCAGATCCAGGCGGCGGTCGAGCGGACGGTCGCGACCTTCGGCGGCATCGACATCCTGATCAACAACGCCAGCGCCATCAGCCTGACCGGCACCCTGGAGACGCCGCTGAAGCGCTTCGATCTGATGATGGGGGTCAACACCCGCGGCACCTTCGCCTGCTCGCAGGCGTGCATCCCCCATCTCAGGAAGGCGGCGAACCCGCACATCCTCAACCTCTCGCCGCCGCTCAACCTGGATCCCAAGTGGTTCGAGCACCACGTCGCCTACACCATGGCGAAGTACGGGATGAGCCTCTGCGTACTGGGGATGGCGGAGGAATTCAAAGCCGACGGCATCGCCGTCAACGCCCTCTGGCCGCGGACGGTGATCCTCACCGCCGCCCTTGCCATGCTGGGCGGCCTCACCCCACCCGAGAGCTGCCGCAAGCCGGAGATCATGGCCGACGCCGCCCACGTGATCCTCACCCGCGACAGCCGCGCCCACACCGGCAACTTCTACATCGACGACGAGGTGCTGCGGCAGGCCGGCGTCACCGACTTCGAGCCGTACGCGGTGGCCCCGGGGCACCCCCTCTTCCCGGACCTGTTCCTGGACCCGCCCTGAAAACGCTCTACTCCGTCTTCTCCTCCCGGAGCTGGTCGATGGTCTCGAAGGCGTGCCGCAGGTGGGGGATGACGATGCTGCCGCCCACCACCAGGGCCACGTTCAGGGCGTCGTAGAGCTCGTCATTGCTCCACCCCACCTCGACGCACTGGTCGAGGTGATAGTCGATGCAGTCGTTGCAGCGCAGCACGGCCGAGGCGACCAGGCCGAGCAGCTCCTTGGTCTTGCCGTCGAGGGCGCCGTCGCGGTAGGCCGCGGTATCCAGGTTGAAGAAGCGCTTGATGCCGAGATGATCGGCTTCGGTGATGCGGTCGTTCATCCGCTGGCGGTACTCGCGGAACCCCTTGATGTCGTTCGGCATTCGATCTCCTTGGCTGGCCTCTGGTCAGTCCTTCACGAACGTGCCGCGCTCGGTGTCCTTGCGGACGCCGGGGAACGGCAGCACCCGGCCGTGGGCTACGCAGTAGATCGCGGGGGGCAGGGTGCCGGCCGCGAAGATCGCCTCTGTCAGGTTCTGGAGGGCGTCGGACTGCTTCATCTCGAACGGCCGCATGGCGCCGGTGAGGACGATGGGAACGCGCGGCTCTTGCAGGTTGTCGTAGAGGTACTTGCCGGTGAGGGCGAGGGTGTCCGTCCCATGCAGCAGGACGATGCCGGCCGTGGCTCCCGCTTCGCACGCGCCGGTCGCCCGCACGGCTTCCAGGATGCGGACGCGGTCCGCGTCGGTCATGAGCTGGCTGTCCTTGCTCATCAGCTCGAAAACGCTGACCTCGGTCTCCTCCAGCCGCAACTCGGAGAGCATCCGCCGCACCAGGGAGTGCCGGTTGGCCAGCTCCCCCGTGTGCTCGTCGTAGGTCTTCTCGATCGTCCCGCCGGTGGTGATCAGTGTGATTTTGCGCACGGAGGGGGACTCTATCGCCCTTCGCGGGTTTT
>JBDSHF010000083.1:0-6042 GCA_039918595.1 Thermoanaerobaculia bacterium
CCGGGGATCGACGACTTCCGCAACGAGCTGCTCTGGAGCCCCGAGAAGCCGACCATCATCGAGGCCCACCTGCATCTCTGGGCCGGGCGCGAGGAGCAGCTCGACGAGGTCCGCAGCTACACGGCCCTGCGCTCGATCGCCTTGCAGGGGAACCGCCTGGTGCTCAACGGCCGCCCCTACTACCTGCGCATGGTGCTCGACCAGGGGTACTGGCCGGAGACCGGCCTCACCCCGCCGAACGACGCCGCGCTGCAGGAAGACGTCAAGCTGACCAAGCAGATGGGCTTCAACGGCGTGCGCAAGCACCAGAAGATCGAGGACCCGCGCTATCTCTACTGGGCCGACCGGCTGGGGCTGCTGGTCTGGGAGGAGATGCCGAGCGCCTACCGCTTCACCAAGCGCTCGATCCAGCGGCTGACCCGCGAATGGATGGAGGCGGTGCGCCGCGATCTGAGCCACCCGTGCATCATCGCCTGGGTCCCCTTCAACGAGTCCTGGGGGGTGCCGAACCTGCCGGACAACCAGGCGGAGCGCAACTGGGTGCGCGCGCTCTATCACCTCACCAAGACGCTCGATCCGACGCGGCCGGTGATCGGCAACGACGGCTGGGAGAGCATCGCGACCGACATCATCGGCATCCACGACTATGACGCGAAACCGGAGCAGATCAAAAAGCGCTACCAGGCGGAGGACGTCCTGCCGCGGCTGCTCAAGCAGGAGCGCCCCGGCGGCCGGCTGCTGGTGCTCGAGGAGCACGCGAGCGGCACCCTGCCCGTCATCCTTACCGAGTTCGGCGGCATCACCGAATCCAAGGAGAAGGGGACCTGGGGGTACTCGCGCGCCCAGAGCGAGGAAGATCTCGCCGCGCGCTATCGCATGCTGCTCGACGCGGTGAACTCGCTCGCCCTCTTCTCCGGCTTCTGCTACACGCAGTTCGCCGACACCTACCAGGAGGCCAATGGCCTGCTGCGGGCCGACCGCACCCCAAAATTCTCCCTGGAGGAGATGTCCGCCGCGACGCGCGGGGTGGAGTCGCCGGGCCGGGTGAACCCGATGGCGATCGGGATCGGCGGCGCCGGCACCCGCCACGACCCCCACGCTCCGGACGAGTGAGAGGCCGCGGGATGGAAAGTCGATTGGAAAAAAGAGCCCTGATCAAGCCCGACGGCCGGCAACTGATCCTCTACTCGCGGACCCCGATCGCCGGCGACATCGAGGCGACCAGCCCGGGGACCGATCCTCCCGGCTCGAAGACGCATCTGCGCTGGCACCCCCTGCGCGGCGAGTGGGTGGCCTACGCCAGCCATCGCCAGAACCGCACCTTTCTGCCGCCTCCCGAGTACAACCCACTGGCACCGACGACGGATTTTTCGCATCCGACCGAGCTGCCGCCGGGCGACTATGAGGTGGCCGTCTTCGAGAACCGCTTCCCCACCCTGACCGGACGGGCCGAGGAGCCGGCGCCGCCGTCGATCGTCCCCACCCGGCCGGGCAAGGGGGCGTGCGAGGTCGTGGTCTTCACGCAGGACCCGAATTCATCCCTCGGCGCGCTGCCGCTCTGGCACCTGGAGCTGCTCCTGGAGGTCTGGGCGGACCGCTACCGCGAGCTGGGCCAGCGCGAGGACATCGATTACGTGATGCCGTTCGAGAACCGCGGCGTCGAGGTGGGGGTGACGCTCCATCATCCGCACGGGCAGATCTACGCCTATCCGTTCATCCCGCCCGTTCCGGCACGGGAGCTGGAGATGCAGCGCGCTCACCTGGAGGAGCACGGCAGCGGCCTGCTGGACGATCTGATTCGCAAGGAATTGGAGGATGGCCGGCGGCTGCTCTACACCGGCGAGCGGGCGGTCGCCTGGATGCCGGCCTTCGCGCGCTACTCCTACGAGGTCTGGATCGCGCCGCGCCGGCCCGCCGGCTCGGTGGCCGATCTCGACGCCGCCGAGCGGGCCGACTTCGCGCGGGCGCTCAAAACGGTGCTGCTGAAATACGATCAGCTCTGGGGAAAACCCTTTCCATACATCATGGTCTTCCACCAGGCGCCCACGGATGGCGAGCCGCACCCGGAGGCGCACCTGCACATCGAGCTCTACCCCGCCTATCGCATGCCGGGCCGGCTCAAGTACCTGGCCGGCAGCGAGATCGGCGCCGGCGTGTTCACCGCGGATACGCTGCCCGAGGAGAAGGTCAAGGAGCTGCAAGCGGTGGAGGTGAAACTTGACTAAAACCTTTTCCGACCTCTTCGGCCGCGAGCCGGAGATCCGGGCCGACGCTCCCGGACGGGTCAACCTGATCGGCGAGCATACGGATTACAGCGGCGGCTTCGTGCTGCCGCTCGCGATTCCGCAGCGGACGCGGGTGGAGCTTGCCACCCGCTCCGAGCCGCGGGTCCGCGCCTGGAGCGCCAGCGTGCAGGAGCCCGAGATCCTGCAGTACCGGATCGGTGACGAGGAGCCCGGTCACGGCTGGCTCGACTACGTGCAGGGGGTCACGGAGGTGCTGCGGCTCACCGGGCACAAGCTGCGGGGATTTGATCTGCGGATCGAGTCCGACGTGCCGCTGGGGGGCGGGCTGTCGTCGAGCGCGGCGCTGGAGGTGTCGCTGCTGCGCGCCCTGCGCGAGGCGTTCAAGCTGGAGCTCGACGACGTGAAGCTCGCCCTCGCCGGCCAGAAGGCCGAGAATGATTTCGTGGGCGCGCCGGTCGGCGTCATGGATCAGATGGCCTCGAGCCTCGCCGACGAGAAGACCGCCCTGTATCTCGACACCCGGAGTCTGCAATACGAGAAGATTCCGCTGCCGGCGGAGGCCGAGCTGGTGGTGATCGATTCCGGGATCTCGCACAGCCACTCCGCGGGCGAGTACCGCACGCGGCGGAAGGAGTGCGAGCGCGCGGCGGAGCTGCTGGGCGTCCACCAGCTCCGCGATCTGAGCCCGCAGGATCTCTGGCGCCTCCCTTCGCTTCCCGATCCGCTCGACAACCGGGCACGGCACGTCATCACGGAAAACGCCCGCGTCCGCTCCGCCGTGTCCGCCCTGCGCGAAAGAGACCTGCCGCGCCTGGGAAAGCTCCTCTACGCCTCGCACGACTCGCTGCGCGACGACTTCGAGGTCTCGATCCCCGAGATCGACCGCCTCGTCGAGCTGGCGAGCGAGGAGCCGGACGTCTTCGGCGCCCGCATCACCGGCGGAGGTTTCGGAGGCTCGATCGTCGCCGTCGCCCGCCAGGGGACCGGCCGCAAGGCGGGAGAGCGGATCGCCGCCCGCTACGGAGAGGATGGAAAGAGGAAGGGGACCGTGCTGGTGCCGGCCGCAGGCATCTCCTGACGCGATTTTCTGCGGAGTGACGCGCCGTCAGGGTCCTGGAGTATCATAGGAACCAAGGACGAAGCCATGGCGAAAGCGCTCAGGAAGCCCCAGGAAGAAGAGACCCGATCCTACACGGAGCGGATCCGCGAGCTCATCGAGCAGGATCACGTGCAGGGCGCTCGCAAGCTGCTGGCCGAAGCTCTGGAACGGGGAGAGCAGGAGAAGGATTTTCCCATCTTGCAGAGTGTGCTGGGTCCGGCGAAGTTCTTGCGATTCGTCGACGAGCGCGAGCCCGATCGCACGCCTGAGTTTCAATGGTTGAAGACTCATAGCCAAGACTATCGAGGGCAGTGGGTCGCACTGGCTGAAGATCGCCTGCTGGCGCATTCCGCGGAAATCCAGGAAGTCCATGCCGCCGTGAAGGCTATGACGCTGAACAGGCGTCCCTTGATGCTCTACATCGAGTAAGCCCATCTCCGATGCTAACGCTCGAAGGAGTTGCTTTCGCGCAGGGCCGTTCGACGTTCTCGGACCACAGTAAAGAGGCCCCGGAACTGTCCGCTAAGATTTTCGTCCGACTGCTCGTCGGCGATCTGGACTCGGCCGTGATCGCCCAGCTCGATACGGGAGCCGCATGGTCCGTGCTGGATCCGAAAGTCGCCAACCTTCTAGGGCTGACCAAGGCGGAGGGGTTTTCGACTCTTCTTGAAACACGGTTCGGTAGAAAAGCGGGAAAACTTGTCAAGGTCCCTATCCGTTTCCTGGCGGATGAGGGCGCTTCCTTTGAGACTCAAGGCACCTTCTTCATCTGCTCCGACTGGCCCGACGGCCGCACCTTCCTCGGCTACTCCGGCCTGCTCGATTCGATCCGCTTCGCCGTGGATGCTCAGGCCAATCACTTCTACTTCGGCCCTGGAGTCTGATCAGACGCCCAGGTTTCCCGCTTCGGCCAGTCCAAGGCCATGGCGATCAATGCGGCGCTTCCAAGGCCCCAGATCCACCCGGGGCTGCCGGTGATCGCGGTCAGCACGAGACCAATCAGGCCTCCGGCTTCCCGCAGCGCGAAGGCCACGATGGTGGCCTTCTGCCAGGCGGCACACCGCTTCTCCGGATTGCCGTCGAATCCCTCGGCGTCAGCCCGCTTGAAAATCGCTCTTTTGACGGCCGGGGCGGCGACCAGGAGCGCCAGACCCACGGCGACGAGGGAAAAGATCACAGCGCCGCGCGGCCTCGCAGGAGCCGGTCGACCTCGGCGGCGCGGGGCCAGCGGGTGAGCATGGCGAACAGAGTGGCGACACAAAGGACGATCCCGAAGTAGGCCGATCCGGAGGTCATCGAGACGACCAGCCCGAGCAGCGCGGCGACCTCGAGGACCGCGAAGCTGATCAGCGTCGCCTTGCCGTAGGCGGCGAGCACCGTATCGGGGCTCGGCCGCAGCTCCGCCGAACGGGGGAAGGCCCGCTTCAGCACCGAGGAGCGGAAGCGCGAGGAGAGCAGGATCATCACCGCCGCCAGAAGCGACAGCGCGAGCGGCACCGCCGGCGGCAGCCCGCCTCCGGCCTCGCGGGTCAGCGTCCAGCTCAGGATGCCGAACAGCACGACCGTCCCGCCGAGAGCCCGGCAGATCCGGATCACGGGGAGGAGCCGGCGTTCGTATTCAGGGGTGGGGTCGTCGCGGCGGCGGCCGGTCAGATCCAGATCCATGGCCTCACTCTACTCCACGCTTCAGGGACAGGTTTCCCCCCCCGTCCACCCGGCCCTGCCATCTTTCCGCGACCAGGGTGGCACTGTGGCTTTCGAAGACGAGCGCGGGACCGGCGAAGGCGGCTCCGGGGATCAAAAGGGAGCGGTCGAAGAATGGGATCTCCCGCCAAGCGCCGGTCCAGCAACGTCGGACTCCGGCGGGAGCGGCCTCGGACGGTTCCGGATCGGGAACCCGGGCGTCGTCATCCCCGGAAGACCGGGAGGAGGCGACTACGCGGATCGACTCCAGCTCGACCGCCCGCCCTTCGGGGGCGTAGCCGTAGATCTCCCGGTAGGCCACGTCAAAGGCAGGCTCGATCGCGTCGCCCTCACCGTAATCGATTGCGAGCGTCGCCTCCTGGCCGGCGAAACGCAGGTTCAGGAGCCGTCTCCGGACGGCGATCTCCCCGGCCGCGATCCCCTCCACGAGGACCGCCGCGACAGCTTCCCGGCCCAATTCATCGAGCCAGCCGGCGATCCGCTCTCCCTTCACCCGGTCCAGCGGCTCGAGCACCTGCCGCT
Source organism: Thermoanaerobaculia bacterium (assembly GCA_039918595.1). Lineage (GTDB taxonomy): Bacteria > Acidobacteriota > Thermoanaerobaculia > Multivoradales > UBA5704 > DATARR01. The sequence continues at coordinate 5,572 of JBDSHF010000083.1, forward strand.
GGGCGAAGCGCTCGACGACCGCCGCTCCCAACCCCAGCGCCGAGAGGAGGCCGGCGTCCGCCGGCACCAGGACATTGCCAATCCCCAGCAACTCGGCCACGGCGCAGGCGTGCTGGGCCCCGGCGCCGCCGAAGGCTACCAGCGCGTGGCCGGCCGGATCGTACCCCCGGCGTAGCGAGATCGAACGGATCGCCTCGGCCATGCGCTCGTTGGCGATGTCGAGCAGACCGGCGAGGATCGCCTCGGGACCGGGATCGAGCGCTCCCATCCGCGTACGGAGCTTGTCGAGAGCCTGCCCCGCCGCCGCCGTATTCAGGGGGATCTCGAAGCGATCCGGGTCGAGACGGCCGAGGATCAGGTTGACGTCGGTCAGCGTCAGCGGCCCCCCCGCGCCGTAGCAGGCGGGGCCGGGCCAGGCTCCCGCGCTCTCCGGACCCACCTTGAGCTGGATGCCGTCGAAGCCGCAGATCG
>JBDSHF010000084.1:0-20911 GCA_039918595.1 Thermoanaerobaculia bacterium
GGTCGCCCGGCGCAGCAGCTCGACGGCCTCGAAAGGCGAAACCGGGCTCGGATACCTGGGCTGGCTGATGATGCGGACGAATCCGTTTTGCGTCAAGGCGCAGGATGCCCACCCGTGCTGGATCTCCCCTGAGATCCACTCTTGGGCTCGCGGATGGTCGACATGGTCCGCATCCAGCAGGGCGAGGAGCACGTTGATGTCGAGGAGCGACCGCATCACTCTGGGTCTTCCTCCCGGAGCTTGTCGATCAGCTCGTTGGAGACCGCCACCCCACGCGAGGGCAGTGGTTCGAAGCCATAGAAGCTCTTCGGCTTCTTGGCTTCGGAGTCCTCCCTATACCGGTGGGTTAGCGCCTCCCTGGCGAGCTCCGATAGGAGATCTCCGGCGCTGCGCTTCTGCCGTCGCGCCCTCTCCTTGACCGCCATCAGTACATCGTCTGCGATATCGAGGGTGGTGCGCATGCATCAGATGCTAGCACAGCCTTACGGTGCGCGGGACAGAGCGCCCGAGAGCGGATCTGGGACGCCTTCGAGTCCCACGGCATCGCCTGCGTGCAAGCGGCCGGTCTGCACGCAGTAGGGGCTCCGGCCTGCGGGATTCAGGAGGGGTTCCAAAGGAGCCCAGGCATGTAGCCTGGGGTTGACGCCCACACATTTCGTCGCGGGCATTCGTGACCTCGGAGGCCGGAGGATATCGCGGCGGCATTTCCGCTACGGAGACGCCCCGCCGTCCCCGTGGCCTGCGCGGGGTGTCGTAACGCGTCTGGGAGCGTCTCTACGGAACGGTGTTGCGGTGGCGATGAGTGGAGGTTACGGGGACCTCACAAGACGCAAGTCCTCCAACACCGCCGTAACCTCTCTCTTGGCCAGGCCTCGACGTACCGTAGAGACGACCCAGACAATGTGCGCTGATCTTTCACCTGGCTACTTCTCCAGCGTCAGCCTCAGCAGGTTTACCTGTTTTGGGTCAATCCTTGCTGCGAGAGGAATCAGCCTCTGTTGAACCTTCGCCGATTATCATCCCACACACAGGTAAGGACACGTGTAACATTCGCTGCAGCCACTGTTCCAAGGGCAGCAAGAGGTGTCACAGCTAAGCGTACCCCCGCCTCCACCACCGCACGCGTCGCAATTCGAATTGGTGGAAGGGGGATATCCTCCAGCAATCTTAGAAAGCTGTGGGTCGCCCAAGTTCCTTAAAGTTTCTCTGTTGAGGATCAGTTTTTTCTGGCTTTTCCGCATTGGCGTCTCCATCTTTTGAATTGGTTAACGACCAAGAGCACGTTACTGGGTGCCGAGAGAAGCACCCAACGTACGTAACCGTACACTATCGGAATCAAGGGGTCCAGCGGGAACGGAGGGAGTCTACCCTTTACGGCCTGATCGAGCCCAGGCGCCAAGCCCCAAAAAGTGCCACCCCATAGGCGCTCAGTACACATACCCCAATAAGCCCGAAGGACGCATAAACTGGTTGAGGAGCGGGCTCTGGGCAAGGATTCTCCAGATTTGGGTGACACTCTTTCCGGCTGCTACACTGTCTATCATGAGCTGGAACCATTGGGGAGCCGCTATAGACCGCCCCTTAGCACTGGTCAATCGCGCATGAAAGAACGTGCCCCCCTCCCTCCGGCCCTGGGTGAGCGACGCGCTGGCAGCGGCTTCTGGTCGCAATACCGTGTTCAAGCCCTCCTTACCTATCGTGCGCTGGCCCAAGGTCTCCTGGAAGAGGTCCGCATCGCTGACCCATCCGCCGAGCAGGTCGATGACTTCCAGTTTCTGATGCCCGGGAGGCTTGATGCCTACCAGATCAAGTGGAGCTCGTATCCGGGTGCATTCACCTTCAAAAACCTCATCCAATTCACTACTCAGGAACGCTCCTTGGTCTCCCAACTGGCCCAGGGCTGGCGTCGTCTTCAGGAGAATAACCCCCAGCGCCGGGTCATCGTCCACCTTCTGACCAACAATCATCCCTCCCGAGACGACAAGGTCGCCAAGACGACTCCACCCGGTCTTCCTGGTCATTTTGCAGCCTTCCTGGAGGCGGTTTGGAATCCCTGGAGCGATGGCCGGGGCTTCCAGGTGGCCGACCATTGGCAGGAGGCTCGGCATCTCCTGGTGCAAGCGAGCGGTCTTGACGAGTCTGAATTCGAGGTTTTCGTTCGCGCCTGCCGGCTTGATTTCAGCTACAGGCTTCCCTCTTTTGGAGATGCTGGCTCGGCCATTGAGCAACGTGTGGCCCGGGAACAAGAGAATGATCTCGCCGCGCTCCAAGCACTCTTCTTCGAGCTTGTGGCGGCTCCCGGTCTTATCGTGGCCATCTCTCACCGCGATCTCTTGCGGCGGCTCGGCTGGGAACAGCGATTCGAGCTCCACCATCGCCACGAATTTCCGGATCCCGAGATCCCCTACAGGCCCATCGAGGCCTCGGTAGACTCGCTTGAACAGGCACTTTCAAGGCTCGCCGGAGGATACATTCTCCTCCTGGGAAGCCCGGGCTCCGGCAAATCAACGTTGCTAACTCAGGTGTTGCGCTACCGGCCCGAGCGCGTCGTGCGCTATTACGCCTTCGTGCGGGACGATTTCCCTGCCAATCGCTTCCGTGGGGAGGCATTATCCTTCCTCCATGATCTCACGCTGGAGTTGGAGCGGCAGGGTGTCGGCCCCCGAGAATGCCTGCTTTCAAGCGATCCGGAGATTCTCGCCAGGCGCCTTCAGACACAACTCGAGGAGCTTCATCAGGATTGGATCAGGATGGGGAGGAAAACCTTCCTTCTGGTCGACGGGCTCGACCATATCGCCCGCGAACAGGACCCTCAGCGCTCTCTGCTCCGGGACTTGCCCGAACGGGTGCCGGATGGAGTCTACATTCTTCTCGGCTCTCAAACCGACCGCCTTTTAGAGTTGCCTGTGGACGTACGAGGGCAGATCCAACAACCCGAAAGACAACTGCGGTTGCAGCCGTTGAGTCGGGAGGCCGTTTTCGGGATTCTCTCCGAGGCTAATCTCTCTCCCGCCCTTACGGCTCTGGAAGAGGAAGAGATCTTCAGCCTCTCTGCCGGTCACCCCTTGGCCCTGTCCTATATCATCAACCGCCTGCGGCAAAGCTCGGGCGCATCCGTTGCCGAAGTCCTGACCGGAGTTCAGCCCTTTTACGAGCGAATCGACGATCAGTATCTCGCGCACTGGCAGCAGGTTGCCGACGACTTCGAGTTGGTCCACCTCCTGGCTCTCCTCGTTCGGATTCGCGGTGCTATCGACCTCAATTGGGTGCAGCGCTGGGCTCCACCCAAAGCTCTCTACCGGCTGCGCCGAGAGCTCGCTCACTACTTCCGCCAAGAACGCGGAGACCGCTGGTTCTTTTTCCACAATAGTTTCCGGATCTTTCTCCTGCAGCAGACCCGCGATCCGGCCTTAGGCTCCGAAGAGGAGATTTTTCGAGAGCTCGCAGAAGCTGCCGCAGCGCAGCCCACCTCCTCGTCCCGGAGTTGGGGAGAGATCGACTATCGATTGAAGGCCGGCGAGACCAATCAGGCCCTGGCGCTTGCTACGATCGAGCGGGTTCGCGAGCAGTTCTACCACGGTCGGCCTTGGGCCTTCATCCGAGAAGACCTCAAGAGTCTTCTGCCGTTAACCATCCCCTCGCAGGACTCTGCCACTCTCGCCCGCCTCCTCTTTTGCGGGATCGAGATAGGGGAGAGAGCCTTCAATACGGAGGAGTACGCGGACCTTCCCTACCTGCTGGTGCGATTGCGAGAGTGGCCAGCTGCCCTCGCCTGGCTGGAGCAAGAGCCTCTGCGGGAAGATCAAGTGTTCTGGGCTCGGGAGACCGCCAAGCTTCTCAAGCTTGTTCTGGATCTGGCAACTGCCGGATGTCGCGAGGAAGGGCAGAGGCTCTTTGAGCGCGCAGAGCCGCTTGCTCTGCTGGCAGGGCCCCAAAAGATCCAGCATGCAGGCGATAACGACCTACAAAAGCTGCTGACCGCTTGGGTCGAAGTCGCTCCGCGGTTCCGCCCGATCTCCCAAATTCTCGAGAAGATCGCGAACCTGCGACACGAGGAGAGCCTCGACGAAAGGTACGAGCCAGCGGATGCTGATCGAGATCTTCGGAACCATCTTCGCTTCCGCCTCGTTCGCCGCCTAGCCCAAGATGACCGCTGGTTGGAGCTGGGAGACCTCTTGAAGATGTGGGATCCTACACACGAGGCTGACTGGCCTTACTGGTTCTGGGGCCACCTGCGCAGCTCCGAAACAGCTTTCCTCAAGGGCGAACTCGCAAGGGCTCGCAACTTTCTGGCTCCTCTCGTCAGGACATCAGAGCTCTCCCCCGAAGCGACTGCTGAGAGGATCTTCCTTGCAGATGCCGTCTGGCAGATGCTGGGGGACCGCGCCGCCGCCGCATCTCTTGTGGAAGATGTCGAGGTGCAGCCGCTGTCCGAACGTCGCTCCGAGCCGCACATTTCTCAAGAAGATGTCGAGCTGCGCTTCCGTCATTATCGTTTGCTGTGCACTTTCGGCCATTCGAAGGAGCCTCGAGAAGTTATTCCAGAGCCAAGCAGGCTGGACGATCACAGTCTCACGGTATTCGAGAGAGCTCTCTATCGCATAGCCTGTTTTTGGGCAGAGGCGTGGCGAGGGCGGACTCTGATCTCCGAGGAGTTTTGCCGCCAGGCCGAAGGCATTCTCAGAAGCATCAGTCAGAGACCTACAACCCCTCTGCATCGATGGTATGACGTGGAAGGTCACAGAGCCTGGCTCTTCAGGCGGCTCATCCAAGCGGCTCGTCTTGTTGGAGATTCTGCCAACAATCTTCTGTTCGACACGTTTGCAACCGAATGGTCTCGACCGGATCCTCAGAACATCTGGTCGTCCGAGCTCCAGCGAGAGATCCTTCTCGAATTCGGCCGGGAACCAAGATTCCGGGAGAAAGCGACCGACTGGTTGGCTCGCAGCGAAGAGAAGGCAGTCTGCATGGCCAACGTTGTCGACCGCCTTGAGAGCTTGAAGGGAGTCGTCGAGGCCTGGTTGGATCTGGGTGATGTTCCGCGCGCACGTGCAACGTTGTCCACGCTCCTGAGATGTTCTCTCGGTGTCCATCAGAAGGATCACCAGACGCGAAGCTGGATCGAATGGTTGCGGCGGGTCAACAAGGTCGATCCCGCGCGGGCAGATCGGCGCTTGGCTTTCTTGGCTACTGCGCTACCCGATCTTCGCAACAAGGAAGTCCTTTGGCGAACCTCACCCACGCTCGTGGATGCTGCCTGGGACTGGCAGCCTCTCGCCGCCCAGAGACTCTTCAACTGGCTTCTTGACAAAAGTCTCATCGAATTCTCCGATGGCCTTGTCGTCTTGATCAAGAAAGGTATCTACGAAAGGCCCGCCGCTCACATCTCGCGCTTGATTCTGGAAGAGGTGCTCCTGCCCGTGGCACGTCGAGATTCCGGCGATCTGCTGAGGGAAGTCTCTCGGGCTCTCTTCGCTTCGGACAAGAAACACGCAAACAATATCGCCACCGGCCTGCTTCGGGCTGTTCTTGGGAGCTCTCTTGTTTCTCAGCGCCGGCAGCTCTTGACGATTCTTCAGGAAGAGATCGGCGAAGCAGGCCTATTGTGGACAGACATTGTAGCTGGCCTTACCGATGCCTTGAGCCGGGTCGATACCGAGTCACCAACTCCTCTCCGTGCCGATGCTACAATCATTGACGAAAGCCAAAGCTATGGAGTGAAGGCCCTGAACCAACAGGCTCGGCGCCTGCTGCTCCAAGGGAACCACCAAGGTGCCTGGCTTGCTGCTCGGTCCGCCCTTGAGGAGCCCACTGATTATAGGCGGTCGATCTGGTGGCAGGATCGAGAGGGATTCGTCGAGACCCTCTCGATTCTACGGGACATCGATGCACCAAAGTCCCGGGAGGTCGCACTTCAAAGCTTTGTCGACGACTTATGCCATCCGGAAACTAGTCACTTCATGCAACTGGGACGGGAGTTTCATCGAGTCGCAATTTTCCTGAGCGATCCGGTACCCGATCGAGCCATCTGGGCCTCGATCGAACCCTATATCCATGCTCTTTTCCCCTACGCCTCCGAGATGGAGCCCCCGCAGCTCAATCCCAATCTTCTTCTCGCACGCGGCTCGGCGCGCGCTCTGGTTCGTCTAGTTCTCGGCTGGATCGAACATCCGGTCTACGAGATCTCCTGGGGCGCCCAGAGGATTATGATGCGTCTGCTCTTCGACCAAAGCGAGCACTTGGCGGAGGAACTTCCGGTCAGCCTTTCCTTGTTCTGCGGAAAAATGCCGACCTCTTGGGGCCTTCTGACGTGCCTGGAAGCTGCAAGCCTGAAGGCGCCGAGAGTCTTGAAGCCTTTCTCGGGCAGCCTGCATGAGATTGCAACCTGCACGGACTTCCTAGCACGGCGGACAGCTCGCCATATCCTGGAGCGGCTCGGCACCTCACCACTAGCCCCTCCGCTTCGCGAGCTACCGGAGATCTACCGATTGGTTCTTCCAGAACGCGAGGAGACTCTCTATCCAAAGACCATCGAGCCTCACGAGAATCTTCCTCCCACGGAAGTCCCTGCCGAAATCGTGAAGGCGTTTCGCCCAGAGCTCGATTGGATCGCCGACAAAGCAGGAGTTGGTAGGGAGAACCTCTACACCCGGGTGACTCAGTTGGCACAGGAAGATGCTGGGGCGGATGTTCATGCGCGAGACGAGGCCCTTGGCCCCAATCTCAAGATGATCGGGCTCAAGATGCCATTCCGTCGCCCCCGTACCCGCCGCGTCCGCTGGGCAGTGTCTCTGGCCACGGCGGAGCTTCTCGATGCGGGTCGTTTCCCTTCTGAACTTGTCCCACTCTTGGAAATACTCCTGAAGAATGCCGACCCAATGATGCTCCTCTTCCAGCCTGATCTTCACCCAACTTGCATTCCCGCCATTGCCGAGCGCCTTCAGAAACGGGAAGTTACGGAGCCGCGAATCCGTAATGATTGGACAAGTCGAGGGAGCCTGTCGGTTTGTGCAGTCCAGGCAGAGCTTGCTCCCCAGAAAGACTGGATTGTGCTCGCAGAGGAAACGCTCCTCCGATGGCTGGACTGGGAAGAGGCCGAGGAAACACGAATGGGGGTATTGCTCCCGGTCACGCTGCCGCCTCCGCGTTTCGAAGCGAACCGAGACCCCCTTTCGCAAGCTTGCATTGACGCTGGTCACCTCTTGGCAGAGGACTACGAGAATTATGAAGCAGACCCGGCCTGCCCCATCCTCCTGCGCCACGGTGACAAATACGAGACTCCCGGCCGAAGATTTCTCGCCTTGAACCCAACGGTAGGACACCTTCTCGGCTGGTCCCTCTCCTCAAACGGACTTTTCCGCTGGGAAAACGCTTCTGGTGAGCTCATGGTGGAGAGCCTCTGGTGGCAAGACGGCTGGATGGGCTACAAGTCTCTCGCGCCTGAAGACGAGGTTGGCGAAGGATGGCTCGTTCGCGCATCTCGCACGGGCTGGGCGAAACTCCGAGAGCTTTATCCGGTCCTCATCGCTCATCTCCTGGTTCGAAGGAGCGCTGATCAGCAGCCCAAGCGGCAGGTCAGCGACCGCAGGGTGGTGGACATTTTCAAGCAAGAGCTGAGAATAGACGCTCACCTGAATCCGTAGAAAATTGAGACCCCGAGGTCGGCTGGCGGAGAAAATCGGAGTAGAAGGGGGGCCTTCCCCGTCGGCCACTCCTCCGCCCAGGCGGGCACGTTGAGGCTTTAGAGCCGCACCGGCAACTCTTGGCTTCGCACGGCGGCCCTCCATGCTTTTCTCAAGCAGATCAGCACTAAGGACCTCCGGCGGGGAGAAATGCCCGGCGAAACCCACAAAGGTTTCGCCAACCGTCCGAGCTCTTCCCTGAACACTTTTGACAGGCTTCTTACCCCGATGTGAGGATTTGGAGGCCCTCAGGCCGGAGGAGCCGGAGCCGCGAACTCGAAGGTGCCGACCAGGCCGCTCACGCCCGGCGGCACGTAGGTGACCATACCGTTGGGTCCGACGGTGACCTGCTGGTCGCCGATCGTGACCGCAATCTTCTGGGAGAACTCGTGCTCGATGACGCCGTAGCTGCGGCCCGGCAACGAGCCTACGATCGGGTCCTGACCCGGAGTGCCCGAAGTGATCGCGTACGAGATCGGGGTGGTGCTCAGGTTGCTGACGGTGACGGTCGTGGTGGTGCCGTTCCCCATGGAAATCTCCTCTCGTTCAGACGGTACATGTTTGGAAAGGCCCCCCCACTGTAGAGACGCCCCGTGGGGCGTCTCCGGGGCGGTGGACCTCGGCCGTGCTCCCCAGGACGCTCCGCGGGGGCAACGTGGTCAGGGAATCTTCCTCTCCGCCTCGGAGACGCCCCACGGGGCGTCTCTACAGTGGGGGCCAAACGGAAGAGCCATTTCCACACACCCTCTTTGGCTTTCCTCAAGGCTAGGTGAGGCCAGGGGTCGAGTCAAGAGCAAGCGGGGACGGCGCGGCAGCGGCGGCGAAAGGCTTGAAAAGGAGAATACGCGGCAGATTTTCCCTTTTAGCTCGTTCGCCGGGGCCGGTTTGCGGCACTTTAACCCAATCATGCCGCTTATTTTGGTCTTTTTGCGGCAGAAAATGGAAATTCATCCGCCTGTTCCGCGTTTACCACCGCATAACGGCCCCATTTAGCAGCAGATTTTCTGAAATCTGCCGCTTACCGGGCGAAATGTGCCGCGTACCGGAACCGATTTGCGGAGCTTTTCCCATTTTGTGCCGCGTAATGGCTTCAATTCGCGGCAGATTCTTCCCGGCGGGGGGCGTTCAGGGCTCCCCCGCCACCTGCCGGATCGCCGCGCGCAGCGCCTCGAGGTCCGCGGGCTTGGTGAGATGCCGGGCGAAGCCGGCCTCGTGGCTGCGGCGGATGTCCTCTTCCATGCCGTAGCCGGAGAGGGCGATCCCCTTCCAGCCGTAGAGGCGGACGAGCTCGCGCATCAGGTCGTGCCCGGAGCCGTCGGGCAGCCCGAGATCGCTCAGCACCAGGTCGATCCCGTCGCCGGGGAAGGTGGCGGCGAGGTCGAGAGCCGTGGTCACCGAGCGGGCCACCGCGACCTCGTGGCCGATCATGCGCAGCAGGTCGGCCATGGCTTCCGCGGTGTCCTCGTGATCCTCCACCAGGAGGATGTGCAGGGAGCGGTCGGCCGCGGCGGCCTTCTCCTCGGCCGGGCGAGGACGGTTGAGCCAGATCCCGGTCTCGTCCAGATCCTCCTGGATGCCGCCGAGCGGCAGCCGGACGGCGAAGGTGGCGCCCTGTCCGCGCCCCTCGCTCGCCACTGAGAGCTGGCCGCCGTGGAGATCGACGAGGGCCCGGCTGACGGCCAGCCCGAGGCCCAGGCCGCCGAACTTGCGGGTGATCCGCCGGTCGGTCTGTTCAAAGGCCTCGAAGATCCGCGGCAGCACCTCGGGCTCGATGCCGATACCGGTGTCGGCCACCTCGACGATCAGATCCCGGGCGCCGAGGGCCCGCGGCTCGACGCGCGACCGCACGCTGATCGCGCCTCCCGGCAGCGTGAACTTCACGGCGTTGCTCAGCAGGTTCCAGAAGACCTGGGTCAGCCGCGGAGCGTCGGCCCAGACGCGGTGGTCCTCGGCCGCGAGCTCTACCGCCAGCCGCAGCTCTTTCTCCGCGAGCTCCCGCTCGATGTTGGCGAGGGCGTGCTCGAGCACCGCGCCGGCGTCGACCTCGCGGCGGTGGAGCTCGAGCTTGCCGCGCGCGATGCGTGTCAGATCGAGCAGATCGTCGATCAGCCGCGCCTCGAGCTCGACGTTGCGGCGGATCATGGCAAGCTCGCCCGCATGCGCGGCGAGCCCGCAGTCCGTCTCCAGGCGCGAGAGGATGGCGAGGACGGGCGTCAGCGGCGTTCGCAGCTCGTGGCTGAGGGTGGCCAGGAAGCGGTCCTTGGCTTCGCTAGCGGCCTGTACCTCCCGGTGGGCCCGCTCGAGCTCCTCGCGCGCCTGCTGGCGGTCGCTGATGTCGATCGCGCTGCCGACCACCCGCACCGCCCGGCCCTCGGCGTCGCGCACGACGAGCCCCTTGTCCCAGACCTGGATGTAGCGGCCGTCGCGGTGACGCGCCCGGTACTCGACACTGAAGGAGGCGCTGCCGCCGTCGATGGCGCGGTAGATCTCGCCGTGCACGCGCGGCACGTCCTCCGGATGGATGCGCCCCTTCCACCAGTCGAGGTCGCCGGCGATCTCCTCGGGCCAGTAGCCGAGCAGGGCGAGCAGGCCGCGGGAACGGTCGACGGCGTCGGTCTCGATCGACCAGTCGTAGATCATGCCGTTGACGGCCTCGGTGGCCAGCCGGAAACGCTCCTCACTCAGCCGCAGCGCCTCCTCGGCCCGCTTCATCTCGGTGATGTCGGCCGCTACCCCGCCGACCAGGAGCCGCCCGCGCTCGTCGCGGACCGGGAACTTGTAGACCAGGAAATGGCCGACGCTGCCGTCCGGGCGGGGAGCGTCCTCGATGGTCTCGAGCGTGCCTCCGGTCTCGGCGACGGCGCGGATGTTGTCGTAGAAGGTCTGGGCGAAGGCGGCGGGGTAGAGCTCGAAGGGGGAACGACCGAGCGCGTCCTCCCGCCGGATGCCGAACAGGCGGGTGTACGGCTCGCTCAGGAAGACGATCCGCCCCTCTTCGTCGGTGATCCAGGAGGCGACGGGGCTGTAGCGCAGGAAGGCCTGGAAGCGCTCCTCGCTGCGGTCGAGGGCGTCGGCGGCCATCTGGGTCTCGGCGAGCAGGTCGCGCTCGCGCAGCAGGCTCTCGCGGCGAGCGCGCGCCGCGTGCAGGGCCGCGGCGACGCGTGCCGCCAGCGCCCGCGGAGAGAAGGGCTCCACCAGGTAGTCGCTCGCCCCGTCCTCCAGGCCGTCGAGGCAGCGCCCTTCGGCGCTCGGGCCGCCGAGGAGAAGGATGGGGATGTCGCGGGTGCCGGAATCGCGGCGGAGCTCACGCAGGAGGTCGAGCCCCCCCTCCTCCACCCGGGCGATCACCACGTCGGGCCGGCGCGCCCGGACGGCGGCCAGCAGGGCCGCGCCCGCAGGGATCTCCTCGATCTCGCAGATCTCCTCGAGATCGGGGGCCAGCGAGCCGGGGCCGGTCCCTATCCAGAGGAGCCGGTCCCGGAACGCAGGATCAGGTTTGCGAATCTGCAATACAGCCAACGGCGAACCCCTGCAAAGCTATGACGCCCCAACGATACATCAAACAACATCAAATGACGTCGGGGCTCGCCGTTTCTGCATCAATTGAGCGGACAGCCGAGGTTGTTGTCGCCGTCGAGCGTCCCCGCCAGCGACAGCATGGTGTCCCGGTTGTTGCTCGCCAAGGCGGCGTTGACCTGACTGATGATCTGCGCCTGGGTCAGCGGATAGTCGACGCCCGAGTGCGCGGCGTTGAGCAGGGCCGCGGTGGCCGCGCGCAGCAGGATGGTCGCCGCTCCCAGGGTGCCCGGGCCGCCGCCCCCCTGGAGCGACTGCAGCAGGGTCTTGCTAGCGAGCGAGGGGAAGGCGCTGGCGCCGCTGAAGACGCTGCCGGTCGTCTGGCCCGGCGAGTAGCCGGTCCCAGCCCAGGAGGAGGTGTGGTTCTTCCAGTAGCCGGGCGTGCACCCTTCAGTGCCCGTCACTGGCGGAGCCGCCGGCAGCGGCACGCGCAGCGCTCCGAGAATCCAGAGCATCGAGTCGGGATTCTGGTTGATCGGCTCGGAGAAGAGCTGCACGGTGGTCGAACCCGCTCCCGCCGGGATGCTCACCGTGATCACCGGGGAATCCCAGTCCTCCCCCGCCGCGCCGACCAGGGTGTTGAGCAGGCTGGGGTTGTTGCTGATGTCGATGCGGTCCGGCCGCCCCAACTCGGCGTCGCCGGCCGCGATCAGGAGCTGCCCCTGCCGGGCGGCCGCCGCCGCGCCGTGCGTGAATGTGACCGGCACTGTCACCTGTGTCGGACCCGGTGTCGGATCGGCGCCGTAGGCGAAGTCGAGGCCGTCGAAGACGATCAGCCGGTAGCTGTTGGTGTCGCCCGGGGCGGTGTAGATCACCAGCAGGGTCGCGCCGTTGAGACGGAACAGGTTGCTCCCGAGGTCGCCGTCGGCGATCGCGAACGACTGTGATCCCGTCCCCCGCGCCTGGACGATGCCGGTGACGTCCGCCAGGTAGCCGATGTTGTTGATCGGTCCGCCCCCGGAGACCGGCTGCCCCTCGGTGCCGATGATCGTCCCGGTGATCAGGTTGCCGTCGAACCTGAGCAACTGGTCCATATAGGGCTGGCTCGGGATGACGCAGGCGCCGCCGCTCTGCGGGCACGGGCGGTCGCGCCCCGCCCAGTAGAGCAGCGCGGCCTGCACCGGACCGCCAATGTTGACGGTCACATTCGCCGATCCCCCTCCGATGAGCTCGAGCCCGGCCCCGCCGGAGGCCATCGACAGCCCCTGCCCCTGAAGGTCGAGGGCGACCTGCAGCGTCGTCGCTCCCACCGCCGCGGCCGCCAGCATCAGCAGCGCACAAAATCCACCGACCCGCCCGAAGAAACGTGATCTCATCTTGCACCTCCTGGTTGTAGTTGATCGATCGGCGCGTCGACCGGGGGCGCCGGACCGGGAAAAACTTCACCGGACCGGGAAAAAAAAGACTGCAGGATATTCGAATAACCCCAGATCGAGCGCATCCACGACTCTTTCCCGGGCTCTTCGGAAGCCAGGCGGTCTCCACGGGGGAGATCCTTGGCTTTGCGGCCCCGCCTCTCGACGGGTGTGCCTTTTCGGAGCGCAGCGATACAATTTCATTTTGCTGAGAAGACTCTACGTCGGAGAGTATTCAGTGCAGGGAACGAGCCACAAGGACATGTGCACTTTGAACTATGATTGAGAAGCACAGACTCCCGAAAGGAGACCCACCCCGCATGCAACCTTTCCGCTTCTCACGGCTCCGGCAGGCCCTGGCGCTCGCCCCGGTCCTGGCGGTAACTCTCGCAGGGGCCGGCCTGGCAATACCGGTCGCCCCGGCGACCGCCGCCGTGGCAACCGTGGCGACGGCCGATAACGCCTATCGCACACCGCCCAAGGTCCTGGTCGACATCGTCGACGCGCCGCTGACGCCCGGAGTCCAGCTCGACCCCAGACGGGAATGGCTGCTGCTCCTGGACCGCTCCAGCCTGCCGCCCATCGCGGAGCTGGCGGAGCCGGAGCTGCGCCTGGGCGGGCTCCGCTTCCGGCCGAAAAACCATGCCCCGAGCCGTGGCGCGTACTTCACAGGGTTGCGGCTGCTGCGCCTTTCCGATCTCTCGGAGCGCCGGGTCTCCGGCCTGCCCGAGGGGGTCCGCATCACCAACCTGCGGTGGTCTCCCGACGGCTCCCGCCTCGCCTTCACCAACATCCGGCCGGACGGCGTCGAGCTCTGGGTGGCCGAAAGCGCCACGGCCGAGGCGCGGCGGCTCGCCGGCGGCCTGAACCTGACGGCCTCGACGCAGCCCGGCTGGCTGGCGGACAGCCGGACGCTGATCTGCACCCTGATCGACCCGGATCTCGGCCCGGAGCCGCGGGGCTCGGAGGTGCCGGCGGGACCGGTCATCCGCGAGAGCTCCGGCCACGCGGCGCCCGCCCGCACCTTCCAGGACCTCCTGAAGAGCGCTTCCGACGAGGCTCTCTTCGAGCACTACCTGACGTCGCGGGTCGCCAAGGTCACCCTCGACGGCAAGGTCACGCCGATCGGCGCGCCCGGGCTGGTCGCCGAGCTCTCGCCGTCGCCGGATGGCCGCTACCTGCTCGTGCAGTCGATCCACCGGCCGTTCTCCTACCTCGTCCCGGCGGAGCGCTTCCCGCGCAAGATCGAGGTCTGGGACCTCGACGGCAAGGCGGTGCGCACGGTCGCCGACCTCCCTCTCCAGGAGGAGATCCCGATCAGCTTCGACAGCGTGGCGGCCGGCCCGCGCGCGGTCTCCTGGCGCGAGGACGCGCCGGCGACGCTCTTCTGGGTCGAGGCCCTCGACGGCGGCGACGCCGGCCGCGAGGCCGCCGAGCGCGACCGCGCCCTGCTGCTCGCCGCCCCGTTCCAGGGGGATCCGGCCACGCTCGCCACTCTCGGTTTCCGCTTCTACGGGGTCACCTGGGGGAACGACAGCCTCGCCCTGCTCAGCGAGGGGTGGTTCAAGACCCGCAAGACCCGCACCTGGATCGTCCAGCCGGCTGGCAAGACGGCGCCGGCCCTCCTCTTCGACCGCTCCTCCGAGGACCGCTACAGCGATCCCGGCTCGTCGCTGACCACCCTGGATGCCCGGGGCCGGGAGGTTCTGCGGACCGCCGACGGCGGCCGCACGATCTTCATGATCGGCGAGGGCGCCTCCGGCGAAGGGGACCGCCCCTTCCTCGACGCTCTCGACCTCTCCACCAAGAAGACCCGCCGGCTCTTCCGCTCCGCGGCGCCGTACTACGAGATCCCCATCGACCTGCTCGACGCCGGGGGGAAGCAGCTCCTGCAGCGCCGGGAGACGGTGGACCAGACGCCCAACTACTACGTCCGCGACCTCACCAGCGGCAAGCTCCGCCAGCTCACCCGTTTCCCGCATCCGACGCCGCAACTCGCCGGCATCCACAAGGAGCTGATCCGCTACAAGCGCGCGGACGGCGTGCAGCTCACGGCGACCCTCTACACGCCCCCGGGGTGGAAGCCGGCGGACGGCCCGCTGCCGATGCTGATGTGGGCCTACCCGCAGGAGTTCAAGAGCGCCGACGCCGCGGGGCAGGTCACCGACTCCCCCTACCGCTTCGCCCGCGCCGGCGCGGGCTCGCCGCTGGTCTGGCTCACCCTCGGATACGCGGTGCTGGACAACCCGAGCCTGCCCATCGTCGGCGAGGGGACCCAGGAGCCGAACGACAGCTTCGTGCGGCAGCTCGTCGCCTCGGCCCAGGCGGCGGTCGACGAGGTGGTCCGCCGCGGCGTGGCGGACCGGCGGCGGATCGCCATCGGCGGCCACTCCTACGGAGCGTTCATGACCGCCAACCTGCTCGCCCACTCCGATCTGTTCGCCGCCGGCATCGCCGAGAGCGGCGCCTACAACCGTACCCTGACGCCATTCGGCTTCCAGTCCGAGGAGCGGGACATCTGGCACGCGCCGGAGGTCTACATGCAGATGTCGCCGTTCATGTACGCGGACAAGGTCAAGCACCCCATCCTGCTGATCCACGGCCAGGCGGACAACAACTCCGGCACCGATCCGGTCCAGAGTGAGCGCTTCTTCAACGCCCTCAAGGGGAACGGCGCCACCGCCCGCCTGGTCTTCCTGCCGCTGGAAGCCCACGGCTACCGCGGCCGCGAATCGGTGCTGCACGGGCTGGCGGAAAGCTATGACTGGATGGAAAAGTACGTGAAGAACCGGCCGGCAGAAGCGCAGGAGGGGAAGGCCGCGGCGGCGAAGCCGTAGGGGAAGAAAGAGCCGGCCTCGCGGCCGGGCCCTCACTCCCCAACCCCTCTCTCCCGGCCTCCCCCCCATCCGCCGGGAGAGAGGGGCTCAAAAGGAAAGGTTTTTGTTTTGACTAACTACTCCCTCTTCTCCCGTCGGGAAGGGGGGGAGGCCGGGAGAAGAGGGCCGGGGTGATGAGGGCCTACGCCGCGCCCGCCACCAGCCCCCGCACAAACTCCATCTCGTCCTCGTTGACGGTGTGCCCCATCGCCGGGTAGATCCGCTCCGTCACCTCGGCCCCCATCCGCCGCAGCACCTCCGCGGACTCGTCCACCCGCTCGCGCGGGATATGCGGATCGCGGTCGCTGCAGCCGAGGAAGACCGGCGTGCCGGCGAATCCACCCGGGTAGTCACGGGGCGTGCCGGGAGGGCCGATCAGCCCGCCGGAGAGCCCGACCACCGCGGCGTAGCGCCGGGCGTTGCGGGCGGCGAATTCTAGCGCGAGGCAGGCTCCTTGGGAGAAGCCGAGGAGGATCGTCCGCTCCGGCGGGATCCCCGCGGCTTCCAGCCCGGCCAGCACCTCTTCCAGCCGGGCGAGCGCCGAGGAGAGACCCGGCTCGTTCCTCTCCGTCGACGCCATGAAGCTGTAGGGGTACCAGGTGGAACCCGCCGCCTGCGGAGCGACGTAGGCGAGCTCCGGGTTCTCGAATTCGTGCCTCAGCTCCAGGATGCTCGCCGCCGTGGCCCCGCGCCCGTGCACCATCACCATGGCCCCGGACGCCTCCGCCACCGGCCTCCCGGCCCATGTCAGCGGCTGCCCTTGATGCGGCCCCTTGATCTCCTTCAGCCCGGTCATGCCACACCTCCTGCTACCTGATGCGTCTCGACCGGCGGCAACGCCGCCTCGATCCGCGAACGGCTCTCCTCCAGCCAGGGCGGCAGCTTCAGCCCGGAGCCCAGGCTCTCGACCGGCTCGTCCCAGGTGAAGCCCGGCGGATCGGTCGCGATCTCGAACAGGACCCCGCCCGGCTCGCGGAAGTAGATCGAGCGGAAGTACTGCCGGTCGAGGACGGGCGTCACGGAGAGGCCGGACTCGTCGACCGCCTGCCGCCACGCGAGCTGATCCGCCTCGTCGGCCGCCCGGAAGGCGACGTGATGCACCGTTCCCGCCGAGACGCGGCCGCGCGCCGCCGAAGGCGAGGCGAGCACGTCCACCCGCGATCCCGCTCCGACCCCTTCGCCAGGGCCGGCCTCGAAACGCACCCGATCCCCCTCCTCCCCCACCCGCCGGAACCCGAGCGTGCCGGCGAGCACATTCCGGGTGACGTCGAGGTTCCACTCGGTGAGCGTCACCCCGTCGAAGCCGCGGACCGCGTGCTCGATGGGCACCGGCCCACCATCCCAGCCCGGACGGCCGTCCGCCGCGCGGCCCACCAGCTCCAGACGCAGGCCGTCGGGATCGAGCAGCGTCAGCACCTCCTCGTCGAAGCGGGTCTTCACGCCGTCGAACGTCACGCCGAGGCGCGAGAGGCGCTCCGTCCAGAAGCCGAGCGAGCCCGCGGGAACCGCGAACGAGGTCACGGTCGCCTGCCCCGCTCCCTGCGCGCCCCGGCGCGCCAGCGGCCAGGGAAAGAAGGTCATGATCGTGCCCGGATGCCCCACCTCGTCGCCGTAATAGAGGTGATAGGTGCCAGGGTCGTCGAAGTTCACCGTCTTCTTGACCAGCCGCAATCCCAGGACGCCTGTATAGAAATCGACATTCGCCTGGGGATCGCTGGCCATGGCGGTGACGTGATGAATGCCTGCGATGGGTTTGCGCATGAGGGTTCCGTCCCTTTCTCTGTCTCTACGATTTCCGTTTCAACAACGATCAGGTCAAAAAAATTTGCCGTCAGCTCTGCTCTCTCGCCTCGTCGAGCAGGGCCACGAAGGTCTGCAGCCGCTCCTGTCCGAGGTTGCCCAGCAGCCGGCCGAGCATCCGGCCTACCGGCTCGTCCAGCGTGTCGAGGAGGTCGAGCCCCTGCTCCGTGATGCGCGCCCGCACGATCCGGCGATCCTCGGCATCGCGGAGCCGCGTGACGAGGCCGCGCTGCTCCAGCCGGTCGAGGAGACGCGTGACGTCCGGGCCCGGACTGACCAGCCGGTCGCCGATCTCTCCACAGGTGAGGGCGTCCGGCCCGGCGCCGCGAAGGATGCGCAGGGTGTTGTACTGGGCGGGCGTCAGGTCGTGCCCCTTGAGCTCGCGGCCGAGAGACTGGAGCAGCAGGCTCGCCGTCCGCTGGAGGCCGAGGAAGGCTTCCTCTTCCAGGCTGACGAAGGGCTTCTGCTGGCGGATCTCCTGGCTGAGGGCTCGACTCATGCCCGTTGCAACGAACTTCGTTGAGAGGATATTCCGGGAAGCTCAGGCCACGCCCAGGATCCACCCTTCGAGGCGCGCCCGGTCCTGCTCCTCGTGGGAGAGGGGGGGCGTGAAGTAGGGGCGCAGCAGGCCGAGCTGATCGCGCTCGCGCAGCCAGGCGCAGACCGCGTAGGCGTCCTGCTCCTGGGCTTTCAAGTCGTCCTTGCGGTAGCGGTTGCGCAGGCGGGCGGGGCGCACTTCGGCGACCATCGACTTGCCCTTGGGCACCGCGAAGCCGTCGAACGGCCAGAAGTGAGCGCGGTCGCCGGCGCGGCGCAGATAGTCGAGCCAGGGAAGGCCGGCGTGGGTGGCCTTGGCGAGGCTGTCCTGGATGTCGAACTGGAACACGCTCTTGGGGAAGGCGGTCCACTGGCCGGTGAGGCGGTGCTCGTCCGGATTGCCGGTGCGGGGGTTGCCCGGCAGCAGCTCGCGGACGGTGGACTCGCGGGTGGGCCAGTTCTCCTCGAAGTCTTGGAGGAACGCGTCCCAGCTCTTCAGGCCGTTCCTGTCCATGTAGCTCTGGGGGAAGGAAAAGGCATGGTCGATCCCCACGACGACCGGCTCACCGCTGGTGATCCTGCCGAGGAGCCACTCGGCGAGATCCTGCCGGCTCCACCGCCCGGACGGATGCCCCGCGTTGAGCTCGCGGAAGATCTCGTGATCGTCCACGGTGGCGAAGACTTTGATTTCCCCGATGGGGGTGCCCGGGTTCCTGCGCCCCGAGTAGCGCACACCAATGTAATGCTGAAAATCCGGCACGATACAAACCTCCGACTGCGGTGGCGGAGATCGTATCAGCTTTGCAGGGAGATCTTCAGGCCAGCCCGGGCATCAATGCCCGGGATTGAAATCCCGGGCTACCGACAGTCGCCCCTTCCCGGGGCTCTGCAAAAGGATTTGTGGAAGTCCCGGACGGGACGGCCGTGGGTAGCCCGGGATTTCAATCCCGGGCGGCGACGCCGCTACCTGCCCTGTTCCTTAGGCGGAGGTCGTCGAGGTTGCCTTCCCAGTGCATCTTGCCCTCATACCTGAGGAGCTCCTGAAGCTTTCGACGCTGCGAACGCTCTTCAGGGCCGGCGACGATATCGGGCTTAGGATTAATGTTCACGACACAAAGATAATCCTGGTCCATCATCAGAGCAAACCCACCCCTCACGGCTCCGCTACCCACCCTCCCATCCCGCCCGACTCGAACCCGTCCCGGAAGATCTCCGCGCCGCCGCCGGCGATCGTGGTGTCGCAGAGGCCGAGGCCGCCGTACTCGACCGCGCCGAGATCCGGGGCGCCATCGCTGCGCATCCTGCCGCAGTAGTCGTCGGTCACCTGCGGCAGGGCCTGGCCGAGATTGACCAGTTGGCTGCCGTCGAGCAACGCGAAGTTGGCGGCGGCCGGGCTGACGAACCAAGCGGTCCACTGCGCCAGGGTGACCCCGGCGCGGTTCGCGCCTTGCGTGCTCGTGCCGCCGTCGCGGTTGCGGATCGCCCCGGAGAGGAGGTTGTCGCGCAGGTCGGCCGTGCTCGCCGTGAAGCGCACGTCGATGCCGGTGGTGTTGTAGAGGGTGTTGTTGTAGATCCTGGCGTTCTGGGCCTTGTTGAGGTAGATCCCCACGTCCATCGGGCAGTTGACGATCAGGTTGTTGCGCATGACGCCGTTCTGGTGCTCCGGCGTGCAGGTGCCGTCCTCGCAGACCGACGCCGGGCTGGTGCCTCCCCCGCCGAAGGAGAGCCCGAGCCGGGCGCCGCCCGTGTGGTTCCGCTCGCAGATCACGAGGTTGCGCTCGAAGACCCCGTCGCGCGAGTTCCCTTTGAGGAAGGCGGCGTAGCTGATCTGATCCCCCTGCGCCTTGCCGTGGTCGTGGATGAAGTTGCCGCGGATCATCCAGCGGCGCCCTCCCACGACGTCGATCGGCACCACCGGGTTCTCGGTCTGCCGGGGGACGGAGTCGAACAGCTCGTTCCCCTCGATCAGCACGTCGTTGGGGAAAATATGGGGGCTGCCGTCGCCATTCCCCTTGATCATGGCGTTGAAGTCGCGCATGCGGGAGTTGCGGACGCGGGTGAAGTCCGCCCCGCCTCCAATGTGGAAGGCGTGCTCGCAGTCGGTGTGAGACGGGCAGATCCCCTGGAGGTCCAGGTTCTCGAAATCCCAGTGGGGGGCCGAGACCCTGAACCCCTCGACCGTGTTGAAGCGGATCAACGCGAGGCCCAGAGCCGTCGCCTGCACCGTGATCGGCTGCGCGGCGGTGCCCGCCGTGTCGCAGTAGAGGGTCTGGCTGAAATCGTAGATCCCGGGCGCCAGAGTGATCACGTCCCCCGCCCTGGCGCCGTTGACGGCGTTGAGCAGTTGCGCGGCGGTCGCGACCGGTATGACCGTCGCGCCCGCGGAATTCGCCAGCAGAAAACCCACCCACCCGAGCGCCATGGCGCAAGCGTTGCGGAGAAGGGGCAATGCAAAACCCTCCTGGCCGTGAGAGCGAACTGCCTCTCGATTGATGGGCTTATTGTAAGTTATCTATTCGCGGGAGGCAAAAAAGGCACAGGACGCCCCCTGGCGGAGGCGCCCCTTGAAAAATCCTTGAAAGTGGTTCCTACACGTTCTGGTGCTTGTTCACGATTCGGGCCTCCGCCTCCCGGAGCTTCGCTTCCAGGCGCTCCCGCTCGGCGCGGATGGCGGGATCGTTGTACCGCGGGTTCGCCGGGCTCCCGAGGTTGTCGCACTCGTCGGGATCGTTGACGAGGTCGTACATCTCCCACTCCTCGGGGTAGGAGCCGGTCTGGTGGAAATAGCGGGCGTACTTCCATTTCTCCTCGCGGACGCAGCGGATGCGGTCCGCCGCCTTGACCGGCACGGCGTTGGGGTTGGAGGCGCGGACGTCGTCGTAGGTGAAGACGATCTCGTCCTGCACGCCCTCCGGGCTCTCCGGATCCCTGAGGATCGGGGCGAGGGATTTTCCCGATAGCCCATCGGCCGGCGGCACGCCGAGCAGATCGGCGAAGGTCGGCATGAGGTCGATCAGGGAGGCCAGCCTGTCGGTCTCGCGGGCCTCGGGGAAGAGCACGGGGTTCGAGAACACCAGCGGCACCC
>JBDSHF010000085.1:0-18196 GCA_039918595.1 Thermoanaerobaculia bacterium
TGAGCAGCGCCGCCGTGGTCGAGCGCGTGAAGGCCCTGGGGGTCGACTTCGCGCAGGGGAACTGGATCAGCCCGCCCCGCCCGCTGGGGGGCGCCGAGCTCACCAGCGAGGACGGCGCCCTGGCAGACAAAACGGCGCTGTAAGGGCCCTCATCACCCCGGCCCTCTTCTCCCGTCCCCTCACCCCTCCCGCACCGGGAGAAGTGGGGGGCCCTACGCCGAAGATGTCCCGTATCCTGTCTCCGGTATTTGCTTTCTCCCCTCTCCCGGTGAGGGAGGCGGGAGGGGACGGGAGAGGGGCCGGGGGTGAGGGTTTGGGCCCCGCCGTCACTCCCTGGTGACATCGGCCGCGTCCACCTGTAGGATGAAGCGAATTTTGGGGGGGAACCTATGCAGGAACGCATCGCCGCGACTCCGGGCCGCAGCAAGGAAGAAACGACGGGCTTCATCCGCGAGCTCGGATTTCTCGATTCGACCATGATCGTCGCCGGCTCGATGATCGGCTCGGGGATCTTCATCGTCCCGGCCGAGATCGCGCGGCAGGTGGGGTCCGCCGGCTGGCTGCTGGCGGTCTGGGTGGTCACCGGACTGCTGACGATCGCCGCCGCCCTCTCCTATGGCGAGCTGGCGGCGATGATGCCGAAGGCGGGCGGCCAGTACGTCTACCTGCGCGAGGCCTATTCGCCGCTCTGGGGGTTCCTCTACGGCTGGACGCTGTTCCTGGTGATCCAGACCGGCACCATCGCCGCCGTGGCCGTCGGCTTCGCCCGGTTCCTCGGGGTGCTGTTTCCGGCGATCTCCCCGACCGCCTGGATCATCCCGCCGATCGACCTCCCCGGGAAGTACGCCGTCAGCCTGTCGATGCAGCAGATCGTCGCCATCCTGCTGATCGTCTTCCTGACCTGGCTCAACACCCGCGGCATCCGTCTGGGCAAGCTGATCCAGAACACCTTCACCTCGGCCAAGACGCTGTCACTGTTCGCCCTGATCGTCCTCGGCATCCTGGTGGGCCGCAACAGCGCCGCCATCGCCGCCAACTTCAGCGACCTCTGGACGCCCCACGACGTCTCGACGATCACGCCGGACTTCGCCGTCGCCGCGCCGATCGCCGCCACCGCCGGCGCGTTCGGGCTGTTCATCGCCTTCTGCGTCGCCCAGGTGGGGTCCCTCTTCTCCTCGGACGCCTGGAACAACATCACGTTCACGGCGGGCGAGGTGAAGAACCCGAAGCGGAACGTTCCGCTGTCGCTCACCGCCGGCACCGGCCTGGTGATCACCCTCTACTTCCTGGCCAACGTCGCCTACCTGTGCACCCTTTCGCTCCATCAGATCCAGACCGCGCCGGACGACCGGGTGGCGACCGCCGCCCTGCAGGCGATCTTCGGTCCGGTGGGGGCGGCGATCATGGCGGTCGCCATCATCATCTCGACCTTCGGCTGCAACAACGGGCTGATCCTGTCCGGCGCCCGCGTCTATTACGCGATGGCCCGCGACGGCCTGTTCTTCGCGAAGACCGGCCAGCTCAACACGCGCCACGTGCCGACCTTCGGCCTCATCCTGCAAGGTATCTGGGCATCGCTGCTGGTGCTCCCCCGCATCCGCTCGCTCGGCGCGGACGGCACCGTCACCTACAGCAACCTGTACGGCACCCTGCTCGACTGGGTGGTCTTCGCGGTGCTGCTCTTCTACGTGCTGACCATCGCGGGCCTGTTCGTGCTGCGGCGCAAGCAGCCGGACGCGGAGCGGCCCTACCGGGCCTTCGGCTATCCCGTGATCCCGGCGCTCTACATCGTCGTGGCTTCCACCATCGCCATCGTGCTGCTGATCTACAAGCCGGCGACCAGCCTGCCAGGGCTGGGCATCGTGCTGACCGGCATCCCCGTTTATTTCGCCTGGCGCCGCAAGTCCAGCTAACCCTTTCACGGAGGATCCACCGGATGTCGTCGCTGACCCGAACGAAATCGATTGACAAACTGATCGCCGAAGGAGCGGTGACCGGCGAGGAGACGCTCAAGCGCACCCTCGGACCGGGCGCGCTCGTCGCGCTCGGCATCGGCGCCATCATCGGCGCCGGTCTGTTCGTCCGAACCGCCGCGGCGATCGCCGACCGCGCCGGTCCGTCCGTGGTGCTCGCCTTCCTGGTGGCGGGCATCGGCTGCGCCTTCGCCGGCCTGTGCTACGCCGAGTTCGCCTCGATGATCCCGATCGCCGGCAGCGCCTACACCTACTCCTACGCCACCATGGGCGAGCTCGTGGCCTGGATCATCGGCTGGGACCTCTGCCTCGAATACGCCGTCGGCGCCGCCACGGTGGCGATCGCCTGGAGCGAGTACTTCAACCGGGTGCTCCAACTGGCGGGCTTGAGCATCCCCTTCCAGTGGTACCACTCGCCGCTCGAGCACATGGCGTCCGATCCGAGCGTGCACGGCATCATGAACCTGCCCGCGATCGGCATCCTGTTCGTCCTCACCGCTCTCCTGGTGCGGGGCACGCAGGAATCGGCCTGGGTCAACAACATCATCGTGATCACGAAGGTCACGATCGTGCTCATGGTCATCGCGCTCGGCTGGGGCTTCATCAACCCGGCGAACCACACGCCCTTCATCCCCGTGGCCACCCAGTACGTGGCGCCCACCGGCATCACGCACAACTACGGCGGCATCATGGGCATCCTGGGTGCGGCGGGCGTCGTGTTCTTCGCCTTCATCGGCTTCGACGCCGTGTCCACCACGGCGCAGGAGGCGAAGAACCCGAAGCGCGACATGCCGATCGGCATCCTCGGGTCGCTCGCGGTCTGCACGGTGCTCTACGTGCTGTTCTCGTACGTGCTGTCGGGCCTCGCGACGGTCGAGGACTTCCGCACCGTCGGTCGCGAGGCCTCGGTCGCCTTCGCGATCACCAAGTACATGCCGGGCTACGCGTGGCTCTCGAACTTCGTGACCTTCGCCATCCTCGCCGGCTTCTCGTCGGTGATCCTGGTCATGCTCCTCGGCCAGTCGCGCGTCTTCTACTCCATGAGCCACGACGGCCTGGTGCCGAAGGTCTTCTCCGAGGTGCACCCGCGCTTCAAGACGCCGTACAAGTCGAACTGGTTTTTCTTCGTCTTCACGGCGCTTTTCGCGGCGTTCGTGCCTGGGGACATCGTCGGCGAGATGACCAGCATCGGAACGCTCTTCGCGTTCATCCTGGTCTGCGCCGGCGTCTGGATCATGCGCGTCAGGCGGCCCGACATCCCGCGCGGCTTCAAAGCGCCCGTGCTGCCGGTGACGGCGACCCTTGGCATCGTGGTCTGCCTCTCGATGATCTACGGCCTGGGTTGGACCAACTGGCTGCGGCTCATCGCCTGGCTGCTGATCGGGCTCATCATCTACTTCGGCTACAGCAGGAAGCACAGCCTGCTGGCGCGCGAGTAGCAACCCGACGCGGCCGCGTGCCGCTCTGCGAGATCTCGACCGGCCGGCTGCCAAGCCGGCCGGTCGCGTTTTTGGATTCAGGAACCGGATTCCACAAAAAAGACCCCGCCCAGAGGCGGGGTTTTGGAGGAGGGAGGTTTGGAGAGGAGATTGTCTATCGGCTTTCGTTCCGTCTCCACCTATCTATACGGAGAACCGGCCCCGAGTGTTTAGGGCGCTTGCTACCCGTCGTGGGATAACATGAAACTTGCGGCTGTTCTGCACAAGGACAAACGCAATCTTCATCCAAGGGGGGAAAACCTTGAGCGAGCCGACGGGCGGGTGGACCTTCCTCACCAATCACGCGCACGTGCTGTTCTGCATCGCCGAAGACCCGGAGGTGCGGTTGCGGGACGTGGCGGCCCGGGTGGGGATCACGGAGCGGGCGGTGCAGCGGATCGTCACCGACCTCGAGGGGGAGGGGTACCTGACCATCTCGAAGGAGGGGCGGCGGAACCGGTATCAGGTCAACTACGACCTGCCGTTGCGGCATCCGATCGAGCGCCACCGCAACGTCGAGGCGCTGATCCGTCTGGTGGTGCAGGCTGGGGAGAAGTGAAGCGGCGGCGCCCCTCGCGGGACGCCGCCCGGCCGATCAGAACCTGCAGATTCCGGAGCACATGGTGGCGCCGTTGGTCGTCCAGAACCCGTGAATGCACGACTGCCCGTAGTAGTAGGTGCGGCTGCCGCAACAGCCGTTGTAGACCCACCGGTTGGTACCGTCGGTGCATTCGGCGGCGAAGGCCGGAAGGCTGACGGCCAGAGCGGAGAGGGTCAGGGCGGACGACAGGAGAAGGGCACGGACCACGGTCTTGCGGGAGAGCTTCATCGGATCGGCTCCTTTAAGAGTTCGAGCGTCCTCAAATGGGCGCTTCAGGGGTTCGTCGAGCTTAGAGAATTGTTGACTTAACGACAAGTGGGAAATTCGACCCTCTCATGAGAATCGCCACCTGGAACGTCAACTCGGTCCGCTCCCGGCTGGAGCGGGTACTGGCCTGGACGGAGCGCGAGCGGCCGGACGTGCTCTGCCTCCAGGAGATCAAGACCACCGACGACCTCTTCCCCCTGGACCCCTTCGTGGAGCTCGGCTACCGCGCCGAGGTTTTCGGCCAGAAGACCTACAACGGCGTCGCCCTGCTCTCCCTCAAGCCCATCACCAAGGTGGCGCGCAACCTGCCGGACGACGAGCCCGGCGCCCCCAGCCGGCTGATCGCCGGCACCGTCGGCCGGGTGCGGATCGTCAACGTCTACGTGCCCAACGGCCAGTCGCCGGAGAGCGACAAGTTCGTCTACAAGATGGACTGGCTGAAGCGGCTGCGCGCCTTCCTGGAGACGACGGCGAAGCCGGAGGACCCCCTGGTGCTGCTGGGGGACTTCAACATCGCGCCCGAGGAGCGCGACGTCCGCTATCCGGAGCTCTGGCGGGGGCACATCCATTTCCACCCCAAGGAGCACGCGGCGCTCGCCCGCATCACCTCCTGGGGGCTCCACGACCTCCTGCGCAAGCATCACGAGGAGAGTGGGCTCTTCTCCTGGTGGGACTACCGGCAGCTCGCCTTCCAGAAGAACAACGGCCTGCGGATCGACCTCATCCTGGGCACGCAGAAGATGCTCGACCGCTGCACCGGGGTCGAGATCTTCCGCGACGAGCGCAAGGGGGAATCCCCCTCGGATCACGTGCCGGTGGTGGCCACGTTCAAGTAATCATCCAGAATGTCTCCTTGTCGCGGGTGGTAGACACCGTATACTGTGGGGGTAGGTCTGCCCGAATGCGCAACGCCGCTCACTCCTTCGCCCTGGCCGGGCTCGTCTGGGCCGCTCTCGCGGTCCCCTCCGCCGTCTCCGCTCTGGAGGGGGGAGCGCCCGCCGTTCAGTTGGTGGCCCCGCGGGCCGGAACGGCTCTCGCCGCCGGCTCGACCGCCGAGCTCGAATGGGCGTCCGCCGCCACGCTCGCGG
Source organism: Thermoanaerobaculia bacterium (assembly GCA_039918595.1). Taxonomy (GTDB): domain Bacteria; phylum Acidobacteriota; class Thermoanaerobaculia; order Multivoradales; family UBA5704; genus DATARR01. Next base: position 5,408 of record JBDSHF010000085.1, read on the forward strand.
GCGTCGAGGAGTGGGAGGCGTTCCTCAGCGTCGACGGCGGCAAGACCTATCCGGTACGGATCACTCCCCACCTGGACCAGGACCTCCGCCGGATCACCTGGCAGGTCCCCTCCACTCCCACGCCCGACGCCCGTCTCCTCCTGCGCTTCGGCGACGAGCGCCGGGAGGTCTCCGTCGAGCTGCCGCATCGCTTCTCGATCGTCCCCTCACCCGTAGCGGCAGCGGGCTTCACGCTCGCCAGCGTGGCGCCGGATCGCGGCGAGCCGGCCCTTCCGGGCCAAGCCGGCGTCGTCGCCTGGGTGGAGGGCTCCCGCCGCGGCGGCGGGCTGCGCCAGAGGGTCGCGGCCGAGCGCCCCCGCCTCCAGGCGCGGCTCAGCCTGCCCGAGACGCGCTCCGAGGCCGCCGTGCTCACGACGGAAGCGGCCCCCCTCCAGGTTCCCCAACCGGTCCGCGGCAGCGCGGCCGATGCACCGCCCGCCAACCGTGGCTCGCCGCTCGCGAAGCCCGGCGAGACCCCGGCTCCACCTTCCGACATCCTCCTCCTGATCCAGCGGCAGAACGAATAGGCCGAGGCGCCCCCCGTACGCCTCGACGCAGCCGGACCGCCCCGCAGGGGCCCGGTCCGATACAGCCATCGTTCATTGTCCTGCTCTGCAGGAGGAGTTCTCGCATGACCGTTTCCTTTGCCGTCCGCGGGCTCGCATTGCCCCTGGTGTTCGCCGCCGCCCTGGGGGCCACGACCTCCCTGTTCCCCCTGAAGGCCCAGGAGGCTCCGCGGGAGCCGGCCCCCACCGTCGCCGAGACGATCCAGGTGACCGCCACCCGCACGCCGGAGGACGTCGAGACCGTCCCCGCCTCGGTCACCGTGATCAGCGGTGAGGAGCTCGCCGCCCGCGGCGTCATCGACCTGCCCGGAGCGCTCGCCCTCGCCAGCGGCATCTCCATCGCCCCCGGCGGCGACAACGGTCCGGCCGGCTCGGTGCCCGAGATCTGGGGCCTGCGCGAGTTCGACGCCTTCCTGCTCGTCGTCGACGACGTCCCCTGGGGGGGCGCCTTCAATCCGGCCTTGACCACCCTCGACCTCGTCAACGTCGAGCGGATCGAGATCCTCCGCGGCGCCGCGCCCGTGCTCTACGGCGCCACCTCGTTCGTCGGCGTGATCCACGTCATCCATCGCGCGGCGGGCGCGCCCGGGCGGGCGGCCAGTCTCTGGGGCGGCAGCTACGGCAGCGGCGGCGGCTCCTTCTCCTCCCCCCTGCCCGGCTCGGACCGCTTCAAGCAGTCCCTCACCGTCGACGGCGAGCGCCAGGGCTTCAAGGACGACCGTACCGGCTTCGACCGCGGACACCTGCTCTATCGTTCCACCCTCAGCGCCGCCGGCGGCAGCTTCCGCTTCGACCTCGACGGCTCGGTGGTCAACCAGGATCCGGCGAGCCCGCACGTCCGCCAGGGGCGCGTCCTCTCCTCGCTCAATCCGCTCGACGCCAACTACAACCCGAGCGACGCCAAGCTGGACGAGAACCGGCTCCATTTCGTCACCGGCTACGACCGCGCCCTCGGCGGCGGCTCCTGGTCCACGACCCTGGCGCTGACCCACACCCAGCGCGACACCATCCGCGGCTTTCTGCTCGATCTCTCGAACGACGATCCCAACGCCGAGGGTTTCGAGCAGGATCTGACGACCGACGACCTCTACCTCGACACCCACCTCGCCTGGCGCCTGGGGTCGAGCGCCCGTCTGGTGGCGGGCTTCGATCATCTCTACGGCAAGGCCAAAGCCGACTCGGAGACCTTCGACTACTTCGTCCCCCTCAACGGCCGCCACGGTGCCCCGTCGAGCGGGGACCAGCCGCGCGACCATGGTTTCAATCTCGAGGACGAGCGCAACTTCTCGGGGCTCTACGCCCAGGTGGAGTGGGACCCGGCGCCGCGCTGGCACTTCCAGGTCGGCGGCCGCTTCAACCGCACCGTGGAGAAGATCACCGCCGGCGACCGCGAGCTCAGCTTCCCGGACCCCGGCGACCAAGGGACCGACAAGCGCACCACCTCCCGCGGCAGCGGCACGCTCGGAGTGAGCTGGCTCGCCTGGGGGGATGCGACGAGCGGCCTCTGGCTGTTCGGCGACTACCGCAACGCCTTCAAGCCGGCGGCCCTCGATTTCGGCCCCGAGGCCGAGCCGGACATCCTGCAGCCGGAGTCGGCCAAGAGCTACGAAGTCGGCCTCAAGAGCCGCCTCGGCGGCGGCCGCTTCGAGTGGGAGCTCACCGGCTTCCAGATGGATTTCGAGAACCTCGTCATCTCCGCGCAGTCAGAGGAAGGTCTGCCGGAGCTCGTCAACGGCGGCTCGGAGCGCTTCAAGGGGGTCGAGCTGGAGCTCCGGGGGCGGCTCTGTCCCGACTTCTGGCTGCAGGGGACCTACGCCTGGCACGACGCCAAGTTCCGCGACTTCGTCCAGGACTTCGACGGCGTGCTCACCCAACTCGCCGGCCACCGGCTCGAGATGTCGGCGCGGAGCCTGGCGTCGGCCGGGCTGATCTACGCGCCGGCCCGCGGGCTCACCGGCTCGGTGGTCGCCAACTACGTGGGGGAGCGCTTCCTCAACAAGCGCAACACCGCCCTCTCTCCGGACTACACCACCTGGTCCGCCGGCATCGGCTACCGCTTCGAGGCCTGGGAGATCCGGCTCGACGGCGAGAACCTCAACGACACCCGTCCCCCGGTCGCCGAGAGCGAGCTGGGAGACGCGCAGTACTACAGATTGCCCGCGCGTCGCGCGCGGCTGAGCCTCGGCTTCCGTTTCTGAGGCTAGGGAATCTGCTGGGCCCCTCGTCCCTGCTCCAGAGGTGGGGGGCCTCTTTTTCCAGGTTTTGTGACAACCTATTAGAGATCTCTTCTCCAGGAGGTTGTCGATGAGCGCAGATCCCCTGCAGCCAGAGCCCGCTTCCGTCCCCCCGCAGCCGCCCCCTCCCCTCTTGGGACCCAAGTCCGAAGACCCGAAAGATCTCGGCTTCACGCGCCAGAAAATGGTCGACTGGCTGGCCCCGGGTCAGCTCATCCAGACCGGCATCAAGGCGATCGTTTCCGATATTTTCGGCGCCTACGCCGACAAGCGGGACGTGATGGCGGCCCTGTACCCCAAGTCTGAAATCACCGGGGATTACAGCCATCGAAGCGAGCTGTGGATCGATTATGCCGCCGACCTCGGGGACGGCTTCGACGCCACCTATACGGTGGCCTGGCTGCTGGCAAAAAAGCAGCTCGCCGTGCGATACGGGGAAAAGACGCTGCAGCTCCCTCGCGGCGATGTGCTGGTGATGGGCGGGGATCAGGTCTATCCGACCGCCAGCTTCGACGAGTACTCCAACCGGCTGCTGAAGCCCTACGAGGCCGCCCTCCCCCACGTGCCCGCGGGGGAAGCGCCGGATCTCTACGCCATCCCCGGCAACCACGACTGGTACGACGGGCTGTCGAACTTCAGCCGGATCTTCTGCCAGAAGAAGTGGGTCGGCGGCCGGAAGACGCAGCAGCGCCGCAGCTACTTCGCCGTCAAGCTGCCGCACAACTGGTGGCTCTGGGGGATCGACATCCAGCTCGAGGGTTTCATCGACGAGCCGCAGCTCAGGTATTTCTACGAAATCGGGAAGCACGAGGTACAGGATGGAGACCGGGTCATCCTCTGCACGGCCGAGCCGAGTTGGGTCTATGGCGTGACCAAGGGGGCGGAAGCCTTCGCGTCCCTGCGCTACTTCGAGGACCGCTACATCCGCAACGCCGAGACCCATAAGGCCCGCCTGGCCGTGACGCTCACCGGCGATCTCCATCACTACGTGCGCTACGAATCGCAGGACGCGGGAGGAGAGACGCAGCGGATCACCGCCGGCGGCGGCGGCGCCTACCTCTACGCCACCCACGACATGCCCGAGGAGCTCGTGCTCGAAGAGGGGTTCAGGGAAGGCGCCCACCCAGTAACCTACAAGAAGGAGGCGAGCTTCCCCGATAAGAAGACCTCCACGCTGCTGACCTTTGGCAGCCTGCTGATCCCGATCAGGAGTTGGAAGTTCGGATTGTTCCTCAGCGTCTTCTACACGCTCTTCAGTTGGATCTTGCAGAGCGCCAGCAAGACCCGGCCGGACCTCCTGGACAATCATCGGTCCTTGATGGAGTATCTCCACGACCAGAGTCTGGGGAACTGGTGGCCAGTCCTGAAGACCGTCTCCGCTCTCATCGTCAATACGCCGGTGAGCGTGCTTCTCTGCCTGATCATCGTCGGCGGGTTCATGGGCTTCTGTAGCGCCCGGCGCAAAATTTCCCGTTTCCTCATCGGGTCCGGCCACGGCGTCGCCCACGTCCTCCTGAACCTGGCGCTGATGTGGCTCTTCGCCCGCGTCAACCCGAGCCTGCTCGACGCCCCTCTGGCCTCCTGGCCACAGGCCCTTCTCTTTGTCTCCGAGATGCTCCTGTTCGGCGGCATCCTGGGCGGGGTCCTGATGGCGCTCTACCTTCTGCTGTTCAGCTTCGTGGGCAGGTTCCACCTCGCCGAGGCCTACTCGAGCCAGCGCCTCCCCAGCTACAAGAACTTCCTGCGGATTCACCTGGACTCGGCGGGAAACCTGAAGATCTATCCGATCGGCATTCGCAAGGCCGGAAAGTGGAAGCTCCGGCCGAACGCTCCGGAAGGCGAGCCCTGGTTCGAGCCCGATGGCGCGGCTCCTCAGCCGGAGCTGATCGAAGATCCGATCCCCGTCCCCAGAGAGCGGAGCTAGCCCGCCAGCTTGCTGAGCGCGAAGGCGATCAGGAACCCGGCGACGGTGATCAGGCCGGCGTAGTCGTGAGCGTCCTCGAAGGCCTCGGGGATCATGGTGTCGGCCAGCATGGTGAGGATCGCCCCCGCCGCCAGCGCCGTGGTGGCGGCGATCACCCCGGGCGAGAAGCGGCGGAAGATGGCGAAACCGACCAATGCGGCGATGCCGGAGATGGCGGCGATCGTGGCCCAGACGCCGAAGACGTAGCGGGCGGACCGCCCCGCCTTCTTCATGCCCGCCGAGCTCGAGAGCCCCTCGGGGATGTTGGAGAGGAAGATGGCCACGACGGTGACCCAGCTCACCGCGCCGCCGTGGATCATGCTGACGCCGATGACGATCGACTCCGGGATGCCGTCGAGCAGCGCGCCGACGGCGATCGCGAGGCCGCTCCCCGCGGAGTCGGCCTCGGTCGCCTGCTTGCCGCCGGAGCGCTTGCGGTGCTTCGCCCCGCGATGGTTCAGGTAGACGTTTGCCGCCGTATAGATGGCCGAGCCGGCGAGGAACCCAAGCGCGGTCGAGGCGAAGCCCCCGCGATGGAAGGCCTCGTCCATCAGCTCGAAGGAGAGCGCCGAGATCAGCACTCCGCTGCCAAACGCCGTGATCCCGGCGATCAGCCGCTGGGGGATGCGCGCGAAGTAGCCGGCCGCCGCCCCCACCAGCAGCGCCGACCCGGCCACCAGTCCCCAGAACCCCGCCGAGAGCCAGAGCGGCATCGCGGTTCCTCTAGGAAGCCTCCGCCGTCTCGGCCACCAGCGGAGCTGCCGCATCCACGGCAGCGGGAACCGCGTTCATCTTCTCCTTGAGCGCGGCGTACTTGGTGTCGAGGGTCTCGAAGATGCCGGCGATCTGCTCCAGCCGCTGGTCGAGGTCGATCGTCCAGTGCTCGTTTCTCACCGGCTCGAGCTTCAGGCCGCTGACGCGGTAGGAGAGGGCGTCGAAGCGCATCGGGATCGTGCCGACGTGGATCTTGGCGGAGAGGATCTCGGCCCCTTCCTCGAGGTACCGGAAGAGCTCGTTGAGCACGGCGCCGGCGAGGGTGACCCGGGCCTCGCGGGTGGCCAGGCGGACGCTGCCGCTCTCCGGCTCCACCATGACGTCCGACTCCTCGAGCAGCGCCCGCAGGAACCGGCACCCCAGCACCGACTCCCCGGGCTCCTTGGGGATGACGACATCGCTCATCTCGTCCGCCTCCGGGGCCTCGTCCAGCCAGGGAGCCTTGAAGTCCCCCTCCACCCCGGCGTGCCGCAGCATGGCCATCACCGTCCCGAGATAGGTCTTGGCGGTGCTCGCCACGTAGAGGATCGCGCCGTCGATGCAGCACTCGACGATCTGGGTCCGCGGCGCCTGCCTCATGGCGGACTCCGCCTCGGCCAGGTCGCGCAGCTTCTTGCGGGTCTTGGGGCCGACGAAGGTCTTGCCGGTGGCCTCCATCTCCCCCTTGATCAGCTCACGCAGCCGTTCCTTGACCGCGGTGGCGTCGGGGCGGATGCGGTCGATCCGCATCCGGAAGACGTAGCGCCCCTGGGCGGCTTCCCACGGCGCGTCGAGCTCGAAGGGGACAAACCCCATGCGCTCGCGCACCTCCGAGCCGGGCTCGATCTCCCAGAAGCGGGCGCGCTCGAAATCCGGCCCGTCGGGGGGCACGACGACGTTGAAGCGCGTGACGGCAACCGTTCCACTCAAGAGTCCCATCGTTGAACAACCTCCTGCTGATGTCCGGTCTGGCCGGGGACGAGGAGGGGATCTTAGCCGATGGGAGGCGGAATCGGGGGCTTGGCGTCGGGAGATCCGGCCGGTTCGGCGGCGAGGTCCGGTCGGGCGGGCTCCGGCTTCGCTTCAATCTCCGCGGGCTTCGCGGGTGGAGCGTTGCTCCCGGCCTCCGGCTCGCCCCCCTCGACCGATTCGGCGACCACGCCCTCCGCCTCGGCCGGGCCGTCCTCGACGTCTTCGGCCCTCTCACCCTGGGGATCGTCGGAATCGTTGAAATCGGCCGGCTCGGAGTCCTCGCCGGAGGTCACGATCGGCTCCAGGACGACCATCTCCCCGGACTCCCCGGAATCCTGGTGGGCCTGTACGCCGCCGCCGCCGCCGCCGGCCGTGGCGCCGAGGTCGACGGTGAAGACCTGACCGATATCCGCGTCGACGTAGAGGTCCTGGACCGTTTCGTCCGCCGCGGCCCACTCCGCGGGCGGCGCGGTCTTCCGGATGTAGGGGGCGTTGGCGTGCCACTCCCCCCGCATCTCGCCGGTGGCGATCAGGGCATTCAGATAGGAAGAGAGGTCGGCGGAAGCCTGGGCAATGCGCTCGGCCTCGGCGCGGAAGCGCTCCAACTCCGCGGCGGTGGCGGCGTCCCCCCGCCGCCGGGCCTGGTCGCGCAGGAACCGCAGCCGCTCGGCCAGCCGCGCCTCGGCCTGCCGCAGGCGCTGGAACTGTTGCCGCTCGGCCGCGTTCAGGGGACCGCCCTGCCGCTGGCGGACCCCTTCGCGGCCGAAGGAGACGCGCAGCTCCCGATAAGCGGACGAGGCGGAGCGGATCTCCTCGGCGATCCGAGCGTTCTTCACTCCCGTCCGCGCCCAGGCCACCCGCAGCTCGCCGAGGTCGGAGCTCCCCTGGTCGACCAGCAGGAAGAACTCCCCCGTGCGCGGCGAAAGAGAGCCCTCGATCCGGCCGACACGGTCCCGTAGCGCCTGGAGAGCGTTCCAAAAGGGGGCGTATTTCGGATTCCTGGAATCGAGGCCCGTCCTGGGGTCCTTCGCCGCCCGCGCGGCGCCGGCCAGCGCCGTATCCACCTGCCGCGCGAGCCCCCGGGCGCCGGCGGACACGTCGGCGCGCCCCACCCCGGGAAGGGCAAGGAGGACCAACAGAACGGCGGCGAGATAGAACTTTCTCATACGTCGACCCCCATCATACGAATGGGGAGGCCAGAGCGTCCAGGAATTTCGGAGGGGGAGATCTTCAGCTTCTGGAGAGAGAACAATCAAGGCAGTGCCGCTGCGGGATCAGCGGCACCGCCTTAAAATCTCCAAAAAAGGAGAAAGACCATGCGGTAGATTATAGCCGATCTGGTTCTCTTGTGGAAGAGGGTGTCTACGGCTTCCTCTACCCCGCGCCCTTCTCCTCGAAAACGAAGTCCAGATCGGTCCACATCCTCCCCGCGACAACCACATGGTGGTTGAAAATCAACCATCAGATGGTTGAAAATCAACCACCATGTATCCACGCAACCTCGCCGCTCTGCTCCGCGAAGCCCTGAATGACCGCCCAGTCGTCCTGTTGAACGGTGCCCGGCAGGTCGGCAAGAGCACCCTGGTCCAGAGCCTCACCGGCAACCTCACAGGAATGGACCGCGCGCAGTACTTCACCTTGGACGACGCGACCGTGCTGGCGGCCGTGACGCGAGATCCAGCCGGATTCGTGGCGGGACTGGCCGGGCCCGTGATCCTGGACGAGGTCCAGCGCGCCCCCGAGCTGTTCCTGGCGCTCAAGGCCGCAGTGGACCGCGACCGCCGCCCGGGCCGCTTCCTGCTGACCGGCTCGGCGAACGTCTACGTCCTGCCCAGGGTCTCCGAGTCGCTGGCCGGGAGGATGGAGATCCTCACGCTCTGGCCGCTGTCCCAGGGGGAGATCGAGGGCGTCGTCGAGGGGTTCGTGGACGCCCTGTTCGCCAAAACGCTCGCTCCCCCACGAGTCGAGTCCCTGGACCGGGGCGAGCTGTTCGAGCGGCTGATCCGCGGCGGCTTTCCCGAGCTGGTCGACAAGCGCTCGGAGGCCCGGCGGCGGGCCTGGTTCAACTCGTACACGACGAGCATCCTGCAGCGGGACGTGCGCGATCTGACCCACATCGAGGATCTGGCCGCCCTGCCGCGCCTCCTCTCCCTGCTGGCCGCCCGCGCCACGACACTCCTCAACTACTCCGAGCTCTCCCGCAGCAGCGGCATCCCGGCATCCACTCTGAAGCGGTATTTCGCGCTCCTCGAGGCGACGTTCCTGGTCCTGACCGTGCCGGCTTGGTCGACGAATCTTTCCAAGCGGCTGGTCAAATCTCCCAAGCTGCTCCTCAACGACACCGGCCTCCTCGCCTCCTCGCTGGGCTTGAGCCAGGATCGCCTCGCGGAGGACCCCCAGCTCGCGGGGCCCCTGCTGGAGAACTTCGTCCTGATGGAAATCCGCAAGCAGATCTCCTGGAGCCGGACCCAGCCCAGCCTGTTCCACTACCGGACTCAGACCGGCCAGGAGATCGATCTCCTGCTCGAAGATCCCGCGGGGCGGGTAGTCGGGATCGAGGTCAAGATGGGGAGCACCGTCCAGGAGAAGGATGTCCGGGTGCTCCAGGACCTCGCGGACACCCTCGGACCCCGCTTCGTGCGCGGGGTGGTGCTCTATGCCGGGGAGAGGGCCGTGCCCTTCAGCGAGAAGATCTTCGCGTTGCCGATCCAAACGCTCTGGCGCACCCCGGCAGCCTCTTAGTGCACTCCCCCCTCGACCAGCCGCTGGCGCGGGGTGCGCAGGCGCTTCTGGCGGGAGCGCCGCTCGAAGAGACGGATCTGCAGGAGCTCGCGGTCGGCGTGGTCGATCGTGCGCTCCAGGCTCTCGGCGCCGTGCCGGTTGGCCCAGCCCAGAGAGAAGGAGGGGACGCCCCGCTCGGCCGCGGTCAGCCGCAGCCGCTGCCCGACCTCGGCGACGTACCGCGCCGAGGCTCCAAGCAGGAGGAGCAGGAACTCGTCGCCGCCCATCCGCACCACGGCGTCCTCGGAGCGGGCGTTCTGCTGCAGGAAGCGGCTCACCTTCATCAGCACCTCGTCCCCCTTCTGGTGCCCGAAGTCGTCGTTGTACTCCTTGAAGTTGTCGACGTCGACGACGATCGTGCCCCAGGTCTCGAAGGAGGCCAGCCGCTTCTCCACTTCCAGGAGGAAACGCCGGTTGTAGCAGCCGGTGAGGGGATCGCGCAGGCTCGCCTCGTGGAAGCGGCTCTCGAGCTGCTTGCGGCCGGAGATGTCGATCAGAATGCCGTGGTAGAGCACCTGGCCGGTCTCGGCGTCGCGGACCGCGTGGCAACTGTCGAGCACCGTGCGCTCCTCGCCGTCCGGCCGGCGGATGACGAGCTCGAACTCCCGCACCTCCCCCTCGCGGGCCAGCAGCTCCGCCTCCTGGGCGCGCTGCGCGGGATCGGCCAGCAGATCCTCAGCCCGGAGGGTCCGCAGGTCGTCAACGGTGGAGACGCCAAAGATCTCCAGGCACGCGGGGTTGGCATCGAGAATCTCCCCGGCGGCGTTCGTAATATAGATACCCTCGCGCAGGTTCTGGATGAACAAACGTAACGTCTCGGGGTCTTCCAGACTGCGAAAGCGTCCTTGGGTCATGTCGGATCTCCTGGCGAGGAACTAGCTCGCCCAAGTCGCACCCCTATTCATAGGCAAGATCGGGGCCAAGGACCGCTCCAATCTTAGCATATTCATGCAAACAGATAGAACAGCTCATCCATCGCCGCCGCGGAATCCCGCGGCCCCGGAGGGGGTTACCGTGGCGAGGAGGATTCCCGATGATCCGAGCCGTCTTCGCGTTGGCGTTGCTTTTCACCGTTTCCGTCGGGGTCGCCGGGGCCCAGCCGAGCGCCCCGACCTGTCAGAGCGTGCGGGAGCAGGATCCGGACACCGGCGCGCTGGTCCAGAAGACCCGGCTCTCCCCGAAGCCCTTCAGCTTCAACCCCCTCCTGGTCTGGACCTCGGACGATCCCGACTCGCTGATGCTGGTGGCGGTGGGGAACGGCAACCAGCTCAAGTACACGGGCTGCTACGACCTGGCGCTCCGCGCCGACGGCCAGCCCATCCCCCTGAGCCGGCTCCGGCACGACAACGATCCCAGCAACCACAAGACAGTCGTGGAGTACGTGCGGGCCGAGATCTCCTGGGCCGACGCCCAGAAGCTCTCCACGGCCAAAACGGTCGTCTACCAGATCTGCAAGGACGAATACGTGGCGGACAGTAAATTCGTTTGCGAGGCGAAGCACGTCCTCGAGGCGGCGGGGAACTGGCGGCAGGCGCGGGCGGGGAAGAAGTAGCGGCGGTCGGCTCCTTAGCTGAGGCGCTGAGCCCTCATCACCCCGGCCCTCTTCTCCCGGCCTCCCCCCCTTCCCGACGGGAGAAGAGGGAGACGTTGGCGAAGCGGGTCTGAAGCCCCTCTCTCCCGGCGGTTGGGGGGGAGGCCGGGAGAGAGGGGTTGGGGAGTGAGGGACAGCCCCGAAGGGGCGACACTCTCCGGCCGGCACTCTGACAAAGTAGAACTAGGAGCCTGCCCGAGCCGCGGAAAGCCCTCCGCGAGCCTCATTCCCTACTCTTCGAAAGACATTCCCCAGCCGTCGAGGCCCATCCGTTCCACTTCGCGGGCCGTTCCCCGTCGCCGCGGCCCCGTTCCCTCCAGGGAATCCGGCACGAAGGCCGAGCTTCGCCCCGTTCCCCACCCTTCCGCTCTACGGCGCCCCCGAAACGAGGCATTCCCCGCGGGGAACACCGCCGGTGGGACAGGGAATGGGACGCGAAGGCCTTTTCATGTCATGCACATTCAACACAAGGTCCCATTCCCTCTGGGGAACACTTCACGCGCGACGGGGAACAGGCCATTCCCCTATCTCGCCAACCCATTCCCCCGGGCCAACATCGAATGATCTGGAGGGAATCCAGAGCGAATCGAGATCCCGAAGCGCTGAACGAGCTAAGATCTGCGTCAGCCCCGAACACACTCATGAAAGCGATCGTGTACCAGAAGTACGGCTCGCCTGATGTCCTGGAGCTCGCGGACATCGACAAGCCGGTCGTCGGCGATGATGACGTCCTGGTACGAGTTCACGCGGCTTCCATCAATCCATATGACTGGCACCTCATGAGAGGCACGCCGTACCTCGTTCGCCTCATGGCCGGACTGCTCAAACCAAAGGCCGCACGTCTGGGGGTCGATGCAGCCGGCCGGGTTGAGGCGGTGGGCGGCAACGTGACGCAGTTCCAGGCAGGCGACGAGGTGTTCGGCGCGTGCAAGGGGGCTTTTGCCGAGTATGTGTGCGCTTCCGAAGCGGCCTTGGTGTCGAAGCCCGCCAACGTGACGTTTGAGCAAGCGGCGGCCGTGCCGATCGCGGCCTTGACCTCCCTGCAAGGGCTCCGCGATAAGGGGCAGGTTCAGCCAGGACACAAGGTCCTCATCAATGGTGCGGCGGGAGGTGTGGGTACCTTCGCCGTGCAGATCGCCAAGTCTCTGGGCGCTGAGGTGACAGGTGTATGCAGCACGAGAAACGTGGCCATGGTCCGCTCGATCGGGGCGGACCATGTCGTTGACTACACTCAAGAGGACTTCACCCAAGGGGCGCGGCGCTACGACCTGATCTTCGACGCCGTGGGGAACCATTCGCTGTCCGAGAACCGGCGCGTGCTGGGACCCAAGGCGGCTCTCGTCCTGGTCGGAGCGCCGGGAGGTAATTGGCTCGGGCCTCTGCTTCCGTCGCTCAAGGCGCTCGTGATGTCACGGTTCGTGAGCCAGAGGCTGGCGACATTGATGGGGAGGGCAGGGAAAAAAGAGGATCTGATCACCCTGCAAGGGCTCCTCGAAGCAGGCAAAGTGGTTCCGGTCATCGACAGAACGTACCCGCTGAGCGAGGTCCCCGAGGCGATCCGGTATCTGGAAGAGGGGCACGCTCGCGGGAAAGTCGTTATCACTCTGATGCCGTGATGGACTCCCCTACACCCCGAAGTACCGCGCGTCCGGGTGCTGGAACACCAGCGCCGAGACGCTGGCCTCGGGCTCCATCATGAAGCCGTCTGTGAGCTCGACGCCGATGTGCTTCTCCGGCTCGAGCATCTTCCAGAGGATGGCCTGGTCGTCGAGGCGAGGGCAGGCCGGGTAGCCGAACGAGTAGCGGCGACCGCGGTAGCGGGCCGAAAACAGATCCTGCTTCGTCGTGGTCGGCGCGTCACCGATGCCCCACAGCGTGCGCAGCTGCTCG
>JBDSHF010000086.1:0-35011 GCA_039918595.1 Thermoanaerobaculia bacterium
GCTGGCGCGACAAGCTGAGGTTCGGCGACACGAAGCTCGACCCGGGCGCTCGCGAGAGCCTCGACCAGATCTCCGAGATCGCGTCCAAGGGAACTCTCCAGGCTTCGGATTACGTGAAGCTGCAAGAGCAGTTCGACAAGATTCTCGGGATCTACTACCCGGAGACGTAGAAAGAAGCTCCGACAGCCCCCTCCGAGGTTCCCCACAGCCGGCGACGCCGAGACGCGCTGCCTCCGCGCCAGGACGCGCCTTCACGAAGAAAGACAGGCTCTCCGGAACGAAGACGGAGCCGAAATCGCCAGGACGGCGGCCGAAAACCTCAAGACGGCCACCGTTTTACGAATACGGCGGCGTAGATAGCAGGACGGAGGCCTCAAACGCCAGGATGGCCGTCACGGAAGAAAGACGGGCACCCGGCCAGCTACAAATACGGCCGTCCAGCTAAAAACGGCGCCGTCCAGCTTCAAATACCGTCCGGATGGCGAAAACGCGGGCCGTCCCGGGAAAAATGGCGGCGTCGAGCCTTGGCGGCCGATGTCCAAAGCCATTGGAGCGTCGGGATCGTTCCGCCGCGCGCGTCCTAGATAACGGGCGGCCGGTCCGTCTCGTAGAGCGCCGCCAACTCTTCCACCTGCTTCAGGACCCCTTCCCTTCTCTTCTTGAGCTCTTCGGCGAGGCGTCTTCTCGTCCTCAGAAGAAGGAAGGCCCTGGCTTCGTGCCAGAAGATCGCCCGGCGGTCGTGGAAGAGGAGGGCGATGTAGCCGGTGGGCGGGGCGATCAGGGTGACGGCGAGGCCGATCCAACCTCCCAGATAGTGGCCGGCCAGCCAGCCTTCGGCGATCCAGGCGATGGGCAGGAAGAGGAAGGAGCCGAAGACTTTGTAGGTGGCCTTCTGATCCCGGGCGCGGATGATCCGCTTCACCAACTCCCCCACCAGACGGTAGGCCGGGTAGTTGAGGAGGGTCCCCACCGCCGCCAGCGGCAGGTGCACGAGCAGGCGCAGCAGGCTGTGGCCGATGAATTTCAGGACCGGCGAGGGGGGGTAGGCCGCTCCCACCTGGTCGTCCCGGAGGTCGAAGGCGCGGAGGAGGTCGTCGTACTCCTTGACGCACTGGGCCGCGGCGGCGACCTTCTCCGGGTGGCTCTCCCGCATCTCCCCATACCCCTCCAGGAAGGCGCGGCGGAAGGCGTACCCCTCGGCGAGGCTCCCCCGCGTCGGCAGCTCGGCGGCACGGTGGCGGTAGAGGTCGGCGGCGCGGGCGATCAGCCGGGCGTCCTCCCAGGTCTCGTAATTGAGGGTGACCTCTTTCAAGGCGTCGTCGATGCGGGCGGTCAGGGCGCGGGCGGCGGCGACCGGGTCCTCGGCGTCGAGGGCGATCTCCGGCGCCGGGTCGAGCGGCTCCCCCACCTGCAAGAGGACGCGGGAGCGGAAGGTGTGCTTGGAGTCGAAGAGCAGGCCGATGGGGACGATCCGGGTGCCGGTGCCGGGGAACTTCCGCTCGGCCTCCAGGATGATGCGCGCGGCGCCGGTCTTCAGCGGCTTGAGCGAGGGCTCGCTGTGGCTCGTCCCCTCGGGGAAGAGGGCGAGCGAGCCCCCCCTGGCCAGCATCTCGTGGCAGCGGGCGAAGGTGTCGGCGTTCTTGGTGAGGTCGGACCCCTTGTCCTTCCGGCGGTAGACGGGGATGGCCTGCGCCACGTCGAGGAACGGGCGGACGAACGGGTTCTTCCACAGGGTGCTCTTGGCGAGGAACCGCGGCGTCACCGGCAGCGGCCCGTACAGCAGGGCCGGGTCGATCAGGCCGTTGCCGTGGTTCGCCACCAGCACCAGCGGCCGGTCCCGCGGGATGCGCTCCGCCCCCGCCACCTCGACCTCGCGGAAGAACGCCTTGAGGATCAGGCGGACGAAGGCGCGCAGGACGCGGTCGGCGGGACGCATTCCCCTCTCTCCCGGCGGCCCGGGGGGGAGGCCGGGAGGGAGGGGGGAGGGGGAGTGAGGGTCCGGCTCGGCGGCCATGATCGGTTTTTGGGCTCTCCGGCACCTCTTCATTGAAGAGAGGCGCCCGTTGTGGCGTGGAGTCGCGGGGTACGTTGCAAGATCTTGCGCACTCTGTCAATCGGCGCTTCGGAAATTTGGGGCTGTGCTACCCTCGTTGACAAGCAACTGGCAGCGCCGGCCGGCATGAAACGGACCCGGCGACAGGAGACTATCGATGGCCATCAACAACCCTGTACCCGCTAAGAAGAGCTCGCTCGATACCGTGGCGAACATCGCCATCATCCTAGTCTGCGCGATCGCGGCGGTGGTGCTGGTCCGCAATCAGTTCTTCCCCAGGTCGCAGCAGCAGCCCGGGATGCCGCAGGTCGAGAAGGGCGAGCAGTACGACCAGCTCAAGGCGGTGGTGCCCGCCGGCAGCAACCGCGCCCTGGTAGTGGCGGTCGCTCCCGGATGCCACTTCTGCAATGACAGCATCCCCTTCTACAAGAATCTCATCGACCAGCGGAACCAGAAGAGCTCGGCGGTCAAGTTCATCGCCGCGGTCCCTACCAACGAGAAGCCGGAGGAGGCGCAGAAGCTGGTCTCCGAGGAGTCGCAGAAGTTCACCGCCGGCGGCGCCCAGCCGGACGGCATGGTGAACCTCGACTTCGCCGCCGTCAAAGTGCCCGGCACTCCCACCCTGATGCTGGTGGACAACACCGGCAAGGTCCTCGAGGTCTGGGTCGGCAAGCTCGACTCCGACGGCGAGAAGGCAGTCCTGAAGACCCTGTAGGGCCTCTCCTTACGGCAACAGGAGCGTAGTTCTACTTGGTCAGATTCCCTTAGCTGAGGCGCTGAGCCCTCATCACCCCGGCCCTCTTTTCCCGGCCTCCCCCCCGCCCGCCGGGAGAAGAGGGAGAAGTTGGTAGGGTTTGTCTTTAAAGCCCCTCTCTCCCGGCGGTTGGGGGGGAGGCCGGGAGAGAGGGGTTGGGGAGTGAGGGCCCGCCCCGAAGGGGCGATACTCTCCGGCCCCGCCCCTACGGTAAATACTCCGCGTTTCACCCTCTCCCTTCCGTCTTTCTGGCACTCCTCTTGCTTTTGCAACGGCCGAGGGCAATGGCGCCTGGATGGAAAAAAGGAGTGCATCATGGAGATCGATTCCCTCAGGAAGCTCTACGTCGAGGAGCTCAAGGACCTTTACAGCGCGGAGAAGCAGATTCTCCAGGCGCTGCCGAAGATGATCAAGAAAGCCCAGAACGAGCAGCTCAAGAAGGCCTTCGAGGATCACCGCCAGGTGACCGAGATGCAGGTCGAGCGCCTCGACCGCATCTTCGAGATGCTCGGCAAGGCCGCCCGTGGCAAGAAGTGCAAGGCCATGGAGGGGCTGATCGAGGAGGGCAAGGAGATGATGCAGGAGGACATGGATCCCGAGGTGATGGACGCCGCCCTGATCGGCGCCGCCCAGCGCATCGAGCACTATGAGATGGCGGGCTACGGCACGGTGCGGACCTGGGCCCAGGTGCTCGGCGAGAAGGAGCACGCCAAGATCCTGCAGCAGACCCTCGACGAGGAGGGGGACGCGGACAAGCTGCTGACCCGGCTCGCCGAGAGCACGATCAACGTCGCGGCCGCCGTCGGGGCCTGACGGCTTGAATCCTGCCGGGCCTGAATTCTTCCGGGCCTGAATCATAGGGGGCGCCCCGCGCGGGCGCCCCTGCCTGTGATAGTTTCACCGGCCGGACGATGACCCACCTCCCCTCACACAAGCACGGGACTCGCGACCTCTTCGGCCTCTCTCTGGGCGCCCTGGGGATCGTCTATGGCGACATCGGCACGAGCCCCCTCTACGCGCTGCGCGAGTGCTTCCACGGCGAGCACGGCATCGGTCCCAGCCACGACAACGTGCTCGGGGTGCTGTCGCTGGTCTTCTGGGTGCTCATCGTCACCATCTCGATCAAGTACCTGATCTTCGTCATGCGCGCCGACAACCGGGGCGAAGGGGGGATCCTGGCGCTGATGGCGCTGATCCCGAAGAAGCTCCGGCGGGTCGGTCCGGAGGGGCACTGGGTGCTGGTGGCGCTCGGCCTCTTCGGCGCCGCCCTGCTGTACGGCGACGGCATGATCACGCCGGCGATTTCGGTGCTCTCGGCGGTCGAGGGGCTCTCGGTGGCGACGCCGTTCTTCAACCCCTATGTGGTGCCGATCACGATCGTCATCCTGTTCATCCTGTTCCTGATCCAGCGGCGCGGCACGGCCGGCATCGGCGCCCTGTTCGGGCCGGTGATGATCCTCTGGTTCCTGGTGCTGGCGGTGCTCGGCATCCTGTGGACGGTGCGCTACCCGGCGGTGCTCGGCGCCGTCAACCCCTGGCACGCGGTGCGGTTCTTCCTGGAGAACCGGTGGCGCGGTTTCCTCGTCCTCGGCTCGGTCTTCCTGGTGGTCACCGGCGGCGAGGCGCTCTACGCCGACATGGGGCACTTCGGGCGGCGGCCGATCCGGCTGGCCTGGTTTACCGTGGTGCTCCCCTGCCTGTTGCTCAACTACTTCGGCCAGGGGGCGCTGCTGCTGACCCATCCCGACGCCGCCAAGAACCCCTTCTTCGAGATGTCGGCCCGGCTCGGCCCCTCCTGGATCCTCTACCCGATGGTCGTGCTCTCGACCTTCGCCACGATCATCGCCTCGCAGGCGGTGATCTCCGGCGCCTTCTCGCTCACCCGCCAGGCGGTGCAGCTCGGCTACATCCCGCGGATCGAGATCATCCACACCTCGAAGAAGGAGATCGGCCAGATCTACATCCCGTCGGTCAACTGGCTGCTGATGCTCGCCACCTTCGCCCTGGTGTTCGGGTTCCAGAAGTCGACCAACCTGGCCGCCGCCTACGGGGTGGCGGTCACCGCGACGATGGTGATCACGACCCTCCTCGCCCACGTCGTCGAGCGCGAGGTCTGGGGTTGGAAGCGCGCGGTGGTGATTCCGCTGACCGCCTTCTTCCTGCTGATCGACAGCTCGTTCTTCGGCGCCAACATCATCAAGGTGGAGGACGGCGGCTGGTTCCCGCTGCTGGTCGGCATCGCGGTCTATATGCTGATGGCCACCTGGAAGAAGGGGCGCCAGATCCTCACCCAGCGGCTGCAGGAGGAATCCCTGCCGCTCGAGAGCTTCGTGGCGCAGGTCAAGCCGGACTCGCCGCACCGGGTCCCCGGCACCGCGGTCTTCCTCGCCCGCGACCCCAAAGGCACCCCCCCCGCGCTGCTCCACAACCTCAAGCACAACAAGGTGCTGCACTCCAAGGTCGTGATCCTGACCTTGATCACCGAGGAGTTCCCCACCGTGGAGCACGACGAGCAGATCGAGATCCAGCCGCTGGGCAAGGAGTTCTACCGGGTTCTCGCGCATCATGGTTTCATGCAGACCCCGGAGGTTCCGGATGTCCTGGCCCTGCTGCGGGAGAAGGGGATCGACCTCAACCTGATGTCGACCACCTTCTTCCTCAGCCGGGAGACCCTGATCCCCAGCAAGGCCCCCGGCATGGCGATCTGGCGCGAAAAGCTGTTCACCGTCATGGCCCGCAACGCCCAGCGGCCGACCGACTTCTTCCGGATCCCCGCCAACCGGGTGGTGGAGCTGGGATTGCAAGTGCGTTTGTAGGAGGCCTGGCTCTTCCCGGTCCGTCCGCAAATGGCGCATCCATCCTCACCAGAGACCGGCAAGAATTCTCTTTTCGCCCTCTCCCTCGGGGCTCTGGGAGTGGTCTACGGCGACATCGGCACCAGCCCCCTCTACGCGCTGCGCGAGTGCTTCCACGGCGAGCACGGCATCGCTCCCAGCCATGGCAACGTGCTGGGCGTGCTGTCGCTGGTCTTCTGGGCGCTGATCATCACCATCTCCATCAAGTATCTGGTCTTCGTCATGCGCGCCGACAACCGGGGCGAAGGCGGAATCCTGGCGCTGCTGGCGCTGATTCCGAAGCAGCTCCGGCGGGGGGGGCCAGGGGGTCACTGGGTGCTGGTGGCGCTCGGCCTCTTCGGCGCCGCCCTGCTCTATGGCGACGGCATGATCACGCCGGCCATCTCGGTGCTCTCGGCGGTCGAGGGGCTCTCGGTGGCGACGCCGTTCTTCAACCCCTATGTGGTGCCGATCACGCTGGCGGTCCTGTTCCTGCTGTTCCTGATCCAGCGCCGCGGCACGGCCGGCCTCGGCGTCCTCTTCGGCCCGGTGATGATCCTCTGGTTCCTGGTGCTGGCGGTGCTCGGCGTCCTGTGGACGCTGCGCTACCCGGCGGTGCTCGGCGCCGTCAACCCCTGGCACGCGGTGCGGTTCTTCCTGGAGAACCGGTGGCGCGGCTTTCTCGTCCTCGGCTCGGTCTTCCTGGTGGTCACCGGCGGCGAGGCCCTCTACGCCGATATGGGGCACTTCGGGCGGCGGCCGATCCAGCTTACCTGGTTCACCGTGGTGCTCCCCTGCCTGCTGCTCAACTACTTCGGCCAGGGCGCGCTGCTGCTGACCCACCCCGATTCCGCCAAGAACCCCTTCTTCGAGATGTCGGCCCGGCTCGGCCCCGCCTGGATCCTCTATCCGATGGTCGTGCTCTCGACCTTCGCCACCATCATCGCCTCGCAGGCGGTGATCTCCGGCGCCTTCTCGCTCACCCGCCAGGGGGTGCAGCTCGGCTACATCCCGCGGATCGCGATCGTCCACACCTCGCGCCAGGAGATCGGCCAGATCTACATCCCGTCGGTCAACTGGCTGCTGATGCTGGCCACCTTCGGCCTGGTGCTCGGCTTCCGCGAGTCGACCCACCTGGCCGCGGCCTACGGGGTGGCGGTCACCGCGACAATGGTGATCACGACCCTCCTCGCCCACGTCGTCGAACGCGAGGTCTGGGGGTGGAAGCGGGCGGTGGTGGTGCCGTTGACCGTCTTTTTCCTGCTGATCGACGGCTCCTTCTTCGGCGCCAACATCATCAAGGTGAAGGACGGCGGCTGGTTCCCGCTGCTGGTGGGAATCGTCGTCTACACCTTGATGGCCACCTGGAATCGCGGGCGGCAGATTCTCGTGGAGCGGCTGGCGCAGGAATCCCTGCCGCTCGAGACGTTCGTGGAAGGCCTCCGGCCGGACTCTCCGATCCGCGTGCCGGGGACGGCGATCTTCCTCTCCCGCGATTCCACCGGCGTGCCCACCGCCCTGCTGCACAACCTCAAGCACAACAAGATCCTGCACTCGCGGGTGCTGGTGCTGACGATGATCACCGAAGAGGTGCCGGTGGTGCCGCCGGACGAGCGGCTCGAGGTGCGGCCGCTCGGCAAGGAGTTCTACCGCCTGATCACCCGCTACGGGTTCATGCAGAACCCGGGGGTGCCGGAGGTGCTGGAGCTGCTCAGGGAGAAGGGGATCGAGCTCGACGAGATGTCGATCACCTTCTTCATCAGCCGCGAGAACCTGATCGCCAGCAAGGAGCCGGGCATGGCGATCTGGCGCGAGAAGCTGTTCGCCCTGATGGTCCGCAACGCCCAGCGCCCGACCGACTTCTTCCGCATCCCCGCCGACCGGGTGGTCGAGCTGGGGATGCAGGTGCGGCTGTAGCCCTTCCCCTCAGTGCACCTCGCCCATCAGCCGCTTGAGCGGACGGATCAGGACGACGGCGATCAGGGTGAAGACCATGCAGACCCCGAAGACGGCGCCGAAGATCTGCGGCAGGGGGAACTTCTCGAAGACGGCCGCCACCTGGCCGCCGATGAAGTTGCCCTCGGCGGCGGCGAGAAACCAGATGCCCATCATCTGGCTGACCACCCGCTGCGGCGCCAGCTTGGTCATCGTCGAGAGGCCCACCGGGCTCAGGCAGAGCTCGCCGACGGTGTGCAGGAGGTAGACGGAAATCAGCCAGAGCGGGCTGACCCGGCCGCCGGCCGGCCCGGAGGTCAGGGCCGCGCCCACCATCACCAGGAAGCCCACTCCCACGAAGAACAGGCCGTAGGAGAACTTCGCCGGGCTCGACGGCTCCTTCCGCCGCCGGCCCAGGGCCAGCCAGATCACGGCGAAGACCGGCGCCAGCATCCAGATGAAGGCCGAGTTCACCGACTGCAGCCAGCTCGCGGGATAGCTCCACCCGAAGATCGAGAGGCGGGTGAAGCGGTCGGCGAACAGGTTGAGCGTCGAGCCCGCCTGCTCGAAGGCCGACCAGAA
Organism: Thermoanaerobaculia bacterium; assembly: GCA_039918595.1. Taxonomy (GTDB): domain Bacteria; phylum Acidobacteriota; class Thermoanaerobaculia; order Multivoradales; family UBA5704; genus DATARR01. The sequence goes on from JBDSHF010000086.1 coordinate 8,159, forward strand.
CAGGGCCGCGAAGACGAAGAAGGCCACGATGGCCCAGAGGTGCTTGCGCTCCTCCGGGGTCCAGGGGCGGCTGAACAGGTAGACGAAGTAGACGATCGGGATCACCAGCAGCGCGTAACCGACATACTTGGTGACGTCGCTCATCGAGAGCCGCACCATCGCGGCGGCCGCGATCACCGCCGCCACGACAGCGGCACCGATCAACAGGTTCCGCAGGTCCTTGGCACGGGCCGCCCGATCGCCGGAGGTGGCCGGCGCGATCCCGGTGGTGCCCAGGTGCCGGCCGCCGAGGACGTACTGGATCAAGCCGAGGGTCATGCCCACCGCCGCGGCGCCGAAGCCCCAGTGCCAACTGTTCGCCGGATTGAGGCCGTGGCTCTGCAGGAAGCCGCGGAACTGGGTGCTTTGCGCCAGGAAGCCGCAGACCAGCGGCGCGAAGAAGGCGCCGATGTTGATGCCCATGTAGAAGACCGAGAAGCCGGCGTCCCGCCGGGCATCCTGGGGGCCGTAGAGCCCGCCGACCATGGTGCTGATGTTCGGCTTGAGCAGCCCGGTGCCGGTGACGATCAGGACCAGTCCCAGAAAGAAGAAACTCTGGCTGTGGAAGGCCAGGCTGACATGGCCGAGGGCGATGATGATGCCCCCCACCAGCACGCTGCGCCGCTGGCCGAGGAGCCGGTCGGCGATCCACCCTCCCGGCAGCGACGTCAGGTAGACCATCGCGGTGTAGAGGCCGTAGATCGGCCCCGCCGTCGCCGCGTTCCACCCCAGCCCCCCCTCGGCTACCGCGGCCGTCATGAAGAGTAGCAGGATGGCCCGCATGCCGTAGAAGCTGAACCGCTCCCACATCTCGGTGAAGAAGAGGGTCGAGAGGCCGCGGGGGTGGCCGAAGAAGCCTCCGGGCCCCGGGACGGCCTGGCCGGCGTTGCGGGCGTAGGTGCCGTCGGCCGGGTTGGCGATTTCCAGATCAGGGGTCTTGACCATGAGCACCACCTAAAAAAAGGTTGATCTTGCCTGTCTTCGATTCGAGGCTCGCGAGCTTATCCCACCCGGGCGCAGCAAGCCCAGTGCCACCAGCTCCCACGCCGGGAAGGCGCCGGCCGCCGTCTTTTTCAGAGGACGGACCCGTATGCGGGAGCGTTCACTCCAGAGGTCGATCACGGACCGGAAAACCCTCGTTCTCCTATAGAGGACGGCATGGCACCCCCCTTGCGATATCCCCTTTACGGTTACGAGCTTCACCCATCTGACCCGCGGCAGCACATCGCCGCGCGGCACCCCGGGGGAGGTCGGGCGCCCCCGCCCGGCTTCCCTCCCCTCCTCATATCTCCATCAACGCGGCGTAGAATCGCGGGCCTGTCCGAAGAACTCTGAAGGAGATCGCCATGGCCTCACCCGATCCGCTCTCTCCGCTGCGCGACTCGATCGCCGAAGTCGACCGCGCCCTGCTCGAGCTGCTGCGCCGCCGCATGGACCTCGCCGCCGAGGTGGGCCGCGTCAAGGCCGCCGCGGACCTGCCCGTGGTGGTGCGCGACGTCGAGGACCGGGTGCTCGGCCGCGCCCGCCAGCACGCCGAGGCCTGCGGGGTCTCGGAAGAGGTGATGGCGGAGGTCTTCCAGGGGATCATCCGCGGCTCGGTCGAGCGGCAGTACCGGGTGGGGATCTCGCTGCGCGAGCAGCGCGGCGAGCGGGTGCTGATCGTCGGCGGCGCCGGCGGCATGGGCGGCTGGTTCCGCGGCTTCCTCGAGCTGGCGGGGCACAGCGTCGACCTCACCGATCCCACCCTCGGCACCCTCCCCCGGGCGCCCGGGCGCTTCGCCTCCTTGAGCGAGGTGGCGGACCTCGACGCCTACGCCGCCATCCTGGTCTCGGTGCCGCTCGGCCGCACCGCCCAGGTGCTGGCGGAGGTAGTGGCACGGGAGCCGCGCGGGCTGGTGGTGGAGATCGCCTCGATCAAGGACCCGCTCTCCCCGGCCCTGGCGCGGGCCCGCGAGCGCGGAGTGCGGGCGTTCGCCCTCCACCCGATGTTCGGACCCAGCAAGTCGCTCTACGAGCCGCTGACCTTCGTGCTCGCCGCCCAGGGGGACCCCGCCGCCGAGAAAAAGGAGCTGGCGCCGCTGCTGACGCACCCCTACACCAAGCTGGTGGCGGTCCCCTTCCCCCATCACGACCGCCTGATGGGGTGGCTGCTGGGGCTCGCCCACCTCTCGAACATCCTGTTCGGAGCCGCCATCGCCCGCTCGGGAGTGGAGGCGGACGAGCTCCATGCCTGCGCCTCGACGACGTTCACCCGGCAGGCGACGACCGCGGGGTTCGTGCTCTCCGAGAATCCGGACCTCTACCTCGACATCCAGAACCTCAACCCGCACCGGCACGAGGTCTACGCCGCGACCCGCGAGGCGCTCGGACAGATCGAGCGGCAGGTCGAGGAGCGCGACCGCGAGGGGTTCCGGCAGACCTTCGACGCCGCCCTGCGGGCGCTGACGCGGGAGCCGTAGGGCAAAGGCAGGGCACGGACGAACAGGGACCGGCACGGACGAACAGGGACGGCCAGGCGTGTTCGTCCGTGAGGGTCCGTGCTCGTCCGTGTGTGCCTTCAGGCGCCGCTCTTCTTGGCGGCCTTCTTGGCGGGCTTCTTCGCCGGAGCGGGCTTTTTCGCGCTCGCCTTCTTGGCCGGCTTCGCGGCATCCGCGGCGGGCGTAGCCGGCTTGGCGGCCGGCGCCTTCTTCTTGCGGACCACCGCGGCGATTCCCGCCGCCGCGGCGGCGACTCCGGCGACAGCCGCCGCGGCCGACGCGAGGACGGTCTTGCGGCTGGTCGCCGGCTTCTTGGCGGCCGGCTTGGCGGTTGCGGGCGGGGCCGGCGGAGCGGTCTTCTTGGACGGCTTCTTGCTCGAGGCCATGGAAAGCTCCTTTCTGGAGAGCCAAACGACAATATTTCCTGCTACGGCGGATTACAGCAAGAAACGTGCAACTTTCCTAGGGAGCGCCGAGCGCCTGGGCGAGATCGTCGATCAGGTCTTCCGGGTGCTCGAGACCGATCGAGAGGCGGATCAGCTCCGGCGGCGTGAGCGAGCCGGGCCCCTCGCTGGTGGCGCGGTGCTCGATCAGGCTCTCGACGCTGCCGAGCGAGGTGGCGCGGGTGAACAGGCGCGCGCGGCCGACCGCCTCGAGGGCCGCCTCCCGCCCCGCCGCCACCCGGAAGGAGAGCATGGCGCCGAAGCCCGACATCTGGCGCCGGGCGATCTCGTGCCCCGGGTGAGAAGGGAGCCCGGGATAGTGGACCGCGGAGACGGCCGGCAGGGCCTCGAGAGCACGGGCGACCGTGAGCGCTGCCGCGCTCTGGGCCGCCATCCGGCAGGCGAGGGTGCGCACGCCGCGCAGCACCAGCCAGTCGTTGAATGGCGCGGCGACCGCTCCCAGGATGTGGCGCAGGTGGCCGACCCGCTCCCAGACCTCGTCGCGGCAGGCGAAGACCAGGGCTCCCCCCTGGACGTCGCTGTGGCCGCCGAGATACTTGGTGGTCGAGTGGAGGACGACGTCGGCGCCGTGCTCGATCGGACGCTGCAGCACCGGGGTGGCGAAGGTGTTGTCGACCACCGTCAGGGCGCCGGCCCGGCGGGCGAGAGCGGCGGCGGCCGCCAGATCGACCACGTTGAGCAGGGGATTGGACGGCGTCTCCAGCCAGACCAGCCGGGTCTCCGGACGGATCGCCGCCGCCAGCGCCGCGAGGTCCCCCATGGCCACGAAGTCCGACCGGATCCCCCAGTTGGGGAGGACCTCCCCGGCGGCGGTGCGGAAGCCGTAGTAGACGTCGTCCGGAAACAGGACGTGGGAGCCCGGCGGCAAGGCCTGGAGCAGGCCGATCCCGGCCGCCATCCCCGAGGCGAAGACGAGCGCCGCCTCCCCCCCTTCCAAGGGGAAGAGCGCCTCCTCGAGCCGCTCCTGGTTGGGGTTCGACTCGCGGATGTAGGTGTGGCCGCCGACCGGGACGCTCTCCGGATCGCGGGCGAAGGTGGTGGAGAGATAGATCGGCGGCGCCACCGAACCGGTCACCGGATCGATCCGGTGACCGGCGTGGACCGCGCGGGTCTCGAATTTCATGGCGGCGAGACGACGCCCTACTTGTCCTCGAACGCCGGGATGGGATTCATCAGGGCGTCGGCGGACTGGGCGTTGTCGATGCAGACCTGGCGAAGCGTGCCGCCCGGCTGCACCTGGGCCACGGAGATGTTCAGGAACGAGGCGCCGAGCTCGATCGACATCGTGCCGTCGGCAAACTGCTTGAGCGGCAAGGGCGCGGAGCTCTTCAACATCGCCCGAACCCCCTCCGCCAGAGCCCTGTTCTCGGCCGCGGTGGGCTGCCGGAGCTTGCCGGTCGCCGGCTCGACGGCGGCGGTCAGGCCGGTCCCGGCGGGCTTCGGGCCGGCGGCGAAAGCCGGAGCCGTCAGGCCGAGGATCGCCGCCACGGCGAGACCCGCGGCGGCGGTGCGGATGCCTTGCGATCTGGTCATATCCATCCTCCCATCAAGGGGTTCGTCCGTTTCGGTGCGGGGAACAGTCTCATCGGATTCCGCCAGGCCCGGGGTTACCGGGTCTTCTCCCGGCTCGCGCAACGCTGGACGGCGTCCTGCTGGCCGGTCGAGAGGGTGCCGGCCTTCTCGAGGCCGCCGGCGAGACGGCCGACACAGCTCACGAAGGCGTCGTGGCCGCCCCCGCCGACCGTGCAGTCGGCGACCTGGTCGGAGATCCGGCAACCGTTCGGAAACACCGTGTTGGGAACGCCCGAGTCGCAGCCGTCGATGACCACGGTCTCGCTGCTCGACGAGCCGATGCACTCATCGACACCGTCCGCCACGCCGTCCTTGTCGGAGAACCAGCCGATGTCGACCATCTCCTGGCGGGTCAGATCGGTGTCGTGCGTGAGGTCGCCGTTGATCGACGGCTCCATCAGCAGGTTGGGGAAGGCGACCGTGTCCCAGTGCGAGTACGACGAGCCGAGGGCGACCGGGTTGGGGGCGTAGAGGAGCACCCGTCCCTGGGGATCGGCGCCGGCGAGAATGCGCGGGTTGATGCCGATCGTCGCCTGCGCCGTGCCGCGGACCGCCTTGGCCCGCAGCTTGTTGGCATCGGCCAGGCTGATCCGGACCGCGGGGATGGTGATGGTGTCATCGGTGCCGCCGATCCCGGGGGGCGGGCTGCCGGCCACGTTGTCCGCGATGATCACGCCGATGGCGCCGGCGTCCTGGGCGTTCTTCACCTTCACCACGAAGCCGCAGACGCCGCGGTCGATCAGCGCGATCTTGCCGCGGACGTTGCTGGTGATCGCCGAGCAGCCGTCCGTCGCGGTCGACTCGCCGCCGGCGCCGTCCTCGTCCGCGTCCTTGACCAGGAGGACGTTGCCCTTGACCCCCGGGGACTTGAGGGGAGCGCCGAAGTTCGCGAGGCCGACGGCGAAGGAGCCCAGCGAGGCCGGCACGTTGACCGTCACCAGCGGCGTCCCCTTCTCCAGCACATGCGGCGCGGCGGCGCTGACGCTCTTGCCGATCCAGACCACGTGGTTGGTGTCGACGGTGGCGGCCCTGCGCTGCGCGTCGTTCAGCTTGGGCCAGGCCTTCTTGAAGGTGGTGCTGTAGGTATAGGTGCCGTAGACGTCCGGATAACCCTGGAGCTGGGCGCCGGTCGTCTTGTCATAATAACCGGCGAAGCCCAGGCCGTGGGCGAACTCGTGGAGCAGCACCGTCACCAGGTCGATGTTGCTGCCATGGTTGCCGTCCAGGCCGTAATACCAGCCGAGACTCGGCAGGCAGCTCGCCTTCCCCAGGTCGCTGTTGAAGACGGCGATGATGTCGTCCGCATTGGTGTTGGTGTCGCCGGGGGACAGGTCGTCGCCCGCCATCTTGTTGGCGAGCGCCACCGGATACCAGGTGTTGCGGAGCTCGGCGTGCGGAAAGTTGCCGAAGAGCTGAATCGTCGACGCCGCGCCCAGCGTGCCGCTGGTCGCCGTGCAGGACAGGGACTGGAAGGCCGACTGGATGTTGATCGTGACCGGACTGTCCAGGATGGCTCCCCAGAGGTCAGCGGCATACTGGAAGGCGATGAGCCGCTGCTGGCCGACCGTGGTGCCGGAATTGCCGCCGACCGGCGCCGCCGGCGCGGGATCGTTGAAGCCGACCCCCGGCTGGTTGGTGTTGACGATGACGATCTCGGCGGCGGCGAAAGCCCGGCTCGCGAGCAGCGCGGCCAAGGCGAAGAATTGGACGCTCCGGTACAACCTGTTCATCAGTATCCCTCCGGCACGGGGTTGTTAAAAAAGCATTATATCGCGAGCAGGCCGCCGCCGGGGCTCCGCGGAACGAAAAAAGGGCCGGCGCTCGCGCGCCGGCCCTCTCAGCTACGGTGAAACCAGCGGTTGCGAGCGGTTATTAATGGCTCGCGCGCGCGGCGCAGCTCTGGATGGCGCCCTTCTGGTTGGCCGAGATGACGCCCTGATTCTTGAGCGTGTCGGTGAGCTTCGCGACGCAGCTCACGAACGCGCCATGGTTGCCCGCGCCGACCGTACAGTCATTGACCTGGTCGGTGATGCGGCAGCCGGTGGCAAACGTGGTGTTGGTGACGCCCGAGTCGCAGCCGTCGATGACGACGGTCGCGCTGCGGGAGGAACCGATGCACTGGTCGACGCCGTCGGCGACGCCGTCACCGTCGGAGAACCAGCCGATGTCGATCATCTCCTGACGGGTCAGGTCGACGCCGTGGGTCAGATCGCTGTTGATCGCCGGCTCCATGAGCAGGTTGGGGAAGGCGATCGGATCCCAGTGCGAGATCGAGGAGCCGGCGACCACCGGGTTGGGGGCGTTGAGGAGCGCCTGGCCGGCCGGATTGGCGCCGGCGCGGACGGCGAGGTTGACGCCGAGCGTGACGTTGACCGCGCCGCTGGCGAGCGCCGACTTGAGGGCGTTGCCGTTGGCCAGGCTGATCCGGACCGACGGGATGGTGATGGTCGCATCGACGCCGGACATGCCGGCCGGCGGGCTGCCGGCCACGTTGTCGGCGATCAGCACGGCGATGGCGCCGGCGTTCTGCAGGTTCTTCACCTTGATCGCGAAGCCGCAGGTGCCGCGGTCGACGAGGCCGATCTTACCGGTGAGGTTGGTGGTGATGGCCGAGCAGCCGTCCGTGGTCGACGGGCCCGCGGCGTTCGCCGCGTCGAAGCCGACGAGGACATCGCCGGTCACGCCCGGCGAGGAGAGGATGGGGCCGAAGGTCGCGGTGCCGACCCGGTAGCTGCCCAGGGCGGGCGCGTTGACCGTCACCAGCGGCGTGCCGAACCGCAGCACGTTCGGAACCGCGGCGGTGACGTTGATACCGCTCCAGACCACGTTGTTGGTGTCGATGGTCGCGGCCGCGCGCTGGGCGTCCGTCATCTGGGGCCAGGCCTTGTTGAAGGTGGTGCTGAAGGTGTAGGCGCCGTAGACGTCCGGGAAGCCGGCGAGCTGCGCGCCGGTCGTCTTGTTATAGAAGCCGGAGAAGCCCAGGCCGTGGGCGAACTCATGGAGCAGCACCGTCACCAGGTCGATGTTGGTGCCGTGGTTGGCATCCAGGCCGTAGTACCAGCCGGTCCCGGCCAGGCAGGTGGGCTGGCCGAGGTTGCTGTTGAAGCGGGCGATGATGTCGTCGGCGCTGGTGCCGTTCGGGCCCGGAGCCAGGTCACCACCGGCCAGCTTGTTGGCCAGGGCGACGTGGTACCAGGTGTCCACGAGCTCGGCGTTCGGGAAGTCGCCGAAGACCTGGAGCGCGCCGGCCGAGCCCAGGGTCGCCGCGGTCGCGGTGCACGCGAGCGGGGTGAAGGACGACTGGATGTAGATCGGAACCGGGCTGCTCAGGATCGAGCCCCAGACGTCGGCGGCGTACTGGAAGGCGTTCAGCCGCTGCTGGCCGACGGTGGTGCCGGGGTTGCCGCCGACCGGAGCGGCGGGAGTGGCGTCGTTGAAGCCCACGCCGGGAGCGTTGGTGTTGACGATGATGATCTGGGCCGCGCCGAAGACGGGGCCGGTGAGCAGGAAGGCGGCGATGGCGAAAAGGCCGAGGAGCTTGGAGGTCTTCATGTTGTTTTACTTATCCTCGAAGGCCGGGGCGGCGGTTAGAACGGCATTGGCATCGGCGGCACTGTCGACACAGACCTCGCGGATGGAGCCATCCGGCTGCACCTGCGCCATGGAGATGTTCAGGAACGAACTGGAGAGGTCGACCGACATCGTACCGTCCGCGAGCTGCTTCAGCTCCGGCTGGACGCTCGAGGCCTTGGTCATCTCCTGGATACCGGCGACGAGAGCCTTGCTCTCGGCCGCCGTGGGCTGCCGGATCTTGCCGGTCGCGGGATCGATCGCGACCATCATCCCGGACTGGGCGGTCGGGGCCGGAGCCTTGGCCCGCCGACCCTTGGCGGCATAAGCGGGAGCCGTCAGGCTCAGCACCGTCGCGGCGGCGAGACCCAGAGCGGCGATACGGACGCCTTTTCCACACGAATTCGTCATAACCATCCTCCCGTTAGGGGTTGCATCGAGGCATGTTCCGGAGAGAGACCAGCACCATGCTGGCCAACGCTCGCGAAACCGAAGATCCAATCTGAGAAGAAACGAGCCAATGCTTCAGTGCAGGATCCCGTGGAGCCCGGGACACTGGAGTTCAGGTCTGTTACTTTCTAAAGACACCCTGCCGCCGTCCTACGTCCTTCTTTCGGCAGCCCGGCTGTCTCTGTGAGACCCGAAGCTTTGCGTCACCGCCTCGCGGCGGCTTTGCCTTTTCGATGTGTGAGATCTGCGAGTTTGGAGTCGAACTTGTCGAATGTCAAGGCTGTTTTTGTAATTCGCTCTTCACTCGTCACAACAGGCCCCAGGAAACCGCTATTCCCACAGCCTGAAAAAAATCGCAAAGAATAAGTCCTACTATCTATGTTCTATTTGAATTTGTTAATAAGCTCCAACTGAGGGGGAGCTGCTCGTCAAGAGATTTATTCCCAGCCAAGCCGCCCCGCCCTTGATCGGGTCACGTAAGAATTTCAACCCTCACGGCAGCTCCACCTCGTACTGCCTCTCGCGGAGCGCCTGGCGCAGCTCGTCGATGTGCCCGGCGTTCCGGGTCTCCAGGGTAACGTCGACCTGGGCCTCCCAGAAGCCGGCGTGCATGAAGACCCGGTCGTGCTGGACGCGCACCACGTTGCCGCCGTGCTGGCCGATCACCTGGAGCAGCTCGGCCAGCGCCCCCGGACGGTCCGGGACGTGGGTACGGAGGCGCACCAGGCGCCGGCTCTCGACCAGGTAACGGTCGATGATGCGCGCGAGCAGGGCGACGTCGACGTTGGCGCCCGAGAGGAGCATGACCACGTGGCGCCCCGCCACGTCGGGGATCCGGTGGGCGGCCATGGCGGCCAGCGTGACGGCGGCGGCCCCCTCGGTGACCGTCTTGCCGGTCTCGACCAGGCGGACCATGGCGGCGCGGATCTCGTCCTCCGAGACGGTGACGACGGCGTCCACAGAGCGCCGGATGTGCTCGAAGGTGCGCTCGCCGGGCGTCTTGACGGCGATGCCGTCGGCGACCGACCGCTCGGCCGGGCAGACGCGAATCCGGCCGGCCTGGAAGCTCTCGGCCATCGCCGGGGCGGCGGCGGTCTGGACGCCGTAGATCCGCACCGACGGCCGCTTTGCCTTGATCGCCGTGGCGATGCCGGAGATCAGCCCGCCGCCGCCGATGGGGACCACCACCACCTCCACCTCCGGCGTCTGCTCGAGGATCTCGAGGCCGATCGTCCCCTGCCCCGCCATCACCTGCTCGTCGTCGAACGGGTGGACGAAGACCAGCCCCCGCTCGCGCTCGAGCCGCCGCGCCTCGTGGTAGGCCTCGTCGAAGATCTCCCCGGCCAGCACGACCTCGCCGCCGAACCGGCGGGTGTTCTCGATCTTGATCAGGGGAGTGGTCACCGGCATGACGATGATCGACGGCACCCCGGCCTGGGTGGCGCTGAAGGCCACCCCCTGGGCATGGTTGCCGGCCGAGGCGGTAATCACCCCCCGCCGGACCTCGTCCGCCGGCAGCCCGGCGATCTTGTTGTAGGCGCCCCGGACTTTGAAGGAACCGGTGAGCTGGAGGGTCTCGTACTTGAACCAGGCGTGTACGCCCAGCTCCTCGGAAAAGGCCCAGGAGCGCAGGCAGGGGGTGGGTTGCACGATCCCGCCGATCCGCGCGCGGGCTTCCTCGACGTCTTTCAGGGTAATCATCGCAGGGTAATCGAGAAGGGGCCTCGGAAAGGCGGCAGTGTAGCAGGAGGAGCCAACGAAAAACCCCTCTCCGGGGGGAGAGGGGCTCAGGGAATCGCGAACGGAAGAATTTACCTAGTGCGGGGCGCTCAGGGAGCCGGCGAACGCCACGCCGGCCTCGGCGTCGACCGTCTCGGGAGCCTGCGCGTAGTTCGCGCGCTGGAGCAGAGCCCCGGCCAGGCTGGAGCGGACCCGCCCCTCCATCCGGCCGTCGAGCTGGACCGCCTTGTTGAAGGCCTCACGGGCGGCGCCGGTCTCCCCCTTGAGAGTCAGGATGGTGCCGAGCTGGTCGTAGGCGCGGGCCTGGTCCTCGGGAGAGGAGTACAGGGCCAGGGCCATGCGGGTCACCTGCAGCGCGGCGTTGTACTGCCGGGCGCCGCTGTAGGCGCGGCCGACGCCGAGCAGGCAGTCGGGGCAGGGGCCGCCGGCGAGCTCGCTGGCCCGCTCGAACTCGGCCGAGGCCGCCTTGTAATTCCCTTCCTGGACGAGACGCTCACCTCTCTGCATCGCCCGCGCGGCGTCCTCCTGAAGGGGGACGGCATCCTGGGCCCGCGCGGCCGGAGCCAGCGTGAGCACGGCCAACGCTCCGAGGAGCGGCAGGAGGGGGAAGCTGCGATATTTTGGCATCATCGTCGGCACTCCTTGTTGTATCTCTAAAAGCTGAGCGGTAAGGTCTTCGCTTCGACTCAAACTCGGGAGCGACCCCGCCAGCCGGACGCAAGGGTCAAAAAGCAAGGGGCGTGCCAGTCTCCGCCAAGAACTTTTCTCCCCAGATGATCGTTAGCATCCATACAACCGGCATCCTCGCCGCGTTCCGTCTTCCCTTTGCACTCATTGGACCTCAGGAGATCTCGATGGATTCTCAACTCCGCCAACGTTCCCATCGCGCCTCGCGGCTCCTCGCCGGGGCCCTGGCGCTCGCGGCCCTCGCCGCCCCAGCCATCGCCGCGCCGCCCGCCTGGGTGGTGAAGAGCGACCAGAACACCCAGATCCTGCTCGACAGCCTCGCCCGTTTCGACCCTGAGGGCGCCGGCGAGCTCGGCGTGCCGGGGCTCGACGAGCAGATCTTCGACCTCACGCCTGGCTTCCACGAGCGCCGCGAGGCCGCCGCCCGGAAAGTGCGGGAGGAGCTGCGCCGCCGGCTGGCCGCGGAGACCGATCCCCGCGTCCGCCAGGATCTCGCGATCCTGATTCAGGCCGGCGACGACGACCTGAAGGGGGACGAGCTCGGGCGCAAGTACAACCTCCCCTACCTCAACATCACCCAGACGGTCTTCGGGGGGCTCCGCGCCCTGCTCGACGACCAGGTGGAGCCGGCGCGGCGCCCCGCGGCCCTGGCGCGCCTGCGCAAGTACACCGGCATGGCGCCCGGCACCACGCCGCTGACCCGGCTGGCCGAGGACTACACCCGCTCGAAGCTGAAGAATCCCAAGCTGCGCGGCCCGTTCAAGGACCGGATCGAGCGCGACCTCGCCAACAACCAGACGGTGGTCGCCGGCATCGAGGAGCTGTTCAAGAAGTACGGCATCGCGGGGTACGAGGAGCCCTACGCCAGGCTCAAGGAGCAGCTCGCCGCCTACGACGCGTTCCTGCGCCGCGAGGTCCTCCCCCGCGCCGGCAACGACTTCCGCCTGCCGCCGGAGCTCTACGCCTACAGCCTGCAACAGGTGGGGATCGACATGCCGGTCGAGGAGCTGGTGCGGCGCGCCGAGGTGGCCTTCAAGGAGATCCAGAGCGAGATGGCGACCCTGGCGCCGCTGGTCGCCCGCGAGAAGGGGCTCGGCGTCACCGACTACCGGGGGGTGATCCGCGAGCTCAAGAAGCAGCAGATCACCGGCGACGCCATCCTCCCCTTCTTCCAGGAGCGGATCAAGGCGCTGGAGGAGATCATCCGGCGCGAGGGGATCGTCAGCCTCCCCGACCGGCCGATGAAGTTCCGGGTGGCGAGCGAGGCCGAGAGCGTGGCGAGCCCCGCCCCCCACATGCAGCCGCCGCGGCTGATCGGCAACACCGGCGAGATGGGCGAGTTCGTGCTGCCGCTGCGTATCCCGGGCGCGCGGGGGAAGGCGAACCTCACCCTCGACGACTTCACCTACGACGCCTTCTCCTGGCCGGTGACCGCCCACGAGGGGCGCCCCGGCCACGAGCTCCAGTTCGCGTCGCTGATCGAAGGGGGTGTCTCGAAGGCGCGGGCGATCTTCGCCATGAACAGCGTCAACGTCGAGGGGTGGGCGCTCTACGCCGAGGCCGAGGTCAAGCCCTACCTGCCGCTCGACGGCCAGCTCGCCGCCCTGCAGAGCCGGCTGACCCGGGCCGCCCGGGCGCTCCTCGACCCCGGCCTGCAGAGCGGCCAGATCACCCGCGAGGAGGCGACCCGCATCCTGCGCGAGGATGTCGGCCTCTCCGAGGGGATGGCCCTCCAGGAGGTGCAGCGCTACACCTTCCGCAGCCCGGGGCAGGCGACCGCCTACTTCTGTGGCTACACCCGGCTGATGGAGCTGCGGCAGGAGACCGAGCGCGCCCTGGGTCCGAAGTTCGACCGCAGGACCTACCACGACTTCCTGCTCGCCCAGGGGCTGCTCCCCCCCTCGCTCCTGCGCAAAGCGGTGTTCGAGGAGCTCATCCCCCAGCAGCTCAAGAAATAGCGGCCACGTGGCATCGCCCTTGCGTAATTCTTGATCAGGAAGCGCTCTGGACTTCGTCCAGAGCCATCTTCTTTTGCCTTTTGGCACAGTTTTCATCCTGAACAAAGAGGAGACACCATGAATAAGAACAACAAGAGCCTCGCCATGGCAGCCACCCTGACCGGCCTTCTGATCGTAGGCCCTGCCCTTATCGCCCAGAGCCCCTCGGCGTCCACCAGCAGCAGCATGTCGAAGAAGACCACGGCCACGACGACCACCACCACGACCTCGAAGCTCAGCGCCGGCGACACCAAGTTCATGCGGGGAGCGGCGACGGGCGGCATGGAGGAGGTCGAGCTCGGGAAGCTGGCGGCGCAGAAGGCTTCCAACCCGGACGTCAAGAACTTCGGCCAGCACATGGTCGACGATCACTCCAAGGCCAACGACCAGCTCAAGGAGCTCGCCGCGCAGAAGGGCGTCACCCTGCCGGCGGGGATGTCCAATCAGCAGAAGCACGATGTCGGCAAGCTCGCGAAGCTCTCGGGCGCCGCGTTCGACAGCACGTATGTCAGCATGATGGTCCAGGACCACAAGAAGGACGTCGCCGAGTTCCAGAAGGAGTCGAAGAGCGGCAAGGACTCGGACGTCAAGGGCTGGGCCGGGACGACCCTGCCCACTCTCGAGGGCCATCTGAAGATGATCGAGGGCATCCACTCGACGATGCACCCCTCGAAGAGCGCCAAGAAGTAGCCAACCGGCCGGTCTCAGGGGCGGCCTCGCGGGGCCGCCCCTCTTCTATCTCCTCAGACTACAATCCCCGGCATGACAGACGGCTCTCTGGACCGGCTCCCCCGGACGCGGGGGGCGATCGAGGCGGGAATCCGCGACGGCCTTCACCTCGGCGCGCAGATCTACGCCTCGCTGCGGGGCGAGCGCGTGGCCGACGCGGCGCTGGGCGAAGACCGCCCCGGCGCGCCGCTCACCCGCGAGCACCTGATGCTCTGGCTCTCCTCCACCAAGCCGGTGCCGGCGGTGGCCATCGCCCAGCTCTGGGAGCGCGGGCTGCTCGAGCTGGACGATCCGGTGGCGCGGCACATCCCCGAGTTCGCGGCCAACGGCAAGGAGGAGATCACCCTCCGCCATCTCCTCACCCACACCGGCGGTATCCGGCTGCTCGACACCGGCTGGCCCCAGGCCTCCTGGGAGGAGATTGTCGCGAAGATCTGCGCGATGAAGCCGGAGCCCCGGTGGGTGCCGGGGCAGAAGGCCGGCTATCACCAGGCGTCGAGCTGGTTCATCCTCGGCGAGGTGATCCAGCGCGCCGGCGGCCGCCCCTTCTCCGCCTATCTCCGCGAGGAGATCTTCGAGCCGCTCGGGATGGCGGACTCCTGGATCGGCATGCCCCCCGAACGCTATCTTTCTTACCAGGAATCCGGCCGGATCGGAGCGATCTGGAATACCGAGGGGGACGAGCCGAAGGAGCACGGCTGGGACTCCGAGGAGCGCTGCGTCCGCCCCAGCCCGGGCGGCAACGGCTACGGCCCCCTGCGCGAGCTCGGGCGCTTCTACGAGATGCTGCTCGGGCGGGGCTCCTGGAACAACCGCCGCGTCCTGCTGCCGCAGACCGTCGAGGCCTTCACCGCCCCGCACCGCATCGGGATGACCGACGTCACCTTCAAGCACGTGCTGGACTGGGGATTGGGGTTCATCGTCAACTCGATCCAGTACGGAGCGGAGACGGTGCCCTACGGCTACGGCCACCACGCCTCCCCCCGCGCCTTCGGCCACAGCGGCTACCGCTCGTCGGCCGGCTTCGCGGACCCGGAGCGCGGCCTCGCGGTGGCGCTGGCCTTCAACGGCACGCCGGCAGGTGACGCCCACGAGCGGCGGATCCGCTCGGTGCTCGACGCGCTCTACGAGGATCTGGGGTTGGCCTGAGGCGGGGCCGCCCCGGCAGGATCTCAAAAAACGACGGAGGATATCCCCTGCCAGATCCACCAGAGCCCGACCAGGCGGAAGATCCAGAGCAGGTTCCGCACGCCGAGCAGAAAGAAGTTGTGGACCGGGAAGGGGACCTCGAGCGGGGAGTGCTCGCGGGCGAAGAAATATCCGAGGGCGGCCACATTCACCGTGACGCCGACCACCAGCTTGAACCAGGTGGTGGCGATCGGCACCGGTGCCGGCTGCCCGGCGGCTGAAGCCGCCAGCGCGGTGAGCAGGAAAAGCAGGGGGAGGAAGATCCCCAGCCGCAACGGCCAGCGCCAGGCGTGCAGGAACGAGAAGAGCTTCGCCGCCGGCGCGCGGTGCTCCGCGCAGCAGCGGGCCGCGAGCTTGCGGGCGCCGGAGCGCAGCTCGAGCTCCACGGGCGTCCGCGGCGGGACCCGGTTGCACCAGAGGCATTTCACCGCCAGAACCCGCTCCATGTAAGGCCGGGCGAGGAAGCGGTGAGCGACGATCAGCGCCACGCCGCCGGCCAGGCTCAACCCCAACGGCTCCGGGTGGCGCACGAAGAGGAACAGCACCGCCGGGATGAACAGGAAGAGGAGCACGCCGGTCGCATAGATCGCGAACCGGTTGGGCGCGGATTGAGGGGTCGTCATAAGAAGGGGCGGATTATGGCATGAGACGGCGGGCGTACAGGGCTTCGTGCCGGTTGGGGCGATCTGCCCTTCGAGGCCTCACCCTCGGTCCCTCTCCCGGGGGGAGAGGGAGGGCCCATGGCCAGACGTTTCCGTGATTCCCCCTCTCCCTCCGGGAGAGGGGCCAGGGGGTGAGGCCTCGGAGGGCACGCCGCCCCAGCCACCACGAAGCCCTGTACCCGCTCAGCTCCTGCACACCCCCAGATAACTCCCCTTCACGAATCCCGGAAACACCTGCTCCACCCCGGGGTTGCCCAGCCGGCGCTCCAGGATCTCGCCCAGCACCGTGCGGTAGTCGGTGGTCACCGCGAGGTCGCCGGGGTCGGCGAGAGCCTCGGGGGCGAGGGTGGGCCAGCGGCCGTAGACCTTTTTGCCGTTGATTCCGCCCCCCATCAGGAACATGAAGCTGGCGGTGCCGTGGTCGGTGCCGCCGGAGGCGTTCTCCTCGATGCGGCGGCCGAACTCGGTCATCGTGGCCACCGTGATGTTGCCGATGCGGTCGTGGAGGTCGGCGTAGAAGGCGTGGAGGCCGGCGCCGAGGTCGGCCAGCAGGCCGGGCATCTGGTCCGACTCGGTGTCGTGCATGTCCCAGCCGCCGAGATCGACGCAGGCCACCTCCAGCCCGAGATCGGCCTTGATGAGCTGGCCGATCTGCTTCAGCGCGTTGCCGAAATCGGTATCCGGATACTCGGCCCCGTGCTGGGGCTCGTACTGGCCGGGGTTGGCCGCGGTCAGCCGCTCGACGGCGCCGAAGGTCTGCAGGGCCTGCACGTCGAGGAAGGTGGTGCCCGAGTAGAGCGCGGCCAGGGTTCCCTGGAAGCGGGAGATCTGGTCCTCGAACCCCTGGAGGTGGAAGTCGGCGATCGAGGCGAGCGAGGTCGCCGGGATCGTCCCGCGCAGCGACGCCGGGACGAGGTCGCCGAAGCCGATCGCCCGGAACGGCGAGGTGTTCGCGGCGTCGACGGCCGCGAGGTGGCGGCCGAGCCAGCCGGAGAGCACCCGCCGCTCGCCGGGCGTGCCGCGCTCCATCCAGTCCATGGAATCGAAATGCGAGTGGTTGTTGACCGGCATCCCGGCGGCGTGCACCACGGCGAGGCCGCCGTCGTCCCAGACCTCCTTCAGCGGCCCGAGCGACGGGTGGAAGCCGAAGAAGCCGTCGAGATCGACCGCGCGGTCCGGTCCCGCGCCGGGCTCACGGATGCCGATCGTCGGGCGGTTGTCGTGGTAGTGGCGGTCGCCGAAGGGGACGACGACGTTGACGCCGTCGGCGCCGCCGCGCAGGAAGATGCAGACCAGCGTATCGCCCTGGGAGGCGGCGCGCCCCGGGGCGGCAAAAGCCAGCCGGGGGAACCAGCCCGGCAGGGTGGCGGCGGCGCCCAGGGCGCCGAGGAATCCGCGGCGGGTCAGCTTGGACATGGGATCGGGCTCCTCTCGTCAGCGCCACTGGAAGTAGGGGGACCCGAGGATCAGAGCGATCAACCCCGGGGCCTGCCGGTTCAGATACCACCCGGGAACCCGCGCGCCGGCGGGCTTTCCCTGGGCCACGTAGTCGATGAGGCGCGCGCGGTCGGGCTCGTCGAGCCTTCGCTGCAGGAAGAGGGCGGCCATGGCGTCGACGAGCTGGGCCGAGGTCTTCGCTCCCGAGCGGGCGACGATGCCACGCACGGGCACTAAGACGTCGTCGCCGAACCAGCCGAGCGTCAGCGCCGAGGCGAGGTTCCAGCGGTTCAGCAGGCCGTTGGTGTTGGCCCAGGCGGCGCCGACGTCCGGGTAGCCGTTGGGGGGCTCCCATTCGAACGGCACCTGGCCGAGCGGATAGAGGGAGTAGATCAGGTTGTCGAGCCCGTCCGGCGTCACCTGGGCCCCCAGGGCGCGCAGGGCGGCGACCAGGAACTCGTAGGGGCGGCGCAGCTTCTGCTCGGCGGCGGCGAAGAACTCGTCGGAGAGCAGGATCGTGCGCAGCACGGCGCGGATGTCGCCGCCGGTCGACGAGAAGGTCGCCGCCGCCCGGGTCACCAGCGCGGGGGGCGGGACGTCGGCGACGAAGCGGCGGCAGAGCTTGTTGCTGATGAAACGGGCGCAGGCGGGGTGGCGCGCCAGGGTCTCCAGCACCCGCCGGCCGTCGAGCGCGCCTGGATCGCCGCCGGCGATGGCGACGCCGAGGACGGTCTTCGGCCCCGGGTCGTGAGCGCCGGCGTCGAACGCCCACTCGCCGTCCGTCCCCTCGCCGTTGTAGTCGACCGTCCAGCCGGTGAGGCAGCGGGCCACCTCGTGGACGTCGGTCTGGGTATAGCCGGCATCGGAGCCGATGGTGTGCAGCTCCATCAGCTCGCGGGCGTAGTTCTCGTTGGGGCCGTCGGCGACGTTGCTCTCGTTGTCGAGGTAGACCATCATCGCCGGGCTGTGCGCCGAGGCGAGGAGGAGGTCGCGGAAGCGGCCGAAGGCCAGGGGGCGCGACACCGTGCGGTCGTCGACCGTCTTCAGCACCGCAACGTCGTCCTTGAAGTGATACATGCTGAAGTGGTTGTTCCAGAACTCGACCATCGTCTCGAAGAGCTGCCGCTGGCTGAACAGGGCCCGGTAGAGAGTGGCCCGCTTCAGCTCCATGGCGACCGAGTAGCCGCCGTCGTCAGCCTCCTCGGCGATGTCGTAGAGCTCCTGGGCCCGCTTGCCCAGCGTGGGGAAGAGCGCGGCCACCTGGGCCTCGACCGCGGAGTCGTCGATCCGCTCGGGATGGAGCTGCTCGTCGAGCCAGGCCTCGATCCCCATCTGCCGGGCGCGCTCCAGCTCCCCCGGCCGCACGCCGAACGTCGTGCGGTGGAGCAGGTGCGCCACGCGGTCGGTCGACTGCGAGAACCGGGCGGTGATCCCCGCCAGCTCCTTGACCGGCAGCAGCCGCGTCGGCTCACCGCTCTCCAGGCCGTGGGCGGGCCACGGCCGCAGGAACATCGCCGAGGCGACCCCCGCCCCCGCGGCCCCCTTCAACAGCTCCCTTCGGGACAGCGCGTCGCTGCTCATCGCGATCCTCTCATAAGGTTCGTTGCCGTAATTGAACCACGTCCCTCGGAGGAAAGCTATACAGAAATTTACAGAGACGCATGTCTCGGAGTCATGGTGCTTTACTGGACGGACGCCCGCAGGGCGGAATTTATCCAGCCTGGGGTGTCAACCAGGGATAGTGAGCCTCCTTCAGGAGGCTTTTCGCGCGGCGGGCGAGGTCGAGGAAAAGGGCGAGGTCGGGGCCCTCAGGTCCCTTTTTCTCCTACGCCGCCGGCCCAACCCCCTGAGTAATCGCGCGGCGCAGCCGCTCGGCGTAACGCTCCATCTCGGAGCGCATCCCAGCCGACTCGGCGGGGGCCGAAGACTCCAGGGCCTCGGCGGCGAGGGTGTGGCGGCCGGTCTGGAAGGCCAGGTAGGCCAGCCGGTAGAAATCGAGCTGGATCGGCTCGGCGCGCGGCATGCCGCTCCGGCGGGCCACGGCGTCGGCCAGGAGATCCAGCTCGGCCGGGTCGAGATCGAATTCGACGGCGGCGCCGGCGAGGTCCCAGGCGAGGTCCTGGGGTCCCACCAAATCGTTCCCGCGGTGGTGATCGAGGGCGTCGGCCTTGAGGATCTTTCCGCCGCGCGTGACCAGCCATTCCCAGGCGTGCATCTTGTTGTCGGTGAGGACGAGCCGCTCCAGGCGGGCCACCTCCGGCAGCCGGCCGCGCCAGTCCTTGACGACCCCGGCCAGCATCGGCCCGAGCGCCCGCTGAGTATTGAAAACCATCATCTCGAACAGCTTGACCGGCGTCGCCCCGCGCTCCTCCACCGCCGCCGGCAGATGGGCGGCGCGGAAGGCGAGATAGCCTGCCACGGCGTCGAGCAGGCGGAGGCGGTCGACCTCGGGCGCGAGCGGCAGCGGGCGGACCTCCTCCAGCCAGGGGCCGACCAGGAAGCCGTGGCGCAGCCCGGCGATCGGCGGGATCAGCCCGGCCTCGCCGAGGGCCCGGGCGATCGCCAGCTTCTCCCTGCCGTAGCGGCCAAGCCCGGCGAACTTGAGCAGCCAGCGCCGCCCCCCCGCGGCGAGCAGGTACTTGCGCCGCTCCCCCTGGACGTCCGCCGCCGGCCACAGGGAGCGGTCGGGGAAGAGCTTCTCCCGCCAGCGGCCGGCGCTCAGATCCTCCAGCGCCCCCTCCGGCTCGCCGGTCAGGTCTTTCACCCAGCTCGCCAGCGGCCAGCGCGCCTCGGGAGAGGCGAAGAGATCCTCGAATTCGACCACCTGCCGGCGCGCCCGCTCCCAGCGCGCCCGGTGGCGCTCGCTGGAGTAGGGGCCCAGGCCGCCGCGGTGGCTGGGGAAGAAGGAGATCGACTCCGGCGCCACCCCGCGATCCTCCAGCCAGTCGGCCACACAGCCGAAGGAGCTGCCGGAGAGCCCCGGCCCCTCGTCCACCACGGCGTAGCGCGGGCGGGCGCCACCGCCGCTCTCGCCGAGCAGCTCGCGCCCGAGCCGTTGGCTGATCCCGACCTTGCGCGAGAAGGGGTGCCCCTCGGGGCGCACGCTGACGCTGGTGGCCCGCTCCCCCACCACCGCCGCCACCGCCGCCGCGAGCCCGGTGCCGATGCTGCGGATACCGATCACCCGCAGCGGCCCGGTCTCACCCTCCCCGCGCAACGCGGTCTCGGCGGCGGAAAAGTAGGTCTCGGGATAGAGCCCGTAGAAGGCGTACCCCTCGGGGACGGAGACCTCGATCGTCTCGGGGAGCGCGGCGGCGAGGATCTCGTCGAGCGCGCGCTCGATCGGCGCCGTGGCGAAGCGCGCGTCCTCCCCCGCGGGGAGGGAGCCGAAGGTGCGGAACGAGGGGAGCAGCACCGCGGCGACCGCCCGGGTCAGCCGCGAGGCCGCCTCCCCCACCGGGCTCGGCCGCTCGTCGCCATTCAGCGCGAGCTGCTGATCGAGCAACCCCTGCTCCAGCTCCCCGGCCTCGACCAGCAGCTCCGCCAGGATGGCATGACGCTCGATCCGCGGCCGGGTGGTCACCAGCCGTTCCAGACCGGCGCGCATCGCCGCAACCTTCTCCCGGGGGTCTTCGACCCGCTTGGCATCTCCGTAGACGAGCATAGGCGTCTCGAAGAGGATGCAAACGGCGGACCGAAATTACTTGCCGAGCGCCGCCTCGGCGGCGGGCAGGGCGAGCCGGGCCCATTCGGCGTACATCGTTCCGGAGGGGTGAAGGCCGTCGATGGCGATCAGCGAGCGCTCGGCCGCCGCCTTGCGGGAAATCGGGGTCACATCTACGTAGCGGGCGCCCGCGCGCGCCGTCTCCTCGCGGTTGATCGCATTGAAGCGATCGATCTCGGCGGCAATCTTCCCCCGGTCGCGGCCGCTCTCGGCGGCGAAGGGGGTGACGCCCCAGTCGGGGATCGAGAGCACAATCACACGCTCCGCCCGGCCGCCGGCGAATCCCACCGCCCGCCGCAGCATGGCCACGAAATCGGCCCGGTAGGCCTCCGGGTCCCCACCCCGATACTGGTCGTTGACGCCGATCAGCAGCGTCACCAGCTCGTAAGAGCCGTGGGGAGCCGCGGCGTCGATCCCCTGGGAAAGCTCGCGGACGGTCCAGCCGGTCCGCGCCACGATCTCCGGGCCGGCGACCGCCGCTCCCCGCTCCCGCAGCAGCGCTGCCAGCCGGACCGGCCAGCGGTCGGCCGCGCCGACGCTCTCCCCGATCGTGTAGGAATCGCCCAGGGCGAGGTAGCGCGGCGCGGAGCTTCCAGGCTTGAGCGGAGTCGCGAGCATGATTCCGGCAATCAGTGTGAGCCCGATACTTGACATGTCAACTATGTACCCCTAGAATGATTCCTGAATGGAAGACCTCAGCCCATTGCAGCGGGAGATCCGGCAGGGGAAGCCCTTCCGCTCCCGCGGACAGGAGGTAGTCGTGTCGCTGCTTCGCACGGCGGACCTCGTCCGGCGCGTGGTGGGCCGGACGCTGGAGCCGTATGACATCACGGCCCAACAATACAACGTGCTGCGCATCCTGCGGGGCGCCGGCGAGCAGGGGCTGCCGACGCTGGAGATCGCCGAGCGGATGATCGAGCAGGCGCCCGGCGTCACCCGGCTCCTCGACCGCCTCGAGGTCAAGGGGCTGGTGCGCCGCCAGCGCTGCGCCCAGGACCGGCGGCAGGTGCTCTGCTGGCTCACCCCCGCCGGCCTCGAGCTGGTGGAGCGGCTGGACGAGCCCATCGACTCCGCGGACGCCGAGGCCGTCGCCATGCTGACCCCGGAGGAACAGGACCGCCTGCTCCGGATGCTCGACGCGATCCGCGCCGGCCGCCGGTAAAAAAATTTCGTTGGAAGGTTGAACCAACAACCTTTAACCCGACACTCATCCCACAAGGGAACTTTCAATTTCAGAGAGGAAACGCCGATGACCAGGATGACCAGCAAGAAACTTTTCGCCGCCACCGTTCTAACTACCCTCACCACCCTCGCCGCCCTGCCGCTGCAGGCCGAGAGCTACAAGATCGACCCCAGCCATTCGGAGGTCGGCTTCACCATCCGGCACATGGTCTCCAACGTCCGCGGGCGCTTCAACGACTTCGCGGGCACGATCGACATGGACCCCAAGGCTCCGCAGAAGGGCTCGGTCGAGCTCAGCGTCAAGACCACGAGCATCGACACCGGCAACGCCGACCGCGACAAGCACCTGCGCACGGCCGACTTCTTCGACGTCGAGAAGTACCCCGAGATCACCTTCAAGAGCGACTCGGTGAAGCCCGCGGGCAAGAACAGATACGACGTGACCGGCACCCTGACGATGCACGGCGTCAGCAAAAAGGTCACGCTGCCGGTGACCCTCAACGGCGAGGCCAAGGATCCCTGGGGCAACACCCGGGCCGGCTTCGAGACCGCGACCACGCTCGACCGCAAGGCGTACGGCATCGTCTGGAACAAGGCGATCGACAACGGCGGCGTGCTCCTCGGCGATGACGTGAACGTCTCCATCAACCTGGAGACCGTCAAGGCGGCCCCGGCCGCCGCGGCGAAGGGGAAGTAAGAGCAGGGATTCGGGGGGGCTGGGCAACCGGCCCCTTCGTCTATATATAAGCCCTCGTGAAGACCAACGCCGCCCGCCTCCTCGACTCCCTCGGCATCCCCTACGAGCTGCGCGACTACGAGGTCGATCCCGACGACCTCGCGGCCGAGTCCGTGGCCCGCAAGATCGGCCTCCCCCCCGAGCAGGTGTTCAAGACCCTGGTGGCCCGGGGGGACCGCACCGGCGTGCTGCTCGCCGTGGTACCGGGGGACGCGGACCTGGACCTGAAGGCGCTCGCCCGCGCTTCCGGCGACCGCAAGGTGGAAGTGGTGCCGCTGCGGGAGGTGACGCCGCTCACCGGCTACGTGCGCGGCGGGGTCACGGCGCTCGCCGGCAAGAAGGATTACCCCGTCTTCGTGGACGAGACGATCGAGCTGTTCGACGTGATCTCGGTCTCGGCGGGCGTCCGCGGCACTCAGCTTCTGCTGGCGCCGGCCGGCTACCTGCGCGCCGTCCGCGGCACCGTGGGAGCGATCGCCAGGGACAAAGAGTAGTATATTGGCGTTGTTGCATGCGTCGCTCCGTTCGGAGCTCCACGGCCATGTCCAACCCTGCTCCCGCCCATCCACTGACCGCCGCCGAGCTGATGCGGCAACTGGGATTCAAGTTCCCGGCCCAGGCCATGACCGCGTCCCGGATTCCGGCCCCGCGCGCTGAAGACCCGCTGGCCCTGAGGGTCCGGCCGGCGCCGGAGCGGCGGATGCTCCACGTCACCAACGGCGACGTCGCGGCCGGGACGATCCGCCTCTCCGGGGTCGCCGGAGAGAGGGGCGAGGTCGCGGTCACCGCCGACCTGCTCCACGAGGGCCCGGCTCCCGGAGGCCTCCCGCCGGAGCGGTGGCGGAAGGTGCGCGCCCGCTACCTCGCCGAGAGCGGCTACGACGACTACGACTCCTGCCTCGCCCGGCTCACCCGCTGGGACCACACCCTCGCGGACTACCGCTCCTACGACGAGGTCGTCCTCTGGTTCGAGCACGACCTGTTCGACCAGCTCCTGCTGATCCGCGCGCTCGACTCCTTCGCGGGCCGCAGCCTCGACAGCACGGAGCTGTCGCTGATCTGCATCGGCGAGTTCCCGGGGATCGAGCCCTTCCACGGCCTGGGGCAGCTCACCCCCCAGCAGATGGCCACCCTGCTGCCGCGGCGCCAGCGGGTCGACGAGGAGCAGAAGCTCCTGGCGCGCGATGCCTGGCAGGCCTTCCGCGCCCCGGACCCCACCGCCCTGGTGGCGATCTTCGGGCGCGACACCTCCCCGCTCCCCTTCCTCGCCGGGGCGCTGCGCCGGCATCTCGAGGAGTTCCCCGCGGTCGCCAACGGCCTCTCGCGCTCCGAGCGGCAGATCCTGAACGCGGCCGGCGCGGGAGCCGGCACCTTCGAGGAGGTCTTCCGCGCCACGCAGGCGATGGAGGAGCGGGTCTATATGGGGGACAGCTCCTTCGAGCGCATCCTGCGCGAGCTCGCCGCGCCCCCCCGCCCCCTCCTCCGTCTCGAGCCGGGCGCCCAGGGCTCTCTGCGCTCGCTGCGAATCGCTCTCACCGCCAGCGGCCGCGGGGTCCTGGAGGGGCGGGACGACTGGGTGCGCAGCCGCGGCATCGACCGCTGGCTCGGCGGCGTCCACCTCCAGGGCGCCGAGGCGGCCTGGCGGTGGGACACTGAAACGAAACGGCTGTTCCGCACGTAAGGGGGTCAGAGAGGGGGCCTGGAATAGCGGACCGCCCCCGCTCCGTTTTGCTGCTCAGATTTCGGAGGCTAAATCCCCATGCACGCACAACTGGCCCGCGCCTGGACCCGACAAGCTTTTCTCTACCTCGCCCTGCTCCTCGGCAGCGCGGCGTTGACCGCTGCCGCCACCACCCGGCCGGCTTCCATCCTCAACGACGAGCAGTTCCGCACCGACGTCCGCCAGGGGCTCGACCGCCTCTACGACATGGACTACGACGGCGCCAACGCCGCCTTCGGTGCGATCGAGCAGCACTACCCGGGGCACCCCGTCGGCCCGTTCCTGCGCGCGCTGCACCCCTGGTGGGAGATCCTGGTCGATCCCGACGACGACTCCCAGGACGAAGCCTTCTTCAACGCCATGGACGAGGTGATCAAGCGCTGCGACAGGCGGCTCAAGGCCGATCCGCAGGATCTCGACGGCATGTTCTTCAAGGCCGGCGCCCTGGCGTTCCGCGGCCGGCTGCGCACCGACCGCAAGAGCTGGCTGCGCGCGGCGCTCGACGGCCGCAAGGCGCTCCAACTGCTCGAGGAGGTCCGCAAGCGCGACCCGGAGAACCCCGACCTGCTGCTGGGGATCGGCCTCTTCGACTACCTGGCGGACGTCGCGCCCACCCAGTACCCGGTGATCAAGCCGTTCACCCGCTTCTTCCCCAAGGGGAGCCGCGAGCGGGGGCTGCGGGAGATCGCCGAGGCGGTCGAGAAGGGGCAGTTCGTGCAGGCCGAGGCGGCTTTCTGCCTGGTGCAGATCCACTACATCTTCGAGCACGACTACGCGACCTCGCTGCACTACGCCCGCTGGCTGCGCGACCGCTACCCGAACAACGCCCTCTTCCACGTCTACGAGGGGCGCACCCTCGCCCGCCTGAACCTCTGGCCGGACGAGCACCAATCCCTGCTCGACGTGCTGGAGCGGCATTCGGAGGGGAAGCCCGGCTATCGCGGCGACGTGATGACGCAGGCCCTCTACGTGCTCGGCCGGGACGACGTGCGATGGCGGCAGTTCGGCGAGGCGATCCCGGTGCTCTCGCGGCTCGAGGGTCTCCCCGCCGGCAGCGGCGCCGACTACAAGGCCTATGGCCGCCTCTATCGGGGGATGGCCCTCGACGCGCTGGGGAAGCGCGACGAGGCGGTCTACTGGTACAACCGGGCGATCGCGTCAAAGCCGCCCGGCGAGGTCCGCGACAAGGCGCGGACCTACCTCAGGTCTCCGTATCCGGGGTAGTCGTACCCGGGACAGGAGCGGCGGGCCGTCTGCGCAACAGGTAGATCACCCCGCCGACGGCCAGGGCGATGGCGCCGGCGATCAGGTTCTCCTTCTTCGCGCTGGCCGCGAAGACCAGGCAGAGCAGCGCCGCGGCGATCGGGATCACCGGTCCGCCGGGCAGGCGGACCGCGCCCTGCCGCGGCAGCTTGCGGCGCAGCACCGGCACCGCCAGCGCGGTGCCGAAGTAGGTCGCAAGCCGGGCCACGGCCGACAGGGTGGCGAGCTTTTCGAAGGAACCGGTGAAGGCGAGCGGCAGGGCGATCGCGGTCTGCAACAGGATCGCCGCCGCCGGCGTGCGGTAGCGCGGATGGAGGGCCGACAGGAAGCGCGGCCCGAAGCCGTCCTGGGCCAGGGCGAAGAGGTAGCGCGGCCCGGAGAGCACCGTATTGCTGTTGGTGCCGAGGATCGAGATCACCCCGCCGATCGTCATCAGCAGGCCGCCCCCGCTGCCCATGAAGCGGGCGGCGGCATCGGCCAGCGGGGTCTGCGAGCCGACCACGCCGGGGAGGGTCCCCAGCGCCACCCACTGCACCCCCGAGTAGATCAGGGTGACGATGACGATCTGCACGATCAAGGCGAACGGCACGTCCCGGCGCGGGTTCTTGAACTCGCCGGCCGGGGCCGCCGTGTTCTCGAACCCGGCGTAGGCGAAGAGGAGGAGCAGCACGGCGTCCCCCAGGGTCCCCGACCCCGGCTTGGCGGCGACCGAGGTCGCCAGGCTCGTCGAGACGTAGAAGATCCCCACGAAGACGAAGAGGAGGAGCGGCAGGGTCTTGGTGATCGCCAGGAAAACCGCCGTGCGCACGCCCGACTTGACCCCGATGATGTTGATCCCGGTCAGGGCGAGCACCGGCAGCACGATCGCGAGCCCCCTCCCCCACCCCACGTTGGCGGCCGGCCAGAGGTAGCCGAGCGCCCGCGCGAAGCCCACCGACAGCGAGGAGACCGAGGCGACCCGGGCGAGCCAGGTCATCCACCCCACCTCGAAGCCGATCAGCTCGCCGAACGCCTCGCGGGTATAGACGTAGGCGCTCCCCGGACGGTCGAAGTAGCTCCCCGCCTCGGCGAAGCAGAGCACCAGCAGGAGCACGGCGAAGCCGGCGATCACCACCGCCCCCACGCTCGCCGCCCCCAGGATCGCCGCCGCCGCAGCCGGCAACAGGTAGACGCCGCTGCCGATCACGTCGTTGACCGAGAAGCCGACGATCTCCCA
>JBDSHF010000087.1:0-11813 GCA_039918595.1 Thermoanaerobaculia bacterium
AGCAGCAGCTCGGTGGCGTAGCTCCCCCGCTCGTCCCGGACCCACATCTCTCCGGGTCCGGGGAGCATCTCCACCACGTGCAGGGTGGTATCTCCAGAAACAGCGCGGCGCAGCAGGTCGACCGCCAGCGGCGAATCGAGGTCGGCGTGGAACGGCTTGGGATCGGCCGCGGTGTGGAGAAAGACGTGGCGGGGGATGCCGTGCTTGCGCCGCCAGCGCGCCACCCCGGCGAAGAGGGCGGCGTCCGCCGTTGCCGGCAGCTCGTCGGAGGGAAAGACCCAGCGGCGGCGGAAGAGCACCAGCCGGCCGGCGGTGAAGCGCGGCCAGCGCGCGATGCCGGGGACGTCGAAGCCGGGGAACCAGGAGAGCGGCTGCAGTCCCTGGCGGCCGATCTCGACCAGGAAGGAGATGAACCCCTCGGGGCTGACCCCGCTGCTGATGACCGGCACCACCTCCAATCCGTCGGCCTCCCGGCGCAGCACGAATCTCCCCTCCTCCGAATCCCAGCGCACGGCCATCTCCTTCAGATGGATCACCTCGGCCCCAGGGCTCGCCCGCATTCCCGGAATCTCGATCTCGTGGCGAAAGAGGCTCGGGCGCAGGCCGGCGTTGGCGCTCCGGCCGAGGTGGTTGTAGGTGACCTCGGCGAGCACCGCCCCCTCGCGCTCCAGCGGTTGCCAGCTCCGCAGCACCTCGCGGGATACCGGGTTGTCCGGACCGTCCGGATCGGCGCCGCCATGGAGATGGGCGAAGCGGGCGAGCGCGATCCCGGCGCCGAAGAGGGCGTTCAAGACCATGCGGTAGCGGCCGGCCGTGATCTCCTCGGGCGCCCGGGCGGCGATCTGGAAGAGGGCGCCCGCCGACCAGACCGGCTCGGGGGGCAGGCCGTCGAGCAGCTCGTCCCAGTCCGCGTCGGAGATCTCGACCTCTTCCTCGCCGTCCTCCTGGCTCATCCGGGCGCGCGCCGCGAAGAAATCCCGCGTCCGCAGGAAGACCGCTCCGGCCTCGGTGGCGCCGGGGGGCGCCGGGGGGAAGGCGTCGGGGCGCTGGTCCTGCGCCTCGGGCTCGAACAGGCCGTGGTAGAGGTCGAGGAGCGGGACGTCCGTATCCGCCGGATGGCGCGAGAGGAAGCGCCGCGCCCAGGCCTCGCGGAAGGCCAGCTCGGGATAGAGGCCGGCGAAGAGGCGCGCGCAGCGGCGCAGCGGGACCTCCAGGTCGGCGCGCACGCGCTCCGGCAGGGTGACTTGGACTCCTGAGGCCATGTCCACCCGGAACAGCTCGTCCCCCTTGAGCGGGTGGACGCGCGGCAGGGGCGCGATCCGCTCCTCCAGGCGGTCCATGGCCGCTATGCGCTCCTCGGGCGCCAGAGCGGGCAGGGCCGCCACCTCGCGCTCGACCGCCTCGATCTCCGGCAGCCACGGCGCATCGCAACCGGCGCTCCGCATCGCCTCCGCCAGGAAGGCGAGGGGGCGGCGGGCGTTGTAGGGGGGCTCGATCTCGGCGATCAGGATGCCGGTGCCGACCAGCTTCTCGAAGAAGGGGGCGAGCTCGTCCACCTCGATCCCATAACGGCCGGCGACCGCGGCCAGCAGCTCGGGGACGGCGAGGCTCCCCTGGGCTGCCTCCTCGAAGAAGAGATCGAGGACCGGCTGCGCCGGGGTGCGCGAGAGCACCTCCAGGTCGCTCTCCAGGCGCGGCGTGGTGGGACGCCAGAAGATCCAGGCGTCCTCCTGCGGGGGCTGCTTGCGCAGGGTCGGGTTGGGGCGCGGCACGATGGCCGGCCAGGCGGCGCGGTCGGCCCCGGCGCAGGCCGCGACCTTGCGCGCCTCGGCGACCGAGAGCAGCACGTCGACTCGCGCCGGCCGGCCTCCTTCGACCCTCGCCTCCTCCCCGCCGATCCAGGCCAGGGCGGTGGCGCAGAAGACCGCGTTGGGGCTCGTCTTGGTGGCGAAGCGGCCGGCGTAGGCCGCGAGCTTGGCCGCGGCATGACGCTCGTCGTGCCGCCAGCGGCCGGGGTCCATCTTTGCCAAAGCCCGCAGCCGCTCGAGCAGGGAACGGCTGACCAGCCGCATCCCCTCCTGAAAGGTGGGATCGCCGGCGAGCGCGAGCAGGGCGCGCCGCGACCGCAGGAGGTCCCGCTGATACGCGCGCTCGTACCCGGCCAGCAGATCCGCGTGCCCGGCCTGGCCTGCGAGGTGATCCGCGACGGCGGCGAACAGCTCCGGGGGGAGTGCCGGCCGCGCCGCCGCGAGCTGCGCCGCGGAGACCCGCCGCCGGTTGTGGAGCGCCCGCCGCAGGGCGATCACCGCCAGCCGTCCGCGCGCCGCCTCCGGGTCCTCGCCCGGCGGCTCCCCCGCCGCCGCGTAGAGGGCGTCGGTGAGCCCCGCCACCTCGGCGTCGAGCCGGTCCTCGAGCTCCAGAACGGGAGCCAGCCGCGCCAGGGCCTCGGAAGCGGCGAGCGGCGCCAGGGTCTCGAAGGGGAAGGTGGCGATCCGCAGCAGGGCGAGCCGGGCGCTCAGGCGGGGCCCCCGCCGTCCTCGACCAGCCGGTACATGAAGTAGCGCAGCAGGGCCTCGGGGGTGGGATCGATCCCCAGCCGGTTGCAGTGCATGTGGGCGTAGGACCAGGCGAGCTCGGTCAGGTCCTGGTGGATGCGCCCGGCGGCGTGCGCCTCGAGGATCGCCTCGACGACCGGCGCGCTCGCCGCCAGGCACTCCTGGGCGATCCGCGCCGGCTCCCCGCCCCCCCAGAGCAGCTCGGGATGGCGGCTCTGCTCACCGGTGAAGAGGTCCTGAAGGCCCGGCTTCAGCGTCTGATAATGCGTCTCGACCGTCTCCAGCTCGGCCTCCTTCCAGGCCCCCATCTCGCGCGTCCACCGGAAGCCGACCGCGTAGAAGGCGAGGCGTTGCGCGCGGTCGAAGCGGAGCAGGTCGCACAGCCCCTCGGTCATCAGCATCGACCACTCGCGCCGCGTCTTGGCGAGCAATCCCTGGCGCTCGGCCTCCATCAGATCGAGACAGGCCAGCGAGTCGTGCAGGAAGAGCTTCTCGGCCAGGGCCATCCCCTCCTCGCCGCCGTAGCGCTCGAGCTCGCGGTCGTACTCGGCGAACTCGATCCTCTCGACGGCGCCCGCGGCCTGGAGGGGCCCGAGGTCCCGCTCGACCCGCTCGCGGACCGGTCCGGCGATCCAGTCGGGATTTCCCAGGACGCGGAAGCGCACCTGCCAGCTCGGCACGTTGTAGCGGGCGAAGAACAGGGAGTGCAGCTCGGGCGCGCCGCGCAGGTCGCGCGCGATCGGCGTCGCGAAGTCGGCGAGGATCCGCTCGTGCTGCTCGCGAGGCGCGTAGAGCATGGTGAAAAGACAGAGTTGGTCGTTCAAGCTTTCGCTCCGGGGGCGCGGAAAAGAACAGGGACGAACGGGGACAGACACGGACGAACAAGAACAGCAGGACCCTTGTTCGTCCGTGTCTGTCCCTGTTCGTCCCTGTCAGGCTTCTAGCTGGTGGCCGTGGCCGTGAACAGGCTGCCCGCCGTCGAGATCGAGATCGGACAGGTGCACTTGTTGCTGGTGGTCGACGAGCCGCAGCCCGGGTTGCAGGACTGCTCGAGCGCCTCGACCTCGAGAGACAGGGCCTGCGGTTTCCTTTCGGGGTTCTTGTGCATGGATTTCTCCTTTCATCCGCAGGGGCGACTTGCCCCTACTTTGACAGGTGCTTCATCGGCCCCGGATCGGGACGATTTATAGAAAAGTGCGCATGAACGATGCCTGTAGACCGCCCCCCCGGACTTCCGATACTCTCCCCTCACAACATGACGGTATCCGAATCCAACGATCGACGCGGCGCGTGGGCGTCAGAGTTGCATTCCGTTTTTTTCCAGACATCGCCTGGATGCTCCGGCGAGTATCCGCGAGCGCGATAAACCCTATGCCCTTGTCCTATCGCCACCGGCTGGTCCCCAAGCCTCTGCCCTATGCCGATCCTCTGTCGGAGGAGATCCCGTGCGGCGACTTCGAGTGCGCCCGCGTCGAGTGCCCCGAGGATCTCCCCGCCGCCGATCCGCGGATCGTCGACGTCGCCGTGCTCGACATGAACCACGGCTGGCCCAACCTCGGCCACGACTGCCTCATCCACGGCCTGCTCGACGCCTCCCGCGAGCTCCTCCCCATCGCGGCGGAGACCGGCATCCGCATCCGCGCCATTTCCTTCGACGTGCGGCGCTGCGGCATGATCCCCGAGCTTCCGGGCGGGCGCTTCGCGCTCTACATCGGCACCGGCGGCCCCGGCCACATCGATCCGTACCAGAACGACGGCATCTCGGAGTTCAGCCAGGGCGTCAACGAGGACCCCTCCTGGCAGGCACCGCTCTACCAGCTCTTCGACGGCATCGCCGCGGACGAGAGCGCGGCGCTGCTCGCCGTCTGCCACACCTTCGGCGTGATGTGCCACTGGTCGGGGCTGGCCCAGCCGGTCCTCCGCGGCCCCGAGAAAGGGGGCAAGAGCACCGGCGTGCTGGAGAACGTGCTCGATCCGAAGGCCCGCGAGCACCCCTGGTTCCGCCGTTTCGACGGCCAGCTCGACGACCGCGGGCGCCTGCGCGTGCTCGACAACCGCCTCTTCGACCTCATCCCGGGGCACGAGACCTTCCCCACCGGCACTCTGCCCATCGGCTGGGAGACTCTCGGCGTCAGCGGCCCACCGGGCGACGCGATCACCATGATCGAGTTCGCGCGCGACGCCGGCGGCATCATGCCGCGGGTCTTCGGCGTCAATCACCATCCCGAGATCGTGAACCGCGCGCGGCAGCTCGTGATCCTGGAAGAGAAGCTCGAGCGCGGCGAGGTGAGCACGCAGTGGGTGGAGGAACGGCGGGAGATCCTCACCCGCAACTATCCGTACGAGAGCTCCGAGCACCTGCTCCAGCTCACCTCCGACTACACGCTGCTCCGGCCGCTGCGCTTCCACCTCTGGCGCCAGATGCGGCTGCGGGCCGAGTCGCTCGGGCTCGCCGTCGGCCTGCACGAGGACCAGGTGGTCCTGGGGTTGCCGGTTCCGGGCGCGGTGCCCATCCTCGAGATCCGTTGAGGCGAAACCCAAAGTGATCCCACAGCACCCCTTCCCCATCGATCTCAGCCCCGAGGCCGAGATGGCCGAGTTCCAGCTCCTCAAGCCGAAGCTGCTCGAGGTCTGGAACGCCCTCACCATGCAGGACGAGGCGGCGCACACCTCGGTGGTCGTGCCGTCGATGACTCTCGACCAGAGCGAGCTGCGCAAGCTCGCCGGCGCCAGCTTCTACGAAGAACGGCTGCTCTTCCTCCTGATCCGGCTACGCAACCCGCGGGCGCGCGTCGTCTACGTCACCTCGCAGCCGGTGCATCCGATGATCCTGGACTACTACTTCCAGCTCCTCGCCGGCATCCCCGCGAGCCATGCCCGGGCGCGCCTGACGCTGCTCTGCGCCTACGACGCCTCGCCGCGCTCGCTGACCGAGAAGATCCTCGAGCGCCCGCGCCTGATCGAGCGCATCCGCGAGGGGATCCAGGACCGCTCGCGCTCCTATCTCACCGTCTTCAACTCGACGCCGCTCGAGCGCAAGCTCGCCGTCCTGCTCGGCATCCCGCTCAACGGCGCCGATCCCGATCTCGCCCACCTCGGCACCAAATCGGGCAGCCGCAAGGTGTTCCGCGAGGCCGGCGTCCCCCTGCCGGAAGGGTTCGAGGATCTTCAGAACCAGGACGACATCGAGGAGTCGCTGATCGAGCTGGCGGCGCGGCGGCCAGGGTTGCGGCGGGCCGTCGTCAAGCTCAACGACAGCTTCTCGGGCGAGGGGAACGCCATCTTCCGTTATCCGGAGGTGGGGAGCCGGGCGGCGATCCGCGAGGCGCTGCACCGCATCGAGCTGCCGGTGCCCGAGGAGACCTTCGAGAGCTACTGCGACAAGTTCTTCCGCATGGGCGGCATCGTCGAGGAGTTCATCGAGGCGCCCGAGAAGGTCTCGCCGAGCGCGCAGTTGCGCATCAGCCCGCGCGGCCAGGTGCTGCCGATCTCCACCCACGATCAGATCCTGGGCGGCCCCAGCGATCAGGTCTTCCTCGGCTGCAGCTTCCCCGCCCGCGAGGACTACCGGCAGCGCATCCTGGAGGCCGCGATGCGGATCGGCGAGGTCCTGGTTCCCCATGGCGTGGTGAGCCGCTTCGCGATCGACTTCCTGCTCTGGCGGAGCGATCCGGCCGCGGAATGGAACATGGCGGCGCTGGAGATCAACCTGCGCATGGGCGGCACCACCCACCCCTACCTCGCGCTCCAGTTCCTCACCGGCGGCACTCTCAACCGCGAGACCGGCCTCTTCTACTCCCCCACCGGCCTCGCCAAGTACTACCGGGCGACCGACAACCTGCGCTCCGACGCCTACCGCGGCCTGCTCCCCGAGGACGTGATCGACATCCTCACCGAGAACCACCTCCATTACAGCCACGGCACCGACTCCGGCGTCCTCTTCCACCTGATCGGCGCCGTCTCCGAGTTCGGCAAGCTCGGCCTCACCGCCATCGGCAACAGCCGCGAAGAGGCCGACGCCCTCTATTTCAAGACCCTGGAAGTGCTCGACCGCGAGACCGCCTACGGGCGCCGGTCGGGGTGAGGCCAGTCGCCGCCCGGGATTGAAATCCCGGGCGGCGGCCACGGGCGCTCCACGAAGGGGCTGTCTTTCCTCCAGGCACCTTTTCACCGCGACGTGTGTCTAAGGAAATAAGCGGCCCAAGACCGGGACCGCCCACATCCGTTGGGGAGGAAACACCCCATGTCACGCACCGTCACGATTCTCGGCCTGCTGATCCTCACCGCCGTCGGAATCACTGCCAGCCTGGCCGGCGACGCCCGCTCCGGCTCCGCCGCCGGTTTGAATTCCACCACGTTCCAGCCCGCCTCGTTCCGGTTCGCGAAGAGCGCGGCCGATGATCGGGAGGCGGAGCCGGCCGCGCCGATCGGCCTCACTGCCTCGGACGGCACCGGCCTGGCCCTGGTCGCCCTCGAGGCCAACGGCGTTCTCGAGCCCCCGCTCGCCTTCACCGAGCTCCACCTGACCTTCGACAATCCGCGCAACGAGACGATCGAGGGCCGCTTCCGCATCGCCCTGCCGCCCGGCGCGGCGCTCAGCCGCTTCGCGATGAAGATCGACGGCGCCTGGCAGGAGGGGGAGGTGGTGGAGCGCCAGCGCGCCCGCCAGGTCTATGAGGACTACCTCCACCGCCGGCAGGACCCGGCCCTGCTCGAGCAGGAGGCGGGCAACGAGTTCTCGGCCCGCGTCTTCCCGATCCCGGCCCGCGGACGCAAGGAGATCATCGTCTCCTACTCGCACGCCATGGCGCGCGCGGACGAGCCCTACGTCCTCCCTCTCCTCGGGCTCTCCAAGGTCAGCCAGCTCGACGTCCGCGTGCTCCTCGGCGGCCGTCCGGCGCAACCCGCTGACGCTGCCGCGGCGAGCAACCTCGGCGGCGAGGTCAGCGACCGCCGCGTCGTCGAGTTGCACAAACAGTCCTGGACCCCCGACCGGGACTTCGAGATCGCCCAGGACCGCGCCGCCACCCGCGCCGGCCTGCGCCAGGGCAACCTCGCCGTGATGCGCGTCGCGGCCCCCGTCGAGTCCGTGGCGCAGGAGATCGCCGGCCTCTACGTGCTGGTCGATTCGAGCGCCTCGCGCGCCCTGGGCTACGCCACCCAGGTGCGCCGGATCGGCGACCTGATCGCCGGCCTGCGCGCCGGCGCCGGCGGTTCGGCGCCGGTCGGGATCGCCGCCTTCGACCAGGAGGTGGTGCCGATCTTCGAAGGCCGGGCTTCCGGTTTCGGCGAGCAGGAGCTCCGGAGCCTCAACGCCCGCCGGCCGCTGGGCGCCTCCGACCTCGGCGGCGCGCTCGCCTGGCTCGGCGACCGGCTCCCCCGCAACGGCGGCAAGTACCCGCGGGTCCTCCTCGTCACCGACGGCGTCGCCACCGCCGGCGACACCGAGACGCGGGCCCTCAAGGCGGCCGTGCATGCCCTCGGCGCCAGGGGGGTCGAACGGCTCGACGTGCTGGCCGTCGGCGGCCTGCGCGACGAGGCGGCGCTGCGCGAGCTGACCACCGGCAACCTCGCCCACGACGGTCAGCGGATCAACGGCTCCGCGCCCCTCTCCGAGATCGCCCGCCGGCTGACCCTCGCCTGCCGCTCCGGCATTCCGGTGACGATCGAGGGGGCCGCCTGGGTCTGGCCCGAGACCCTGGACGGCGTCCAGCCGGGCGACGAGACGCTGGTCTACGCCGATCTGCCGGCCGACCGGCCGTTGCGCCTCGCGCTCGCCGGCCGGCCGGTCGGGCTCGGCGAGCCCGCATCCGCCGAGCGCCCCCTGCTCGAACGCGCCTGGGCGCAGGCCCGCATCGAGCGGCTGCTCCATCTGCGCGAGATCACTCCCGACGGCGACGAGGACCTCCGCCGCGCGCTCGGGCTGCAGATCGTCGAGGTGAGCGTCAAGCACCGGGTCCTGAGCCCATTCACCGCCATGCTGGTGCTCGAATCCGAGGACGAATACCAGCGCTTCGGCCTCGACCCGAAGAGCCTCGCCAATATCCTGACCGTCGGCCCGGGCGGGCTGGACGTGCTCGCCCGCGGAGCGTCCTCCCGGCTCGCGGCGGCCAAGCGAGCGCTGGAGCCCACAAAGCCGATGGAGCTCGACGAGCTCGAGTCCCTCGGCGACGCCGGACCGCCCACGGACGCGGCCTCTCAGGACGCCGAGGCCCCGGAGATCGCGAATGGAGCTGAGGGTGGAGTCGTCGGCACGCCCCTCCAGATGTCCGAACGCGCGCAATCGATCGGCGTTCCGGATCTCCCCCCGCCGCCTCCCCCACGGCCCGCCCCGCGGGTCGCCGCACCCAGGGAAGAAAGGGCCCTGGCGGACACGATCGCCGTCACCGGCGTCATGCCACAGAGCCGCGCCAAAGAGCGGCAGGCCGCGCCGTACACCGGGCGTTTCGCCGAGGTGAAACAGCACCTGGCCGCCGGCCGGACCGCGCAAGCCCGCGCCCTCGCCGAGGCCTGGAGCGCCGAGGCCCCGGGCGACGTGCTGGCCCTGCTGGCCCTGGGGGAGGCCTGGGAAGCCGCCGGGGAGCCGGCCGCGGCGGCCCGGGCCTACGGTTCGCTGATCGATCTCTTCCCGAGCCGCGCCGACATGCGCCGGCTGGCCGGGGAGCGTCTCGAGCGGCTGAACGAGCACGGCCTCGAGCTGGCGATCGACACCTACCGGAAGGCGGTCCTCGAGCGGCCGGACCACCCCTCCGGCCACCGCCTCCTCGCCTGGGCCCTGCTGCGCGCCGGCCAGTTCGGAGCGGCCTTCGAGGCGCTCGAGAATGGTCTCGAGCAGAAGTACCCGGAAGGGCGGTTCGCCGGCGTCGACCAGGTGCTGACGGACGACCTCGGCCTGCTCGCGTCAGCTTGGCTGCGCGCCGAACCGGCCCGCCGCGGAGAGGTGCTCGACCGCCTTCAGGCCCATAACGCCGAGATCGACGGCGAGCCGTCCGTGCGCTTCGTGCTCACCTGGGAGACCGACGCCAACGACGTCGACCTCCACGTCTACGACCGCCAGGGCGGGCACGCCTTCTACGGACAGAAAACCTTGCCATCCGGCGGCGAGCTGTACGCCGACGTCACCACCGGCTACGGCCCCGAATGTTTCACGGCACCGGCGTCGGCCGCCGGCAAGGCCGCTCCCTACCGGCTGGCGGTGGACTACTACAGCCGGGGTCCGATGGGTTACGGCATGGGCACCGTCCAGATCGTCAGGAGCGACGGCCGGGGCCGGCTGGCGGTCGAGCCGCGCCCGTTCGTGGTGATGACCGACAGCGCCATGGTCGACCTGGGATCGGTCCAGGCAGGCAAGGCGAGCCGCTAGGGATCATCAGGAACGGCAAGGACAGCAGGGCGGAGAAACCCTGTCCTGTCTTCTCCAAGCCACGGACGCCGCCGCCCCGCTGGGACGGCGGCGTTTCCTGTTCTGGCGGGATCAGCAGGAGAGGCTGGTCGTCGGTCGCGCGCCGCACCGCGTCCAGCAGGCGCGCTGGGCGGTGTTGCAGTTGGTCAGGCAGGGGTCCCGCACCGTGCAGTTGTTGACGCAGGTGTCGTACTGGTTGCTGCAATTGTTCCTGCAGGCGTTGTAGGCGTCGATCGCCACGCAGTTGAGAGTCTGGCCACAGCAGGTGACGCTGGTGCCCGCGCTCGTACAGGTGCCGCTCGCCACGTTGCAGGTCAGCGAGGACCCCGACGCGCAGGTCGCGTTGCAGACCTGCGAAGCCGAGACCACGGCCGGCCGCCCATAGACCGCCAGGAACACGATCACCACCAGGCCAGCCATCAAGAAAAATCTCCGCATGCACTCCTCCTTCGCTTGAATCGGGCCGCGCCGGTCCCTGGACGTCGACATCCGCGTCCGCCGGGCCGGCGCTGCGCCATTCGGGGGGGCTTCCCCTCTACTCCTCTGGTGCATGGGAGGTCCGGATGCGCGCACCGGACGCTCAGCGCGTCCGGTGGGGCTGGATCGAATAATTTTAGATAAATTAAAATGCTATAATTACTCGCAGATTGTCGTGCCTGGCTCGGCGAATGACGAGCCTTGGTTCCTTGAAACGGACTACCAACACGGAAAGGATCGGTGCGCCATGTTGAAGAAGGTTGCGTTCTGCTTGTTCAGCTTCGCTCTGCTGCTCGACTCCGGGAAAGCCCTCTTCGCGCAGAAGGCTTCAGATTTCACCGTCTCCTCCAGGACGGGAGTGATCGTCCAACTCCCCGCAGGCACAAGGCTGGACCTGCGGAACGCCGCGGAACTGACGCCCGAAGAGCTGCGAGCGGCCCTTGAGAAGCCCTCCTGCGGCAACGCATACGAGCAGAAGAGTGCCAACCTTTGTGCCGCTTGCCTGGGGGTAGACTGCACGGGCACCTGCATTCTCATTCCCTGCGGGTTCCACGCCAACGCTGATCAGCAGGTCCCGCCGATGCCGGGCTTCTTGTCCTTTATAACCGGTTGCACCACTACCTATGTCTCGACCTGCGATGACCTTGCCTCAGGCACAACCCGCTGCCGGCTTTTCTCGTACTCCTCTGCCGAATTCGGTAACAAGACATGCATCAATTCCCGATTTCTGCTCCAGAGCGTTGGCTGCAATTGAGCCGGCTCGGTAATACTCATCCAATTCTCCTCTGTAGCACAAGAGTAGGACAACACTCCCACGCGGACAACGCCTGTGGCGTGGCAAAAAAAGAGGCCAGGGGGACGGCCGCCACGCCGCCCCCCTGGCCAAAGGTGAATCAATTGTCAAAGAGCGTACAACCGTCGTCTCGCGACGTCCTGCCTTACGCGTGACCCGACATCATCGACGTCAGGCGGTGGCCGGGGGCGGCGGCGCCGGGGGCTTCGCCACCTCGGTGGTGGCCCGGGCCCGCGAGCGGAACGGCTTGAGGTCGAATTCGACCAGCTTCTCCGCCCGGTTGCCGTAGCGCTGCCGGACGCCGTTGCGCAGGAAGTTGGCCAGCTTGCGGCCGTCGGCCAGCATCCCCTTCAGACGCTTGGTCGCCTCCTGCTTGGTGGCCGTCAACCCGGCCTGCTGGGCTGAGGTCTCCTGCGCCGTCTCGAGCATCGCCTTGAGCTGCGCGCGATAGCCCTCGAGCTGCGGAAAATCCTGAGCATTGATCTCCAGCGAGGCCAACAGCCGCTCCCAGCCGTTCAGGGTGACTCCGTACTTCGGTTCTCTTGCCATGGTCCTTCTCCTTTATCGGGGCCTTCGTGGGGCCCCC
>JBDSHF010000088.1:0-19713 GCA_039918595.1 Thermoanaerobaculia bacterium
GCGATGGCGACGCGCTGGCGCTGGCCGCCGGACAGCTCGTTGGGCTGGTGGCTCATGCGCGAGCCGAGTCCCACCCGCTCGAGAGCCCGCTTGGCCCGTTCCCGCCGCTCGGCGCGCGAGAGGCCGGCGTAGATCAGCGGCAGCTCGACGTTGTGCAGGGCGTCGGTGCGGGCGAGCAGGTTGAAGGTCTGGAAGACGAAACCGATCTCCTTGTTGCGGATGGCCGCCAGCTCGCTGTCGTCGAGCTCCTGGACCGCCGTGCCGTTGAGGATGTAGCTGCCGTCGCTCGGCGTGTCGAGGCAGCCGAGCAGGTTCATCAGCGTCGACTTGCCGCTGCCGGAGGAGCCCATGATCGCCACGTACTCCCCCTTCTCCACCGCGAGGTCGACGCCATTGAGGGCGTGGACCTTCTCCGCCCCCATGTCGTAGACCTTGTAGATCCCGCGCAGATCGATCAGCGCCATTTAGTTGTCCTCGTCCTTCTTGCCGGCCGCCTTGCCCGCGGTGCCCCCCTTGCGGTCCTCGTCCTCCGAGGTCTTGCTGATCTGGACCGGATCCCCTTCCTGGAGATCGCGCAGTATGCGGTAGGGCCCGGTGATCACCTGCTCGCCGGGTTTGGCGCCGGAGGTCAGCTCGACGTGGGTCTCGTCCGAAAGCCCGGTCGCCACCGGCCGCTGGCTCGCCTTGCCGCCGGCGACGACGAAGATGACCTTGCGCTCCTTCTCCCCCTTTTCACCCTCGCGCTCGACGACCGCCTGGATCGGCACGGTCAGCGCGTCGGCGTGGGAGTCGGTGCGCACCTCGGAGCGCACGGACATCCGGGCCCGCAGGTTTTCGTCCGGGTGGTCGAGCAGGATCTTGACCTTGAAGAAGGTGACGTCCGGCTGGTTCTGGCGGTTGTAGCCGGAGCTTCCCACCTCGACCACCTTGCCGGTGTACTCGCGGCCCGGCAGCGCGTCGACCCGCAGCACGGCCTGCTGGCTGAGCCGGACGTTGACGATCTCGGTCTCGTCGACGTCGACCTCGGCCATGATCTCGGCCAGGTCGGCGATCGTGCCGATGATCGAGCCGGGGGTGTTCATGACGCCGGAGACGACGACCTCCCCCTCCTTGGCGTTGAGGGCGATGACCCGGCCGGTCAGCGGGGAGTAGATGGTGGTCTTGGTGAGGTCGTCCTGGGCTTTGACCAGATTGGCCCGGGTCTGGCGGACGGCGTCCTGCGCCGAGTCGAGCTGCAGCCGGGCGGAGGTTTCGGCGAGCTGCGCCCCCTCGAGGTCCTGCTGGGTGGAGATCCCCTCCCCTTTCAACATCTTGGAGCGGGCGAGCTTGACCCGCGAGTCGGCGAGGGAGACCTCGGCCTGCCGCACCGCCGTCTGGGCGCTGCGCAACTGGGCGGCCCACTGGTCGCGCTGGGCGAGGAAGGCCTGCTGCTCGAGGCGCAGGAAGGGCTGCCCCTTGCGGATCAGGTCCCCCTCCTGCACGTAGAGCTGTTCGATCTTGCCGATGACGTGGGCGGAGATGTTCACCTGGACGCGCGGCTGCAGCTCGCCGGTCGCCTTGACGACCTGCGCCAGGTTCCGCCGCGCGACCGGCTCGGCGTAGACGCTCTCCCCCTTGTCGCCACCCTTGGCGCGAATACTGGCGAAAACGATGCCGGCGAGCGCCAGCACGATGACGGCCCCGATCAGAAATTTCTTCACAAGTTCCTCTAGCGGAAGCTCGCCAGGCCGACCCGGACGGCGACGAAGAGCAGCGTGATGATCACCACGGTCGTGGCCACCGCCTGGGTCGACAGGCGCGAGATCGCCCGGTACCCGATGATCGAGAGCACCAAGCTCCAGAGCGCGAAGAAGTCGGCGCTGGCGTAGAGAGCCAGCAGCCAGTTCGGAGCGTTCTGTGGCGCGAGGAAGGCGAGGTTCGATTGCAGGAAGCTGCCGGTCTTGAGGTCATCGTAACCGAGCCGCGGCCGGCTGAGGATGACCGGCAGGCTGAGCAGCAGCGAGACGACGGCGGGCATCGCCGCGTGAAGCGTCACCGAGAAGCCCGACTTGAAGCTGAAGTCGCCGCCGAGCAGCTTGAAGAAGACCCAGTAGAGGAGCGCCGAGATCAGCGAGAGGAGCACGATGAAGACGGGGGCCCCGAGGGCGGAGAAGTAGGGCCCGGCCTTCTCCATCATGCCGATCTGCCGCTCGAGCGCCTCCGGCGGGATCTGCCGCCCGCTGTCGCGCACGCTGCGGGTGATCATGTCGCGGTAGTCGGTGCGCTGGCCGGCGAGGAGTCCCACCCCCGCCGAAACCAGCAGCAGGACCGCCAGGGCCACCCCCCAGGTGGGGCGCCCGGCGATCGACCGGAAGGTCTTGCCGGGCGAGACCAGGACGCCGATCAGCCGGCCGAAACTGGAATCCTCGAGGGCGGCCATGGTCTTACCGAACCTCCCCAGGCAGCAGCGCGCGGCTGAAGCTGTAGCGGTTATTGATCGCGTCGCCCTCCGCGGGATCCTCGAGGGCGACCCCCTGCTGGTCGAGCAGCCGGCCGACCGACCGGTAGTACTCGGCGAGCGCGGTGCGATAGTTGACCGTCGCCGTGACCTCGTCGCTGCGGGCCTGCGTCAACTGATCCTGAATCTGGGTGATCTGGAACGCGGTCGACAGGCCGTTCTCGTACTTCTTCTTCTCGGCGTCCAGGTTCTTGTCCTGGAACTCGCGCGCCCTGTGGGCGGCGTCGATCGACTTGAACGCCGTGTCGACGGCGCGGGCGGCGCGGCGAACCTCGGTCTCGATCACCAGCCACCCCTGGTCGTACACGGCCTGGAGGCGGTCGACGGCGATATTGGCGCTGGCGCTCTGCGCCCGGGCGGTGCGGTTCTGGATCGGATAGGCGAAGTTGAGCTGCGCCGTCCAGCCGCGGAAGTCGAGCCCGGTGATCTGGCTGAGGGCGCCGCTGTAGCCGGTGCCCAGGCCGCTGTAGCCGTAGTTGACGTTGAGGTCGAGGGTCGGCTTGAGCTGGCCGCGGAAGTACTCGGCGTCGCGCCGGGCCTGCGCGAGCTGGATCGCGTGGCTGCGCAGCTCGGGGCGCTGGGCGATGGCGATGCGGAGCGCCTCCTCGACGTTGACGGTGACCTTCTCCGCAGTCTGCGGATCGCTGGTCGGCACGATGCCGGTCGCCCAGAGCGGGCCGGCCGGCAGGTTGAGCAGCCGCCGGAGCTCGTCCTCGGCGTCGCCGACGGCGGAGGTGGCGCGGATGATCCCCGCCTCGCGGGTGGCGATGGCGGCGTCGCTCTGCGTCAGGTCGAGCGGCGGCAGGGTGCCCACCTCGACCTGGATCTTGTTGCGCGCGTGGAGGTCGCGGGCGAGCTGCAGGCTCTGCTGGGCGACGCCGAGCTGCTCGCGGGCGTTGACCAGATTCCAGTAGGCGTTGACCACCTGCTGGATGATATTGGTCACCTGCAGCTCGAAGTCCTGGCGGCTGAGCTGGCTGTTGATCTGCGCCACGATGATGTTGCGCTCGTTGCCGTAGCGGCCGAAGTTGCGCAGCAGCGGCTGGCTGAAGGCGAAGGTCAGCCCCGAGGAGTAGAACGAGGGGAGGGTCGACTGCGGGTTGTTGTTCGCGGAGCGGCTGTTGCGCCAGCCGACGGAGAGCTGGCCCCCCTGCGGGGTGCGCTGGCGGACGCCGAAGTCGAGCTCCTGGTCCTCGGACTGCGAGGCCTGGAAGCGGGTGGCCGCCGGCTGGTTGTTGTTGCTGGCGATCGCGTCGATGGTCGCGTTGAGGTCGTAGAGGCCGAGCGCCTCGATGATCGCCAGGCGCTGCTGGACCCGGGTGTAGCGCTGGATGACGATGGCGAGGTTGCGCTGCAGGGCGATCTCGACCGCGCGGTCGACCGAGAGCTGGATGGCGTTGTTGCGGATGTCGAGCGCCGGCGGCTCCGGCGAGGGCGGCGGCTGCAGGATGGTGCCGACGCGCAGCGGGGCGGTCTGCCCCGAGGCGCCGGTCACCGATGCCGCGGCGAGAAGGAACCCGGCGAGCAGGAGAGCCCCCCGGCGGTGCCATGAAACGGTTCGCGAGAACGTTGTATTCATTGGATCAGACCCCTGAAAATAGACCCCTCAACCTGGTGATCGATATACCCTGGCGTGGCGGTCCCACGCCGAGATGTACGCGCCGGACGCTCAAAAGTTCTCCAAGACCTCTTACGAAGCAACTGTATCCTTCTTACTCCCCGGCATGGGAAGCTCGCCGGGATAAAAGCATGCCACCGCGCGCCCCGATTCCCCGCCGGCGCCTCCCGCGCCGGGTGGCGCCAGCGGCGGCCGCTCGGCCGCGCAGCGCGGCCGGGCGCTCGGGCAGCGCGGATGAAACGGGCACCCCGCGGGGACGCTGAGCGGGCTCGGCGGCTCCCCCGGCAGCACGACGCGCCGCCGCCGCCCGCGCGGCGCCGCCACCGGCACCGCCGACAGCAGGCTCGCCGTATACGGATGGAGCGGCCGCGTCAGCAGCTCGCGCGCCGGGGCCAGCTCCACGATCCTCCCGAGATACATCACCGCCACCCGGTCCGCCAGCCGCTCGACCGCCGCCATGTCGTGCGCGATCAGCAGCATGGTAAGGCCAAGACGCTCGCGCAGCCCGCTCAGCAGGTCGAGGATCTGGCCGCGCACCGAGACGTCGAGCGACGACACCGGCTCGTCCGCCACCAGCAGGTCGGGCTCCGGCGCCAGCGCCCGCGCGATGCCCACCCGCTGCCGCTGCCCGCCCGACAGCTCGTGCGGGAAGCGGCCGGCGAGCGCCGGCGCGAGCCCGACGGCGGCCAGCAGCTCCGCCGCCCGCCGCTCGCGGCCGGCGCGGTCGAGGGCGGTGTGGATGCCGAGCGGCTCGGCCACGATCGATCCTACCCGCTGCCGCGGATCGAGGGAACCGTAGGGGTCCTGGAAGACCATCTGGAAGCGGCGCCGGCGGGCGCGCAGCGCTCCCCCCTCGAGGGCGAGCAGGTCCTCGCCGTCGAAGCTCACGCGGCCGGCCGTCGGCTCGATCAGGCGCAGGGCGCAGCGGCCGAGCGTCGTCTTGCCGCTCCCCGACTCCCCCACCAGCGCCAGGCATTCGCCGCGCCTGACCCGCAGGTCGACGCCGGCCAGCGCGTGCACGGTGCCCCGCCGGCGCCGCAGCAGGCCGCGCCGCACCGGGTACTCCTTGCGCAGGCTCTCGACGCTGAGCAGCGCCGCCGTCTCCGTCTCATCCGGTGGCGGGATCACCACGCCTCCTCGCCGGCGCCGAGCCGCGGCAGCGCCGCCAGCAGCTCGCGGGTGTAGGGGTGGGCCGGAGCGCGGAACAGCTCGGCCACCGCCGCCGTCTCCACCACTTGGCCGCCCTGCATCACCACCACGCGGTCGCAGGTCTCGGCCACCACCCCCAGATCGTGGGTGATCAGCAGGACCGAGAGCCCGAGGTCGCGCCGCAGCTCGTCGAGCAGCTCCAGGATCTGCGCCTGCAGCGTCACGTCGAGCGCCGTCGTCGGCTCGTCGGCCAGCAGCAGGTCCGGCCGGCCGGCGAGGGCCATGGCGATCATCGCGCGCTGGCGCTGGCCGCCCGAGAGCTGATGGGGGTAGTCGTCCAGGCGCCGCCGCGCGTCGGCGAGCGCCACCCGGTCGAGCAGCCGCACCGCTTCGTCCTCGGCCTCCCGCCGCGAGG
Organism: Thermoanaerobaculia bacterium; assembly: GCA_039918595.1. Lineage (GTDB taxonomy): Bacteria > Acidobacteriota > Thermoanaerobaculia > Multivoradales > UBA5704 > DATARR01. Next base: position 5,680 of record JBDSHF010000088.1, read on the forward strand.
CGCGCCGGTGGGCCCGCACCGCCTCGGCGATCTGGAAACCGATCGAATAGACCGGGTTGAACGCCGCCGCCGGCTCCTGGAAGACCATGGCGGCGCGGGCGCCGCGCACCGCCCGCAGCTCGCGGGGGCCGAGCGTCAGCAAGTCGGAGGCGCCGCCGGGGCCGTCGAGCAGGATGCTCCCTCGCGTCACCCGGCCGGGCGGCGGCACCAGGCCGAGCACGGCGAGCGCGGTGAGGGTCTTGCCCGAGCCCGACTCCCCCACCAGCCCGACCATCTCGCCACGGCCGACCGTCAGCGACGCGCCGCGCACCACGGGGAGCCAGTCCCCCCGGGCGGGAAACGAGATCTCGAGATCCCGGACTTCGAGGAGTGGAGTCTTCACCAGGAGATGAGCCGCGCGAGAATGGGAGTCTTATCCGGCGAGGTGGCGAAGCCAGTTCACCGCCAGGGCGATGCCGAATCCGGTGGCGCCGGCGCAGGAGCCGCCGTGATCGGATTTGAGGTTGGAGACGCCGGCGATGTCGAGGTGTGCCCAGCGCTTCACGTCGCCGACGAACTGCGACAGGAAGGCCGCCGCGGTGTTGGCGCTGCCGGCGCGGCCGGCGGAGTTGCGGAGGTCGGCGTGCGAGCCCTTCATCTCCTCCAGGTACTCGGGGTAGAGGGGGAGGCGCCAGACGCGCTCGCCGGCCTCCTCGGCGGCGGCGGCCAGCTCGCCGGCCAGCCCGTCGTCGGGGGTGTAGAGGCCCGCCGCCTGGTAGCCCAGCGCCATGATGACGCCGCCGGTCAGGGTCGAGAGCTCCAGGATCGCCTCCGGCCCCTCCTCGGCGGCCCAGGCGAGGGCGTCGGCGAGGATCATCCGTCCCTCGGCGTCGGTGTTGATGATCTCCACCGTCTTGCCGTTGTAGCAGCGCACGATGTCGCTCGGCCGGTAGGCGCTGCCGCTCAGCATGTTCTCCGCCAGGGGGGCGTAGACCGACAGGCGCACCGGCAGCTCGAGGTCGGCCACCGCGCGAGCGATGGCCAGCACGTCGCAGGCGCCGCTCTTGTCGTACTTCATGTCCTCCATGTCGGCCGCCGGCTTGATCGAGATGCCGCCGCTGTCGAAGGTCACCCCCTTGCCGACCAGGGCGACGCGGGGACCGCGGTCCCCGTACTGCAGGCGCACCATGCGCGGCTCGTGGACGGAGCCGGAGCCGACGGCCAGCAGGCCGCCCATGCCGCGGGCGCGCAGCTCGCCGGCGCCCAGCACGGTGATGTCGAGGGCGCGGCCGGCGGCGAGCTCGCGGGCGCGCTCCTCCATCCAGGTGGGAGTGGCCTCGTTGGCCGGCGAGTTGGCGAGGTCGCGGGCGAAGGCGATGGCGCCCGTCACCGCCTCGACGCCGGGCAGGGCTTCACGGAAGGCCGCCTCCTCGCCCGCCGGCGGCACCACGGCGAACCGCTCGATCCGGCCGGCCTTCTCGGCATCGCTCAGGAAGCGGTCGAACCGGTAGCTGGAGAGCGCCAGGACGCGCAGGATGCGGCGGGCCGCCGCCAGGCCGGAGGTCTCGGCATGGGCCGGCAGGGCCACGGTCAGCCGCCGCGCCCCGTCCTTGCGGGCGTCCTCGGCGACCCTGAAGAGCCAGCGGGAGAGCTTGGTGGCGGTGAGATCCTGGCGGCAGCCGAGGCTGCGGAGGGAGACCACCGGGCCGTCGGCGCCCGCGTCGGTCTGCGCCGACTGGTCCTCCTTGCCCTTCCATCCGGGACGCCCGGCCAGGCGTTCGATCGCCCGCCGGATCCCCTCCTCCATGTCGTCCCTCTGGGGGGGGGCTCCCTCAAAACAACCCACCACCAGCAGATCGGCCTCCGGCCTGCCTGCCGGGACAACGTGAATCGATCCGAGCTCCCCCATGAGTTCCTCTCCTCAACTTCCAGTTCGACAGTGTTCGATCTTACCAGGACAGCCACAGACGGCTTGCCGGGGGAGGCAAAGGACTGCCTTCCCGGCGGATGTGCGCCGGCATCGCGGTGATTCCCATGGCTCCCTTCGCCAGCCGTATGGTATACGTAATCGCTCCTTTTCCAGTTGAAAACAACGCCGTCCGATAGGCGCGAGCATGAACCCGACGTCTTTTCTGCAGATGCTGCAAGGTCCGTTCAACTTCCTTTCTTCCGATCCGGAGGAGGGGCGGCGACTGATGCCCGATCTCCTGCGGGTGCTGCCGACGCCGCGCCCGATCTTCCTGGAGGACGAGAGCGCCACGCCGTTCCAGGGCTTCCCGGTCATGCTCTCTTCCGGCCTGCTCGAGCTGCGCGCCGCCCTGCGCGAGCACATCGAGTCCGAGGAGGCCGTGCAGGTGGCCGGGCTGCGCCGCGCCGGGCACGACGTCAAGGGTCATACCCAGGGCTGGGAGCGCTATTCGACCCTGCTCTGCCGCGCGCTCGAGAACGCCACCATCTCCAGCTACGGCCGGCAGTATCCGGCCGTCTTCTGGCTCCAGCATTCCCTCGACGTGGCGCGCCTCCTCAAGGATGTGCCGAAACGTATCCTCAGGCGGGACAGCGAGATTGGCCGCGGTCACGGCGACGCGATCAAATACCGCATCCTCGACCGCTTCCTCGACCGCGTGCTGTCGGCGACCTTCGACCTCATGCAGCGGCTCGCCCTCGCCACCGAGGAGGTCGAGGAGGAGCTCTTCCCCCGCCTGCTGACCCACATGCGCGACAACGTCCTGCTGTTCACCGAGGACTACATCGGCCGCGATCTCGGCGAGCTGACCAGCTACTTCACGGGCTCGCTGGGCATCGACGGCCGCGATCTGCGCAAGCGTCTCGACGAGCTGGCGCGCTGGCACTTCGAGCAGCTCGCCACCGACCCCGCCCTGCGCTCCGCCGTCCGCCACCTGCTCAAGGCGGATCCGCGCAACGACTCCCGCGACCTGCTCACGCGCCCCGGCTACCTGTCCTATCTGGCGACCCTGAAGAGCTACGACCCCGCGCGGCTGCTGCCGCCGCCGCTGGTCGCGGTCTGGGAGAGCCTGCTGGTCAAGCTCAAGGAGTTCGAGCTGGTGCACTCCCTGCGGCGCATGATCGTGCCGATCGAGATTCAGGACGGCGTCATGCTGGGCCGCGAGCTCCCCCCCAGCCGCGCGGCGGCGGCCGGCGGCGAGGTCCGCTTCTCCGCCGCCACCCGGCCGCTCGACTTCATGGCGCCCTGGGTGGTCGACCCGCTGGTCGAGCGCTACGGGATGATCTACGACATCAGCGACTTCTCGGCGACGCTGTCGGTGCTCCACCGCGCCGGCAACGCGAGCCAGGAAGGCGCCTTCCTCACCATGTTCCGCTTTCAGCGGCGGATCAACCGCCTGGCGCTGTCGCACCGCGCCAAGCTCGAGAAGTACCTCGGCGACGGCGCCTTCTACTCCAGCCGCGAGGCCACCAACCTGCTGCTCTGCTCGATCCAGCTCCAGCGCTACTACGTGGAGGCGGTGCGCGAGGGGCTGCCGTTCGACCGCGGCATGCGGATCGCCCTCAACTTCGGCCCCTACCGCCTGATCCCGATGGGCGGCCAGGCCGGGGGGGAGGGGGAGCGCTACGAGTTCTTCGGCCCCGGTCTCGTCGAGCTCTCCCGCCTGACCACCGGCAAGGCGACCCAGGAGATCGACGAGGTGAAGACCATGCTGATCAACCAGGGGTATCCGGAGGCGACCGTGCACCGCTTCTTCGCCCCGCTGGCGCACAAGAACGTCGACGTGGTGGACAAGAAGGAGGAGGCGCGGACCTTCTACGCCTACATCAACCGCAACGGCACCCTCCACAACAACGGCATGGTGGCCACCGGCCCCTTTCTCACCCAGCTCGACCAGGAGACCGCCGGCATCCGCCTCTTTCGCGGCAGCGAGGGGGACCGCGCCTACATCGTCTGCAGGTTCGACGATGGCGGCGAGCGCCTGCAGATCGGCTTCCGCAAGCTCGGCATCGCCCACCTCAAGGGCCTCGATCAGCTTTCCGTCTACGAGATCGTGGACGCCGCGGCGATCCCCCCCGAGGAGCTGAAGGAGATCCCCAGCGAGCCGCTGCTCGCCGCCGTCAACCGCGAATCGACCAGCATCCTCGAAAGCATCGAGAGCTGGCCGAGCCACGGCTGAGCTGTGATAAGACGCTAGGCATGGAAGTCCTCTGGCAGAGCGAGATCCCCGGGCTGCCGCCGCCGCGCCGGGGCAAGGTGCGGGATGTCTACGATCTCGGCGACGCGCTGCTGATCGTGGCCAGCGACCGGCTGTCGGCCTACGACCACGTGCTGCGGCCGGGCATCCCCGGCAAGGGGAAGATCCTCAATCAGCTCTCGAACTTCTGGTTCCAGCGGCTGTCGGCGGTGGTCCCCAACCACCTGCTGGCGACCGATCCGGCGGACTTCCCCGCCGCGCTGAAACCCTATCGCTACCGGCTGCGGGGGAGGTCCGTGCTGGCGCGCAAGGCGCGGGTGGTCCCCTTCGAGTGCGTGGCCCGTGGCTTCCTCGCCGGCAGCGGCTACCGCGAGTACGTGCAGACGGGCACCGTCTGCGGCATCCCGCTCCCCCCCGGCCTCCAGCGGGCGAGCCAGCTCCCCGCGCCGGTCTTCACCCCGGCGACCAAGGCCGAGGAGGGGCACGACGAGAACGTCGACTTCGCCGCCGTCGAGAGCGCCCTGGGGCCGGAGCTCGCCGCCGTCCTGCGCGACCTCACCCTCGCCCTCTATCAGGCGGGGGCGGAGCACGCCACCGGCCGCAACCTGATCCTCGCCGACACCAAGTTCGAGTTCGGCCACGCCGTGGACACGGGTGAATTGCTGCTGATCGACGAGGTCCTCACCCCCGACTCCTCCCGCTACTGGGACATCGCCCAGTGGCTGCCCGGCGAGGAGCCCGCCTCGTTCGACAAGCAGTTCGTCCGCAACTGGCTCGACGAGTCCGGCTGGGACAAGGAGTCCCCCCCGCCGGAGCTCCCCGCCGACGTGGTGCGCGGGACGCTCGAGCGGTATGTGGAGGCGTTCCGGCGGATCACCGGGGTGGAGCCGGAGCTGTAGAACGGGGCCGCTTGAAACTGTCGCCCCTCCGGGGCTGACCCCTCACTCCCCAGCCCTCTCTCCCACCGCACTCCCCCCAACCGGGAGAGAGGGAGCTCAAAACAACTCCGAGCCAACTTGAACTAACTTCGAGCTAACTGCTCCCTCTTCTCCCGGTCGGGGGGAGTGCGATGGGAGAAGAGGGCCGGGGTGATGAGGGGCCGCAGGCCGCGGACCTTGAACGTCATGCATCGACATGCCCGCGTCGCACCTTCCGGGGCTGATATCATCGCTTCCCATGAGTTCCGACCTCCGGCTCGCCGACCTCCCCGCCACCCTTCACCTGCTGCCGCTCGTGCCGTGGCTCCTGCTGCCCGAGACGGTGCTCCCGGTCACGGTCACCGATTCTCACGACCTCGGCGTGCTCGCGGCCGCCCTGGCGGCGGGCGGCTATGTCGGCGTCGTCCAGCCCAGCGGAGAGGAGGGCGGGAGCGCGTCGGGCTTCTACTCCGTCGGCTGCCTGGCCCGCATCCATGAGGAGGGGCGGTCGGCGGACGGGCTGCAAGTCCGGCTGGAAGGGCTCGTCCGCTTCCGCATTCGCGAGGAGCTGCCACCGGAGGGTGGCGTGCCGCGGGCGGCGGTCGGGTATGGGGAGTTCGCCGCCGATCTCGCCGGCGGCGGACCGGAGCCCGAGGGGTGGAAGCTGGAGGTGTTCAAGGACCGCATCGTCGAGTTCGGCCGCAAACAGTTCGGCTCCGCCGGCGTGCTGGAGACGATGTCCCCGCGGCAGGTCGTCCTGTTCATGGCGCAAACCGCCCCGTTCTCCCCCGCCGAGCGGCAGGCCCTGCTCGAGGCGCGGGGCTTCCAGGATCTGATCGACACCCTCGCCCAGCTCCTCTCGCTCAACTACCTGACGACGACCCCGGACAACTCGCCCCCATCGCAGGTCAATTAGCCGGTTCGACGGCGGGTCTGTATCATAGGGGCACGTGAAACCCGAAGAGCTGCCGACCACCCTCCCTCTGTTCCCCCTCGAGCAGCCGCTGCTGCTGCCGGGCACCGTCGTCCCTTTCGCCGCCGCTGAGCCCGGCGAGCGCAACCTCGTGGACGACGCCATGGCGGCGGACCGCTACGTCGCCATCGTGCAGCCGCTGGAGGACGACTCCCCCGCCGCCCGCGGCCTGGGAAGCCGGCCGCCGGTCTACCAGGTCGGCTGCCTGGGCTACATCGGCGAGCTCCACGAGCCGGAGGAGGACCGCTATCTCGTGCTCGCCGGTGGCGTCATCCGCTTCCGCGTCATCGGCGAGGCCCCCTGCGATCGCGGGTATCGCCGCGTGGTGGTGAGCTACGGCGAGTTCCTCGACGATCCCGATCAGGTGGAGGACGAGCTCGAGTTCCCCGTCCTGCGCGACCTGGTGCGGCAGCGCGTCGAGGCCAACGATTCGGAGATGGATCTCTCGATCATGGAGAACATGGCAGGGACGGAGATCGTCACCGCCATCGCCCACGCCATCCCCCTCTCCCCCGCCGAGCGCCAGGTGCTGATGGAGACCCCGAGCCTGCGCGAGCTCGAGAGCGTCCTGCTCAGCCTGATGACCGGCCCCGGGGGTTTGCCCAGCTTCGATTTTCCGATTTTGCAGACGAGCTGAGGGAAGGAAGAAAGAAGACACGGACTCACACGGACTGACAAGGACTTACACGGACGAACAGGGACAAGGGATCTGTCCTTGTCCGTCCGTGTAAGTCCTGGTCAGTCCGTGTTCCACCCCACCCCCACCCTTTACCGCCCCTCCTCGAGAAAAGAGGCCCAGCCGGCGACCGCCTCGCGGAGCGCCGCCAGCGGCAGGCGGTAGGGTTTGGAATCTTCCGCGTTCTCGTCCTGGACCGCGGCCCCCTTGGGCGAGAGGGTGAGGGTGTAGGCGTTGCCGGTGCGCTCCCAGGAAGGCTCGCGGCCGGACTCGACCCGTTCGATGGCGCTCAGCAGCTCGCGCGAGGCGGCCGGGCTGTCCTGGAGATCGCTCTCCAGGAAGCCGGCCAACACCCGGCCACGTCCCTTGCAGCGGGCGCGGGGGTCGCCGGCGGAATCCCTGTAGAACTCGAGTTTCATGGCCGGTCCCCCCGGTTGTAGATCGGATAGGCCGTGTTGATCCGCCCCCCCTGGAAGTACCCCTCGATCGTGAAGCCCTGGCCGGAGGGGCCGCGGAACTTTTCGCCGTTTCCGGTTCGGTCATGGAAGGCGTTGAGAACCGCCCGGATCACCGCCGCCCGGTCCATGCGGTCCGGATAGAGCGTCGAGCGCTTGGCGAGCCAGCCGGAATTCGAGCGGATCTCGACCTCGGCCGTGTAGACTCCGGTGCGGTTGGGGCGCTCGACGATCCGCGTCAGGCGGGCGTTCTCGGGGTCCTGGCCGCCCGGCCGTGAATGGAAGCCCACCGGCTTGCCGCGCCGGTTGATCTCCCCCTCGAAGATGTGGGTGACGTTGACCGGCGGCGAGGTCCGGCTCCACTCTTCATCCGTCTGTCCCGAGGCCTGTCGAGACCGCGACCGCGACGAGGCCTCCCCCTGGACCAGCGCGAGCGCCGCCAGGACGAGGATGGCGATCAGCGGCAGCCTCCGAAGTCTCTGCATCAAGGGTCCCCTTCGTCAGCGCTGCAGCTTACGCCAGACCCGCCAGTCGTCGTTGAGGAAGACGGTGAGGATCAGGACGAACCCGCAGGCCGCCGCCAGCAGGAAGAGCAGCATGGCGAGGCCGGGGTAGCCGAAGATCCGGAAGCGGGTGTTCACCTGCATCATCAGCGCCGCGCCCACGATCAGCGCCGCCAGCACCAGGCCGAGCGCGATGCGGTTGGCGATCTTCTGCAGGTTGTCCATCAGCCGGGTCTCGTCGAAGGCGTCGACCTTGAGCCGCACCTTGTTGGCGGCCATGTTGTCCAGCACGGAGTTGAGCCGGCCGGGCAGGTGCTGCACGAAGTCCTGCATCTCCAGAGCCGAGGCGAAGACGTTGGCCGGCGAGAGCTTCTTCATCATGTGGCGGCGCATGATCGAGTCGCTGTGCTGGCGCACGATCTGGTTGGGATCGAAATCGGCGTCGAGGGCGCGCGCGGTCTCGTCGAGCTGCAGGAGCGCCCGTCCCATCATGGTCAGCTCCGGGGCGGGGCGGATGCTGTTCTCGGCCGCCAGGCGGGCGAGGTTGATGACGGCGCGGCCGACCTGCATCGGCTGGCCCACGACGTTCTGGTAGCTCCCCACGAGATCGGCCACCTCGCGCCGGTAGCGGGCCTCGTCCCGACCTTCCAGCGGCGTGCCGATCTGCAGCGTGACCTGGGCCGCCTCCTGCCCCTGGCCGGAGGTGACGGCGAGGATCAGCTTGAGGAGATGCTCCTGCATCGCCGGATCGATCCGCGCCACCATGCCGAGGTCGAGCAGGGCGAGCCGGCCGTCCTCGGCGATCAGCAGGTTCCCCGGATGTGGATCGGCATGGAAGAAGCCGTCGATCAGGATCTGGTCGAGATAGGCCTTGCAGAGGTCCGAGGCCAGCTCCTGGTTATTGAGGTCGATGCGGGCCAGGGGGGAAAGATCGGTGATCTTCGTCCCCTTGACGAAATCCATCGTCAGCACGCGCGAGGTCGTGTAATCGTCCACCGGCCGCGGGATGAACAGCCGCTGGTACTCCCGCAGGTTGTTGGCGAGGGTGACGAGATTGAGCGCCTCGCGCCGGTAGTCGAGCTCGCGCAGCAGGGTCTTGCGGAACTCCTCGAGCATGTCCTGAAAGGCGAAGCGCCGGCCGATCTCGGTGTGCTTGTCGATCATCGCGGTGATCTGGGCGAAGGCGTCGAGGTCCTCCAGGATCACCTGCCGGATGCCGGGGCGCTGCACCTTGACGGCGACCGGCCGGCCGTCGCGCAGCGCCGCCCGGTGGACCTGCCCCAGCGAGGCGGCCGCCAGCGGGCGCGGGTCGAAATCGGAGAACGCCTTGGAGATCCGCACCCCGAGCTCGGTCGAGACGATCTCCTCGACCTGTTCGAAGGGGAACGGCGCGACGCGGTCCTGCAGGCGCGCCAGCGCGGTCAGGTAGGGCTCGGGCAGGAGGTCGGAACGGCTGGAGAGGAGCTGGCCGAGCTTGATGAAGGTCGGCCCCAGCGCCTCGAGGTCGCTGGCGAGCTTCTCCGGGTCGCCGCCGACGGCCTCTTGTTCGATCTCAGCGTCCGGCAGGTCGACGTCGACCGCCTTGACCAGGTCCGCCCGTCCGTGCTGGATCAGCAGGCGAGCGATGTCCGCATAGCGTTTCAGGTGCTCCGGCTTGAGCGATAGCGCCATAGTCGTATCCTCGATCGAAAAAGGTGCAACAGCTTCGATCGCGGATTATGCACGCCGGGTGCCAGGGTTCTTTTGGTTTGCTCAGTCCTCCCCGACCAGCAGACCCAGCAGATCCGAGGTGGTGATGATGCCGACCGCCCGGTCCTCGCGGGTGACGAGGAGGCGGTGGATGTGCCCCTTGAGCATCAGCGAGGCGATCTCGGAGACGGTGGCGTCCTCTTTCACCGAGTAGATCTTGGGGTTCATGATGTCCGCGACGCGCAGACCTTCCTGGGCGGTCGGCAACTGCCCGACTCCCTCCTCGTCCGGCCCTTCCCCCCACTCGTCGTCGATGAAGAAGGACGAGCCGTCGCGCGAGAGGCGGTCCCCCTCGCCCGAGGCGACGGCGGCGATATCCACCAGGGAGACGACGCCGACCAGGCGCCCCTGGGGGTCCTCCACGGGCGCGCCGCTGATCTCGTTCTCGATCAGGTAAGCCGCCAGATCCTGTACGGTCATGTCGTCGCGGACCGTGAGAACCTCCGGGTTCATCAGGTCACTGGCGGTAATCGGTCGCATCCGTCTTCCCCCCCATTGTTTCGGCCTTCCACGATACCTGAAATCGTCTAGCCGCGAACGAACGACTCGAACGCCTCGGGGTGGCTCGCCCGCATCCGCCCCTCCTCGACGTCGATCGCCGCCTGCCGGACGAGCAGCGCCAGCGACTCCTCGAGCGAGATCATCCCCTGCCGCTTGCCGAGGGTGATCTCGTTGTACAGCTTCTGCAGGTTGTCGCTACGAATATGGTGCCGCACGGGGTAATTAGCGAGCAGCAGCTCGATGGCGGGGACTCGCCCCCGGCCGTCGGCGCGGGGGACGAGCGTCTGCACCACGATCGCGTGCAGGGCCAGGGCGAGCTGGTGGCGGATCTGCGACTGCTGGGCCGGCGGGAAGACGTCGACCATCCGGTGCACGGCCTGCTGCGCGTCGTTGGTGTGCAGGGTCGAGAGCACCAGGTGGCCGGTCTCGGCGGCGGTCAGGGCGGTCGCCACCGTCTCCAGATCGCGCATCTCGCCGACCAGGATGACGTCGGGGTCCTGCCGCAGCGAGGCGCGCAGCGCGTCGTGGAAGGAGCTGGAGTCGCGCCCCACCTCGATGTGCTCGATGGCGGAGCGGATCGAGCGGTGCTCGTACTCGATCGGATCCTCGATGGTGATGATGTGGCTGGTGCGGCTGCGGTTGATCTCCCCCACCAGGGCTGCGAGGGTGGAGGATTTTCCAGATCCCGTGGGGCCGCAGACGAGCACCAGGCCGCGGCTCGGCTTGATCAGATCGGCGAGCATCGGCGGCAGGTTGAGGCCCGCCAGGGTCGGGATGTCCGAGGGGAGCGCCCGCACGGCCGCCGCCGGCTCGCCGCGCTGGCGGTGGACGTTGATCCGGAAGCGCCAGGCCGAGCCGATCCCCTCGTCGAGGACGCGGCCGCGGGCGATGCGCAGGCTGAAGTCGGTCGAGCCGCGCTCCTCGATCTCCTGACGCTCCTTGGCGCCGAGGTGGGGCTGGAACATCCTCTTGATCTCGTCCCCTTCCAGGGGACCCCGCTCCTCCATCCGCAGCAGCCGGCCGTTGACCCGGAAGATCGGCGGCAGGCCGGCGATCAGCAGCAGATCGCTCGCCTTCTGCTGGATGAGCTCGGTCAGAAAGCGGTCGAGCGGCTCCCCCTCCCCCACTTCGGCCTGGGCAGGGGTACGGAGCGTGAGGGGGCTCGCGGGTTCGGAGGCTTCGGGAGCGAAAGCGAGGTCCGGCTCGCGGCTGGAGCTCTGTTCGTTCAGCGAGCGGACGAGCTGGTCCAGCTCGGGATCACGGAGTTGATCGCTCATGGCAATGAGCATACGAAGGAAGGGGGATTTTCGTCTCTCCCCTCTCCTCACTCCCCCCGGAAGCTCTCCGCCGCGATCCCCAGCTCGTGCAGCTTCTGCTGGAGGTTCTGGCGGTGCAGGCCGAGCTTGCGGGCGGCCTGCGAGATGTTGCCGCCATGCTCGCGCAGGGCTTCGATGAGGACGGCGCGCTCGAAACGCTCGACGACCTTCCGCTTGGCGGTCTGGAAGTCGTCCTCCGGGTCCCAGGCCAGGGGATCGCCCTCCGCCGCCGGTGCGGCGGCGGCGCGCACTTCCCCCGGCAGGTCCTCGGGCTGGATGACCAGGCCGCGGCAGAAGATCGTCGCCCGCTCGACGGCGTTGGCCAGCTCGCGGACGTTGCCCGGCCAGGGGTAGGCGAGCAGCGCCCGCTCGGTCTCCGGCGCCAGCGACAGGCCGGCGCGGGAGGAGGCGGCCAGGAACTGGCGGGCCAGCAGGAGGACGTCGCCGGCACGGTCGCGCAGCGGCGGCAGCTCGATCTCCACCACCCGCAGGCGGAACAACAGGTCTTCCCGGAACCGCCCCTCGGCGGCCATCGCCTTCAGATCGCGATGGGTGGCGGCCAGCACCCGGACGTCGACCATCACCGGATCGCCACCCCCCAGCGGCTCGACGATCCCCTCCTGGAGCACCCGCAGGAGCTTGGCCTGGGCGGCGAGCGCCATGTCCCCCACCTCGTCGAGGAAGAGGGTGCCGCCGTCCGCCTGCCGGAACTTGCCGGGACGGTCGCGGTCGGCGCCGGTGAAGGCGCCGCGGCGATGGCCGAAGAGCTCGCTCTCGACCAGGGTGTCGGGGATCGCGGCGCAGTTCACCGCCACGAAGGCCCCGCGCGCCCGCTCGCTCAGCTCGTGGATCTGGCGCGCCACCAGCTCCTTGCCGGTGCCCGACTCGCCGCGGATCAGCACGCCGGCCGCCGCCGGCCCCACGCGCTCGATGGCGTCCATCACCACCCGCATCGCCGGCGACTCGCCCGACAGCCGGCGGGAGCCGGCGAGGCGCCTCACCTCTTCGGCCAGCCGCCGGTTCTCGGTGCGCAGCCGGGCGGTCTCCAGGGTCTTGGTCACCACGAAGCGCAGCTCGTCGATCTCGTAGGGCTTGGCGAGGTAGTCCGCGGCCCCGGCCTTCACCGCCTCGATCGCCGAGCGCAGGGAGGAGTCGGCGGTCACCACCACCACCGGCGGCGGCGCGGGCAGGGCGGTGAGATGGGCGAGGGTCGTCATGCCGTCCATCCCCGGCATCCGCAGATCGAGCAGGATGAGGTCGACCCCGTGCCGGGGGCGCTCCAGGGCGGCCAGGCACTCCCGGCCGTCGATGCACTCCAGGATGTCGTAGGACTCGGCGCCGAGGGCGCGCGCGGCTCCCCGGCGGGCCACCGGCTCGTCGTCGCAGACCAGGATGCGGGGCTTCTTCAAGACGCGGCCTCCTCCAGGCGGACCTGGAACACGATTTTTCCGGGCTCGTTCGTCACCTCGATCGTACCGCCCAGCTCGCGCACCCGCCGCGCCGCCAGGGCCAGCCCGAGGCCGGTGCCCCCCTCGTCGCCTCCCACGGTCACAAAGGGCTGGAACAGGCGGCCGGCGATCTCGGGCGGGATTGCCGGACCGGCGTTCTCGGTGGCGAAGACGATCCCGCCGCCGTTGCGGCGCAGGCGGACCCCGACCGTCGAGCCGGCCGGCGCGTGCTGCGCGGCGTTCAGCAGCAGATTGAGCAGCACCGTCTGCCAGGTGGCGCTGGTGCCGCCGACGGCGCCGACCTCCTCGACGCCCGCAGCGTCCAGCTCGACCCCCCGCCGCCGCGCCTGGTGGCCGAGCACATAGAGGGTGCCGCGCAGGAGGGAGGTGAGGTCCACCCCACCGTTCGAGGCGGCCTCCGGGGAGCGGGCGAAGTCGAGGATCTCGCGGGAGACCCCATGCAGGCGGTCGATCTGCTCGACGATCATCCCCAGGTCCCGCGCCTGCTCGCTCTCCGGGTCCACGGCCGCCAGCTCCTCGCGCACCGTCTGCGCCAGCGCCTTCATCCCCGAGAGCGGGTTCTTGAGCTCGTGGGCGAGCGAGGCGGCGACCATGCCGAGGAGGCTCAGGCGCTCGCGCTCGGCCAGCCGGCGCTCGGTGGCGAGGCGCGCCTCCAGGAGACGCCGGACCTCCAGCGCGGCGGCGAGCTGGCGGAGCACGATCTGCACCGTCTCCATGTCCCCCTCCTGATAGCCGCCGGCGGCGGGGCTGATCTCCACCACCAGCACGCCGGTCAGCTCGCCCCCCACCCGCAGCGGGAAGGCGGCCTGAAGGTCGGCCCGCTGCAGGAGGGCGGCGAGCCGGGGCGTCGGCGCGTCGAGCCGGTTGAAGGCGTGGGCCTGGGTCTCGGCGAAGTGCTCCCAAAGCACGGCCAGCTCTTCTACCGACGGCAGGAAGCGCGCCCGGGTGGCGAGCCACTGGCCGATCTCGCGGGCGGTCAGCTCGCGCATCCGGTCCTCGTCGAGATCGAAGGACTGGAGCTGGCCGGTGAGCCGCTCCAGCTCCTCGGCGGTGATGCTCACCCCCAGGAGACGGCGCAGCCAGGCGAAACGGCGGAGGGCGGCCTGCTGGACCGGCGTATAGACGGCGGCGGCGAGCAGCGCCGCCAGGATCCCCCAGGCCACGATGCGCCGGAACTCCGCCGTGCCGCCGGCGCCCATGGCCGCGCCGACCAGCATCACCAGCCCGACCAGGGCGAGGAGGCCGAGGAAGCGGCGCAGGCTGCGGAAGGACATCGAGAGCCGCAGCAGGTTGTAGCGCTGGACGAAGTAGAGGAACGTCAGGCCGAGCACCA
>JBDSHF010000089.1:0-31889 GCA_039918595.1 Thermoanaerobaculia bacterium
CCTGGGTATCCGCGGGAGCGCCTGGCCTTCCTGCTGGCGGATGCCCGCGCGCCGCTGGTGGTCACCCGTTCCGAGCTGGCCGGGAGCCTCGACGGCCCGCGGCTGGTGCTCCTGGACGCCGACGAACCGCTCATCGCCCGCTGCTCGCCCCTCCCGCTCCCGCCCTGGGCCGGTGGCGAGGAGCCGTCTGCCGACCATCCGGCGTACGTCATCTACACCTCCGGCTCCACCGGCCGTCCCAAGGGGGTGGTCGTCACCCACCGCAACGTCGCCCGGCTCTTCGCGGCGGCGGATTTCGGCTTCGGTGAGGGGGACGTCTGGACCCTGTTCCACTCCTTCGCCTTCGACTTCTCGGTGTGGGAGATCTGGGGCGCCCTCCTCTACGGCGGCCGTCTGGTGGTGGTCCCCTACTGGGCGAGCCGCGCTCCCGACGCCTTCCTCGACCTGCTCCGCGGCGAGGGGGTGACGGTGCTCAACCAGACGCCGTCGGCGTTCCGGCAGCTCATCCCCGTCGCCTGCCGCGACGGCGCGGGGGACCTCCCCCTGCGCCTGGTCATCTTTGGCGGCGAGGCGCTCGATCCCCGCCATCTCGCCCCCTGGTTCGAGCGCTTCGGCGACCGCCGCCCCCGGCTGGTCAACATGTACGGGATCACCGAGACGACGGTGCACGTCACCTGGCGGACCCTTGCCGCGGACGACGCCCGCGCCGCGCTGAGCCCGATCGGCCGGCCGATCGCGGACCTCGCCATCCGGCTCTTCGACCGGGCGCTCCGGCCGGTGCCCATCGGCGTCCCCGGCGAGATCTGCGTCGCGGGCGCGGGAGTGGCCCGCGGCTATCTCGGGCGTCCGGAGCTGACCGCGGAGCGCTTCGTTCCCGATCCGTCCTCGACGGTACCCGGCGAGCGCCTCTACCGCTCGGGGGATCTCGCCCGCTGGCTTCCCAGCGGCGAGCTGGAGGTGCTCGGGCGGATCGACAGCCAAGTCAAGGTGCGCGGCTTCCGTATCGAGCTGGGAGAGATCGAGGCGGCCCTGGAGGGCCATCCCGGGGTGCGGGAGTGCGCCGTCCTGGCCCGCGAGGAGGAGGATGGCGAGCGGCGGCTGGTGGCCTACGTGGTGCCGCGCGGAGAGGCGGTCCCGGCCGCCGGGCTGCGGGCCTTCCTCCAGGACCGCCTCCCCGGCCACATGGTGCCGGCGGCCTTCGTGATCCTGCCCGCCCTGCCCCTGACCCGCCACGGCAAGCTCGACCGCGCCGCCCTTCCCGCGCCCGGCCTCACCGCCGTCCCCGCCGCTCTCTTCGCGCCGCCCGAAACCCCGGTGGAGCGCGCCCTCGCGGCGAGCTGGGGCGAGGTGCTCAACCGGCCCCAGATCGGCCTGGACGACGACTTCTTCGACCTCGGCGGCGACTCGATCCGCGCCATCCAGGTGCGCGCCCGCGCCGAGGAGCGGAGGGTGCTCTTCACCCTCCAGGACCTCTTCCGGTTTCCGACGGTCCGCACCCTCTCCCGCGCCGTCCGCACCGCTCCCGAGGAGTCCGCCGGAGAGGGCCGGGCGGGCGCGCCGGCCGCCGCCGACCTCCTCTCCCCGGAGGACCGGGCGCGGCTTCCCGAGGGGATCGAGGACGCCTTCCCCCTGGCCCGCACCCTGGCCGGGCTGGTCTTCCATAGCGAGTACAGCCCGGACTACCTGATCTACCTGACCAGCTTTCACCTCCAGGTCCACTTCGACGCCGCGCGCCTGCAAGAGGCGCTCGACCGCATGGTGGCCCGCCATCCCATGCTGCGCAGCTCCTTTGCCCTGGAAGGGTTCTCCGAGCCTTTGCAGTTGGTCCACGCGCGGGTGCATGTTCCCCTCGTGGTGGAGGACCTGCGGCATCTGGCGCCGGAGGAGCGGGAGGAGGCTTTCGGCCGCTGGTTCGCCGTCGAGCAGCGCCGCAAGCTCGACTGGCGCCGGCCCCCCCTGGTGCGCCTCCATGTGCATCGGCGCAGCGACGAAGCTTTCCAGCTCACCCTCTCCGAGCCTTTCCTGGACGGCTGGAGCGTGGGGCTCTTCCTCACCGAGCTGTTCCATCGCTACCTGGTTCTGCTGCCGGCCGGCGTCGTCCCCGCCGCCGCGGAGCTGCCGCCCCTGGACGACCGGCCGCTCGCCGCCTCCTTCCGCGACTTCGTCGCCCTGGAGCGCGAGGCCCTGGACTCCGCGAAGTGCCGGCTCTACTGGGAGCGGCGCATGGACGGCGGCGGCGCCGGGAGCCTGCCCGCGAGCCCTCTCGCCCGCCGGCGGGCGCCGGACCCGGGGCAGGCGCTGATGGGGAACCTGGGAGTGCCGATTCCGGAATGGATCTCGGACGGCTTGCGGGCCGCCGCACGCGCCGCCTCGGCGCCGCTCAAGAACCTCCTCCTCGCCGTCCATCTGAAGGCCCTCTCCTTCCTGACCGGCAGCAGCGACGTGATCTCCGGCGTGCTCGCCAACGGCCGCCCGGAAGGGGCCGACGGCGACCGGGTGATCGGCGGCTTCCTGAACGCCATGCCCTTCCGGCTCGATCTCGCCCCGGGCTCGTGGCTCGCCCTGGCCCGCCAGGTCTTCGAGGCCGAGCGCGAGCTGCTCGCCTACCGGCGCTTCCCGCTCTCCGAGCTGCAGCAGAAGCAGCCGGGTGTGGGCCGGCCGCTGTTCGACGTCCTGTTCAACTTCACCCATTTCCACGTCTACGACCGGCTGGCGAGCTTCCCCGGGATGACGGTGCTCGGCGGCGGCGGCACGGAGCAGACGTATTTCCCCCTCACCGCCCAGTTCAACGTGCAGGAGACCACCCATCGCGTCCTCCTGTTCTTCGACTACCCCCTTGCCGGCCTCGGCACCCCCGAGGTGGAGGCCATCGCGGCGCGCTATGCCCGCATCCTGGAGGCGGTCGCGGCGGATCCCGGCGCGCCCCACGACGCCCTCTGCCTGCTCGACGCGGCCGAGCGGCAGCAGGTGGTGATCGAGTGGAGCGCCACCCCCGGACCGCCCGTGGAGGAGCGGGCCGTGCACGAGCTGTTCGCGGACCAGGCGGCGCGCGCGCCCCAGGCTCCGGCCCTGCTCTGGCGCGGGGAGGCGGTGACCTACGGCGAGCTGGCGGCGCGGGCCGGCCGGGTGGCGCGCCGGTTGCTCGCCCTCGGCCTGCGCGCCGAGGCGCGGGTGGCGATCCTCCTCGACCGCTCGCCGGACCTGGTGGCGGCCATCCTCGGGGTCCTCCAGGCGGGGGCCGCCTATGTGCCCCTGGACCCCGACGCTCCGCGCGAGCGCCTGGACGCCATGCTGGAGGACTCCGGCGCCCGGGCGCTGGTGACCCGCCGGGGCCTGGGGCCCTGGGAGGAGGGCGAGGAGGCAGCCTTGCGGATCGACCTCGAGGACCTCGCCGGGCTCAGCTCCGCGGCCGGGCTGCCCAGGGTCGATCCGGCCCAGCTCTTCGTGGTGATCTACACCTCCGGCTCGACGGGGCGCCCCAAGGGGGTGGCGGTGGAGCACCGGAGCGTGGCGGCGTTCCTCGCCGGCGCCGCCGACCTCTATCCGCCGGAGGAGCGTACCGGCATGCTGGCGGGGGCCTCGGTCTGCTTCGATCTCTCGGTCTTCGAGCTGTTCTTCCCGCTCACCCACGGCGGCGCCGCCGTGCTGGCGGAGAGCGCGCTCGACCTGCCGCGCCTGCCGGCCCGCGACGCCGTGCGGCTGGCCGCCTTCGTCCCGTCCACCGGGGCGGAGCTGCTGCGCAGCGGTGGCATCCCGCCCGGGGTCCGCACGCTGGTTCTGGGCGGCGAGGCCCTCCCCCCGGGGCTGGCCCGCACCCTCCTGGAGACTCCGGGGCGCCGCCTTTTCAACGCCTACGGCCCTACCGAGGCGACGATCTACGCCACCCTCGCCAGGATCGACGACGGGGAGACCGGGACGCCGCCCATCGGCCTTCCGGCCCCGGGCGGCCGGGCCCTGCTGCTCGACGCCGACCTGCAGCCGGTGCTCCCGGGCGTGCCGGGGGAGATCTGGCTCGGCGGCCGCGGCCTCGCCCGCGGCTATCTCGGCCGGCCGGACCTCACGGCCGAGCGCTTCCGGCCCGATCCCTGGGGCGCCCTCGCGGGGGAGCCCGGCGGGCGCCTCTACCGCACCGGCGACCTCGGCCGCCGGCTGCCGGACGGGCGAATCGAGTTCCTGGGCCGGCGCGACAGCCAGGTCAAGGTGCGCGGCTTCCGCATCGAGCTGGGGGACGTCGAGGCGGCCCTCGCGCGCCACCCCGGGATCGAGACGGCCGTGGTCGTCGACTTCCGCCCTCCGGACCTGCCGGGCGAGGCGCGGCTGGTCGCCTACGCCGTCCCCCGGCCGGGGCTGCCGGCGTCCGAGCCCTGGGCGGCGGAGCTGCGCGGCTTCCTGCGCCGGCTCCTGCCGGCCTACATGGTCCCCTCCGAGTTCATGGTGCTCGACGCCCTGCCGCTCACCTCAACGGGCAAGGTGGACCGCCGGTCCCTGCCCGCGCCCGGGACGCCCGCGCCCGGAGCAGGGGGGCCGGCGGCGGGCCGCGCCTGGACGGCGCCGCGCACGCCGGTGGAGGAGGTGCTGTGCGGCCTCTGGGCCCAGGTGTTCAGGCTGCCGCGGGTGAGCGCGGACGACGACTTCTTCGAGCTGGGCGGCCACTCCCTGCTCGCCACTCAGCTCGTCTCCCGCCTGCGCGAGGCCTTCGCCCTGGAGCTGCCGCTGAGCGCTCTGTTCGCGGCGCCGGTCCTCTCCGCTCTGGGGCGGGAGATCGAGCGCGCCCTGCGGGAAGGGGAAGGGACCCTGGCGCCCCCCCTCGGCCCCCAGCCCCGGCCCGCCGGCGGCGTCCCGCTCTCCTTCGCCCAGCAGCGCCTCTGGTTCCTCGACCGCCTGGAGCCGGAGAGCCCGTTCTACAACGTGCCGGTGGCCGTCCGGCTGCGCGGCCGGCTCGATGTCCCGGCGCTGGCGGCCGCCTTCCGCGAGATCGTCCGGCGCCATGAGGCCCTGCGCACCCGCTTTCCGGAGATAGCGGAGACCGCGGGCTGGCCGGTCCAGATCGTCGAACAGGAGATGCCGGTCGAGATCCCCGTCCTCGACCTCTCGCGGCTGCCGTTCTCCGAGCGCGAGGAGGAGGCCGCGCGCCTCGCCCAGGCCGAGGCGCGCCGGCCCTTCGACCTCAGCCGGGGTCCGCTCCTGCGCGTGTCGCTGCTCCGCCTCGGCGAGGAGGAGGGCCTGCTGCTCGCCGTCTTCCATCACATCGTCTCGGACGGCTGGTCTCTGGGGGTCTTCCTGCGCGAGACCGCGGACCTCTACCGGGCCGCTGCCGCCGGGGAGCCCTCGCCGCTGGCGCCGCTCAGCCTCCAGTACGCCGACTTCGCCCTCTGGCAGCGGGGCTGGCTCGCCGGCGAGGCCCTGGACCGGCAGCTCGGCTGGTGGCGCCGGCAACTCGCCGACGTGCCCGCGCTGGCGCTTCCCACCGACCGGCCGCGTCCGGCCACCCCGGCCTACCGCGGCGCCCGCTGCCCGCTCGCTCTGCCGCCGGCGGTCGCCGCGGACGTCGCGGGGCTCGCCCGGCGCGAGGGGGCGACCCTGTTCATGATCCTCCTCGCCGGCTTCTCCGCGGTGCTCGGCCGCTGGGCGGGGCAGGAGCTGCTGGCCGTCGGCACGCCGATCGCCGGCCGCACCCGCGTCGAGCTGGAGCCGCTGATCGGCTTTTTCGTCAACACCCTCGCCCTGCGGGCCGACCTGACGGGCGATCCCACCGGCCGCGCCCTGCTCGGCCGCTGCCGCGAGATGGCGCTCGGCGCCTACGCCCACCAGGATCTGCCGTTCGAGAAGCTGGTCGAGGAGCTCCGCCCCGAGCGCGAGCTCGCCCGGGCGCCCCTCTTCCAGGTCATGCTCTCGCTCCAGAACACGCCGCTGCCGGAGTTCGAGCTGCCCGGCCTGACCCTCGCCCCGGTCGCCATCGAGCCGGGGACCGCCAAGTTCGATCTCACCCTGTCCGTGGCCGAGATCCCCGAGGGGATCGCCGGCTGGCTGGAGCACGACGCGCACCTCTTCGACCGCGCCACGGCCGCGCGCCTGACGGGGCACCTGGAGGCGCTGCTCGGCGCGCTCGCCGCCGACCCCGGCCGCCGGTTGGGAGACCTCCCGCTGCTCGCGGCGGGGGAGCGCCAGCAACTGCTCCGGGAATGGGCCGAGCCCTGGCCGGCGCCGGCCGGCGGGGACGAGCCGGGGGCGGGGGTCGACGAGCCCGGAATCGTGGAGCGGATCGCGGCCCAGGCGCGGCGGACCCCCGGCGCGGTGGCCGTAGTACGGGGAGACCGGGAGATCACCTACCGGGATCTCCACAACCGCGCCGCGCGCCTCGCCGGAATCCTCCGCGCCCGTGGCGTGGGGCCGGAGGTCACGGTGGCGATCCAGCTCCCCAAGAGCCCCGAGGCGATCGTGGCCATCCTCGCCGTGCTGGGGGCGGGAGGGGCCTACCTCCCCCTCGATCCCGGCTATCCCGAGGAGCGGCTGGCCTGGATGACCGCCGATGCCCGCGCGGCCCTGACGTTGAACGAGGCCGATCTCGCGGCGGCGGACCTTCAGGACGCCGCTCAGGATCCCGCGCCGGGGCCGGCGGCGCCGTCCGCCTCCCCGGCCTACGTGCTCTACACCTCCGGCTCCACCGGCCGGCCGAAGGGGGTGGTGGTGACGCGCGCCGGCCTGCTGGCCTCGACCCGCGCCCGGCTGGAGGGGTATACCGCGCCGGTCTCCGCCTTCCTGCTGGTCCCCTCCCTGGCGTTCGACAGCTCGGTGGCGGGCCTCTTCTGGACCCTCTGCCAGGGCGGCGCGCTGGTCCTCCCCGCGGAGGGGGAGGCGGCCGATCCGGTCCGCCTGGCGGAGCTCGTCGAGGCCCGGCGGGTCTCGCACTGGCTGGGCATCCCATCCCTCTGGCGGCTGATCCTGGACGCGGCTCCTCCCCGGCGGCTCCGCTCGCTCGCGGCGGTGATCGTAGCGGGCGAGCCCTGCCCGGCCGATCTCCCCCGGCGCCATGCTGCCGCCCTTGCCGGCGTGCCGCTGCTCAACGAATACGGCCCCACCGAGGGGACCGTCTGGGCGACCGCCGGCGAGCTGGCGGCGGGGGAGCCGGTCACCATCGGCCGGCCGATCGCCGGCTCCCGGGTGCTCCTGCTGGACCGCGAGATGGAGCTGGCGCCCGCGGGCGTGCCGGCCGAGCTCTTCCTCGGCGGCGCGGGCCTGGCGCGCGGTTACCTCGGCCGTCCGGACCTCACCGCCGAACGGTTCGTGCCCGACCCGTGGTCCGCCGAGCCCGGCGCGCGCCTCTACCGCACCGGCGACCTCGCCCGCTGGCTCTCCGACGGCCGCCTGCACCTCCTGGGCCGCGCCGACGGCCAGGTGAAGATCCGCGGCTTCCGCGTCGAACCGGGCGAGGTCGAGGCCGCCCTGGAACGCTGCCCCGGCGTCCGCCAGGCCGCCGTCGTGCCCCGCGATCTCCCCTCGGGAGACCGGCGGCTGGCGGGCTTCGTGGCGGCGGACGGCGACCTCGATCCGGAGGCGCTGCGCGAATTCCTCGCCCGGCAGCTCCCCGCTCACCTGATCCCCGCCGAGCTGACCGTTCTGCCGGAGCTGCCGCTCTCCGCGAACGGCAAGGTCGACCGGGAGGCACTCGCGCGGCAGGCCGCCGGGCGCCCCGCCGCGCCGCGCGGCTCGACTCCTCCGGCCGATGCGCTGGAACGGCGGCTGGCGGCGATCTGGGCGGAGCTGCTGGAGGTCGGGGAGGTGGGGCGCGAGGACGGCTTCTTCGCCCTCGGCGGGCACTCGCTGCTCGCCGTCCAACTGATCGCCCGCGTCGAGCGCGAGCTCGGCCGGCGGCTCCCCCTGGCCGCCCTGTTCCGCGGCGCCACCCTCGCCTCGCTGGCGGCGGAGATCCGGTCGGCCCCCGCGGGCCGCGTGGCTCCGCCGCTGGTGCCGCTGCGCGAAGGCGGGGAGGGGAGGACGTCCTTCTGGTTCCACGCCCTGGATGGGCGCACCTTCTGTTACGCCGATCTCGCCCGCCGGCTCCCCGGCCCCCTCTACGGACTGGAGACGGAGGACGGCGGCGGCGAGGGCCTGGAGGTTCTGGCCGAGCGCTACGCCGCGGCGATCGCCACCGCGCAGCCGCGCGGCCCCTACCTCCTGGGGGGGTGGTCGTTCGGGGGGATCGTGGCCTGGGCAACCGCCCGCCGCCTGGAGGAGCGCGGGGAGGAGATCGCGCTCCTGGTGCTGATCGACAGCCGGCCGCCGGACCCCGCCGCCGCGATCCCGGACCTCAGGGACGAGGTTCCCGATCCCGACCTCCGCGCCGCGGTTCGCGCCCGCCTCGCGGCCCTGCGCTCCTACCGGCCTAGCCCCCTCACCGGCCCGGTCGCCCTCTTCCTCGCCGGCGACCAGCCCCACGAGGAGGACGTCGACCTCGCCGCCCTTTGGCGCCCGCTGGCCCCGGGCGGACTCGACGTCGAGACCCTGCCCGGCGACCATTTCACCCTGCTCCAGGAGCCCGCGGTAGCGGCCCTGGCCGAGAGGATTCAACAGAAGATCGCTTGAAGGAGGGGAGAGCGCCCTCTCACCCCCGTTCCAGAATCCGGTACGGCACCGCCCGCAAAATCTCCGACAGCGGCACCAGGCCGGCCCGCGCCTTGGCGAGGGCGTCGTCGAGGAGGGTCCGCATCCCCCGCTCGCGGGCGGCGGCGCGGAGGCGGTTGGCGGGCTCGCCGCGGGCGATCTGGTCGGCCATCTCCTCGTCGGGGACGAAGAGCTCGTAGATCCCTAGCCGGCCTCGGAAGCCGGTGCCGGCGCAGGCCTCACAACCCACGGGACGGCAGAAGCCGCGATCGCCCGGGTTGAGGCTGAGGCGGCGGGCCTCGTTCTCGTCCGGGGCGGCTTCGGCGCGGCAATGCTCGCAGAGGCGCCGCAGCAGGCGCTGCGAGAGGGAGCCGAGGAGACAGCCGGCGATCAGGGGCGGATCGATACCGAGGGTGAGCAGGCGCGCGACGGTGAGCACGGCGTCGCCGGTGTGCAGGGTCGAGAGCACCAGGTGCCCGGTCTGCGCCGCGCGCACGGCGGCGTCGGCGGTCTCTTCGTCGCGCACCTCGCCGATCAGGATCACGTCCGGGTTCTGGCGCAGAAAGGCCCGGGCGTAATCGGCGAAGCTCATCTGCTCGGAGACCTGCTTCTGGTTGGTCTTCGGGAAGTAGTACTCGATCGGATCCTCGGCCGTGAGGATCTTGTTCTCCGGCGTGTTGATGTGATGGATAGCGGCGTAGAGGGTGGTCGTCTTGCCGCTCCCCGTGGGTCCGGTGACCAGCAGCATCCCTTCCGGGCTGGCGATCAGGCTCTCGAGGGTGGACCGCATCCCGTCGTCGAGGCCGAGGCGGTCGAGGGCGAGGGGCGCGGCGCTGTCGAGGATGCGGAGGACCGCGTCCTCGCCGTACGGACCGGGGATGACGGAGAGCCGGAAGTCGACCGCGCGCGGCGGCTTGATCCCGTTCCCCCGATAGACCGCCTGGATGCGCCCGTCCTGCGCCCGCCGCCGCTCGGCGATGTCGAGGCCGCCGAGCACCTTGAGCCGCGCGATCACCGCCGGCACGTTGTCCTGGGCGAGCGCGGTGGCGACCTGCCGCATCGTGCCGTCGATCCGGAACCGGACGTCCACGTCCTGGTCGTAGGTCTCGATGTGGATGTCGCTGGCGCCGAGCTCGACGGCGCGGCCGAGGATCTCGTCCAGGATCTCCGGCACGGATGCCCCGGCGGCGAAGGTGAAGGCGGGGACCGGCCGCAGGAGGAGCGAGCCGGCGTCGACGCCCGGACCCGCGGCTCCCCAGCCGAGGTCGATCGCCCGCCGGATCTCCCAGTCGTTGAGCGGCACCGGCCGCACCGCCCGGCCGAGCAGGCCGCCGACCTCGCGCACCAGCGACCGCCGGACCGGCGGCAGCATGCCGACCCGCACCGTCTCGCTCCCCCGCGGGTCCACCTTCCCCAAGACGACCACCCGCTTCTCCAGGCAGAGCTCGCGGTCGAGGAGCCGGACCGAACGAGGGTCCACCTCGAGCTGGGCCAACTCTACGAACCCGGAGGGTTCCGCCGCTGGGCTCTCATCGCTCATGACGTCTTGCCATTGTAAGGCTATACACTGACGCCTCGACGGAGGACCAGGCATGACGATCAGCTCAAAGGAAGACCTCGCCGGGATGACGCTCGTGGGGAAACTCGTGGGCGAGGCGATCCAGGCGATGGTCGCGGCGGCGCGGCCGGGGATGACCACGGCGGAGCTCGACGAGGTGGGCGCCGGCTTTCTGCGCCGGCACGGAGCGCGGTCGGCGCCGCAGATGACCTACAACTTCCCCGGCTTCAACCTGATCAGCGTCAACGAGCAGATCGTCCACGGCGTCCCCGGACCGCGCCGCCTGGAGCCGGGGGACGTGGTCAAGATCGACGTCACCGCCGAGCTCGGCGGCTACATCGCGGACTCGGCGACGACGGTGCTGCTGCCCCCCATCTCCCTCATCGGCCGCAAGCTCCGCAAGTGCGCCCGGGCGGCGTTCCAGAAGGCGCTCGCGGTGGCGCGGGTCGGCCAGCAGGTCAACGACATCGGCCGGGCGGTCGAGGGGGAGGTGCGGCGGCACGGCTTCAGCGTGCTGCGCAACCTCTGCGGCCATGGCGTCGGCAAGACGATCCACGAGGCGCCCGAGGTGCCGAACTTCTACGACCCCCGGTCGCGGACGCCGCTGACCGACGGCCTGGTGCTCGCCGTGGAGCCGATGATCTCGGCCGAGCCGGCGCAGCTCGTCACCGAGCCGGACGGCTGGACGATCCGCACCGACAACCGCTCCCTCACCGCCCATTACGAGCACACGATCGTCATCCGGCGCGGCGAGCCGCTCATTCTCACCGCCGCCTGAGCCTTCGACGTGGATCTCTCCCCCGTCCTCCGCCTCCTCTACCGGGGACCCCGGGGAGCCTGCCCCGGGGTGGTGAACCCCTACCGCGAGGCGTTCCCGGAGCTCGACGGCCCGGCGGCGCCCCGGCGGCGGCGGGAGAACCTGGAGGCCTATCTCGAACGGGTGGAGACGCCGCGGCTGGTGCTGGTCGGCGAGGCGCTCGGCTTTCGCGGCGGCCGGTTCTCCGGCATCGCCTTCACCAGCGAGCGCCAGCTCGCCGGGTCCGACGGCCGGCGGCTCCCCTGGGCCGGCTCCCCCTTCCTGGCCACCAGCCGCAACCCGGCACTCTGGCTCGAGCCCTCGGGGAGCATCGTCTGGGACGCCCTGGGCGGCGAGGCCCGCGGCGCCCTGCTCTGGAATTCTTTCCCCTGGCACCCCTACGGCGCGCGCGGACCGTTGAGCAACCGCACGCCGGAGCGGAGCCTGGTCGCCGCCAACCTGCACGTCCTGGAGCGGCTCCTCGCCGAGATCCCCGCCGCCCGCGTGCTCGCCGTCGGCCGCACCGCCCAGGGAGCCCTCGCCGAGCTCGGCGTCGACGCCCCCGCCCTGCGCCACCCCGCCCACGGCGGGGCGGTGCTGTTTCGGGAGCAGTTGCGGGAGGAGCTGGCCTATGCACTTTGATGAAATTGGTGCTAAGCTTGTAGGAGCTTTCAATGAATGCGGTCCGCCGCAGGAGGATTCCATGTCCCGCTTCCTGGCTCGTGTTTCGCCGTTGCTGGTCGCCCTGGCGTTGCTCGCCGTGCCGGCGTCGGCCGACGTCTTCTACGTCACTCTGACGAACGGAACCGTGGTTGAGACCGCGCGCCAGCCGCAGCAGGCGAGCTGGGACCCGAACATGGTGCTCCTCCTGACCGAGGTGGGCAACTGGGTCGGCTTCCCCAAGGACGAGGTCCAGAGCGTCCGCGCCGAGGACCCGACCCAGGGCTTCGGCATCCGGATCAGCGACAAGGCCATCGCGCTCGGCCGCGCTCCGAACGACCTGCCCGACGAGACCAAGACCAAGCAGGACCTGATCACCGACCGCTACCTCGAGTTCGCCAACCGGATGCTCGACCTCCAGGAGCAGCGGCAGAACTACTCGATCCAGCAGTTCGCCGAGCCCGGCAGGGGCGGTGGCATCCCGGTCAGCTACGGGATCGGCTTCTCCGGCATGGGCAGCCTCGGCGGGCTCAACTCAGGTAATATCAATACGCCGGCCAACGCGGACGGCGCGAACTCAGGGGTCCCCTTCGGCGGCCTCAGCGGCGCTGGCGCCGCCCCGCCGCCGCAGCAGTAGCCGCGGCAAGAGTTTCTCGACCAGGGTCCTCCGCCGTGGAGGGCTTCTTTGACAAACCAGACGACGCGGTGATGCCGGAGCCTCCTCGAAAGGGGAGGTTCTCGCGTCTTGAGGGAAGCCGGTGTGAAACCGGCGCGGCCCCCGCCACTGTAACCGGGTACGAAACCGGAAGTGCCACTGCACGGGAGAGATCCAGAAGGGTCGCCCGTGTGGGAAGGTCCGGGAGTAGGAAGATCCGGGAGCCAGGAGACCTGCCGCTCGTCGAGAATGCCTCCCCCGGGGTGCGGGCGAGGGATTGCGCGGCATCTCGTGCTCTCTTTTCATCCCCCATTCCCAGGAGAGGCGTTGCATTCCGAAAGGAGCACGTCTCATGCGCCAGATCGTCCCGTTTCTGATAGCCGGCGTCCTCGGGGGCGGACTTCCGGCTCGGGCTCAAAACCCGGTTCCCGTCTTCAGCGACTCCGTCGTCGTCAGCGCCTCCCTCGATCCTGAGGACCGCGAGGACGTCCCCGCCTCGGCCACCGTCATCGACCAGAAGGAGATCGCGGCCCGCCAGGCCACCGACCTCTCCGAGCTGGTGAGCACCGTTCCCGGTATCTCGATCACCCAGGCCGGCCCCGCCGGCCAGCAGACCTCGCTGTTCACCCGCGGCACCAACTCCAACCAGACCCTGCTGCTCTGGAACGGTATCCAGCTCAACGATCCCTACTTCGGCGGCGCCAACTGGCAGTTCGTGCCGCTCGACGGCGTCGAGCGCGTCGAGGTGGCGCGCGGGCCGTTCAGCGCCCTCTACGGCAGCAACGCCGTGGGCGGCGTGGTGCAGGTGCTCACCGGCTCGCGCCAGGGGGGGACGGTCAACCTCGAAGGCGGGGAGTATGGCTACAAGCGGGGTGGAATCGCCGCCGGCGGCAACCTCGGCCCCGCCCGCTTCGACGTCACCGGCAGCGTGCGGCGCGGCGGCAACGAATTCGTCAACGACGACTTCGACAGCCAGGAGGGGGTGGCGCGCGTCCTCTGGGGGATCGGCCAGGGCTCGAGCCTGGGCCTCCTGGTGCGGGCGAACGACTCGAAGACCGGCATCCCGTTCTCCGGTGCCCAGGTGTCCCCGCACCGCCGGATCTCCTGGCAGGAACGCGAGGTCGCCATCCCCTTCCGCTCCGAGCGGGGACCCTGGCAGATCGAGGCGCAGCTCTCGCGGACCGACTTCGACAACGCCTTCCGCGATCCTGACGATCCTTTCTCGAAGGTCGCGGACACCGAGTCCCAGGCCACCCGCGGCCGCGCCGTGGGGTCGTGGCACGGCGGCGAGGAACTGCGGATCTCCGTCGGCGCCGAGACCGAGCGGCTGGAGGTGACCGCCTCCTCCGGCACCTTCACCAGCCTCGACGCCGCCAGCCAGCGGACCTGGGCGGCCTTCGGCCAGGCGAGCTGGGGGAAGGGCCCGGTCCGGCTCGACCTCGGGCTGCGGCGCGACGACAACAATGTCTACGGCGGCCAGACCAGCCTGCGCGCGGGGACGGTGGTGAAGCTCGGCCAGGACACCCTGCTGCGGGCGAGCTACGGCGAGGCCTTCCGCGCCCCCTCCCTCGGCGAGCTGTTCTTCCCCGGCAGCGGCAACCCCGACCTCCAGCCGGAAGACAGCCGGAGCTACGAGCTCGGCCTCGAGCAGACCGCCGGCGGCTGGCGCTTCGGCCTGACCGGCTTCGAGAACCGCGTGCGCAACCTGATCGACTTCGAGTTCGTCACCTTCACCAACGTCAACATCGGGCGCGCTCGCAGCCGGGGCGTCGAGGCCGAGGTGGGCTTCCGCCAGGGGATCTTCAATGCCTCGGTGAACGGCACCTGGCTCGACGCCGAGGACCAGGACACCGGCCTGGAGCTGCTCCGGCGCCCCAAGCGGAGCGCCAACCTCATCCTCACCGCGCGGCCGGGGCCGTGGACCCTGAACCTCGTCGGGCGCTACGTCGGCGACCGGGCCGACTTCGATCCGGAGACCTTCGGCCGCACCGTCAACCCGAGCTACACGCGGCTCGACCTCGCCGCCCGCTGGCGGGCGCTGGACTGGCTCTCCCCCTACGCGCGGGTGGAGAACGTCGCCGATGAGAGGTACAGTCAGGCGCTCGGCTTCCCCAGCCCGGGGAGGACGCTGATCGGTGGACTGTCGTTTGATTTCTAGACGAGCCCTCTTCCTCCTGCCGCTCCTCCTGCTCCCCGCCTGCCGGCGGGGACAGGAGGGCGGTGCCGCCGCGCCCCTCTCGCCGGCCCGGCGGATCGTCGCCCTCACCCCCAGCTTGGTCGAGGACCTTTTCGCCCTCGGCCTCGGCGACCGCGTGGTTGGCGTCGGGGACTATACGTACTGGCCCCCCGAGGCGGTCCGCAAGCCTCACCTCGGTGGCCTGTTCAATCCCAACCTGGAGCGGATCGTCTCCCTGCGGCCAGACTTGGCCATCCTGAGCCCGAGCGAGCGGGACCTCATGGCCAAGCTCCAGCCGCTGAAGATCGACGTGCTGATCGTTCCGAACGAGACCCTGGCCGACGTCGAACGCTCCTTTCATAAGATCGCCCGGCGCTGCGGCGTGCCCGCGGCCGGCGACCGGCTGGCGGCCGAATGGCGGGCGGGCCTTTCCCCGCGCCCCCTTCCCGGTCCGCCGCTCAAGGTGATGCTCTCCGTCGGCCGCTCGCCCGGCCGCCTGGGAGAGATCACCGTCGCCGGGCACGGCACCTTCCTCGACGAGCTCCTCGTCCGCCTGGGCGCGGTGAACGCCTTCGCCGACTCGCCGACCCTCTATCCGCAGATCAGCGTCGAGGAGATCGTAGCCCGCAAGCCGGACGTGGTTCTGGAAATGCGGGCGGACCGCCAGACCGCGGAGCAGGCCGCGGCCATCATCCAGGACTGGCAGGCGCTTCCCGAAGTGCCTGCCGTCCGCGACCATGCCGTCGTGGTCATCGCCGATACCTTCGTGCTGCTCCCCGGGCCCCGCCTTCCCCAGCTCTACAAGGAGATGCGCGAGGCCCTCCTCCGCGCCAGGAAGCCGAGTTGACCGCCGTCCTGCTCAGCGCCCGCGGGCTCACCTGGGGCTCCCGCGCGCGAACCATCCTCGGGCCTCTCGACCTGGAGGTGGTCCGCGGCGAGTGCCTGGCGGTGGTGGGGCCCAACGGCGCGGGCAAGACGACCCTTCTCCGCTGTCTCACCGGACTGCTGGAGCCGTCCAGCGGCGAGATCGCCTACGCCGGCCGCTCTTTCGCCAAGCTCTCTCGCCGCGAGATCGCCCGCCGCATCGCCTACGTGCCGCAGATCCGCCCCGCCCGGGTGCCGCTCAAGGTCGAGGAGATCGTCCTCCTCGGGCGCTACCCGCACCTCTCCGCCTTCCAGCTCGCGCCGCGCGCCGAGGATTTCGCCGCCGTCGAGGAGGCTCTCCGGGTGGTCGGGATCGAAGAGCTGCGCGGGCGGCCGGTCGATGAGCTCTCGGGCGGCGAGCGCCAGGCCGTCTTCATCGCCGCCGCCCTGGCCCAGGAAGCCGAGCTGCTGGTGCTCGACGAGCCGACGCTCCACCTCGACGCGCGCCACCAGCGCGACCTCGCCTCCCTGCTGCTCCGCCTCAAGACCGGCACCGATCACACCGTCGTCCTCGCCACCCACGACCTCAACCTCGCCTCGCTGCTCGGGGACCGGCTCCTCGCCCTCGCCGGCGGCAAGGTTCTCGCCACCGGCGCGCCGGCCGAGATCCTCCGGCCGGAGGTGCTCGACCGCCTCTTCCGCGCCCGCTTCGAGATCGTCCGCGGCGGCGAGCGGCCGGTGACCATTCTGGACCTGGGCGCGTGAGACCGCGGACCGCCCTCCTGATCCTGCTGGCCGTCTGGATCGCGACCCTGATCCTGACGCCCCTGGTCGGCAGCCAGTCGATCTCCCTGGGGGAGATCCTGCGCGGCGATCCCACCGCGGCGTCGATCTTCTGGCAGCTCCGCCTGCCGCGGATCCTGCTGGCGCTGCTCGGCGGCGCGGCGCTCGCCACCTCCGGCCTCGGTTTCCAGACCCTCTTCCGCAACCCCCTCGCCGAGCCCTACACCCTGGGAGTGTCGAGCGGCGCGGCCCTGGGCGCGGTGATCGCCTTGCGTTTCGAGGGAGGTCAGTTCCTCGGGCTGTCGCTGGTGGGCCTCGCGAGCTTCGCCGGAGCGCTCGGCGCGACCGCGCTGATCGTCGGCCTCGCCATGCGCCGGCAGGGAATCCAGACCTCGACCTTGCTGCTCGCGGGGGTCGCCGTCTCGCTCTCCTGTTCGGCGATCATCCTCTTCCTCCAATACCTCGCGGACTCCACCCAGACTTTCCGCATGGTGCGCTGGATGATGGGGGGGCTCTCCGTGGTGGGCTACACCGAGGTGCTCTGGCTCCTGCCGTTCGTGCTCGGCGGCAGCGCCGCGCTGTTCGTGCTGCGCTGGGAGCTGAACCTCCTGCTCACCGGCGAGGAGCTGGCCGCCAGCCGCGGCGTGGACCTCGCCCGCCTCCGGCGCTACGTGCTCCTCGCCACCTCGCTGATGATCGGCGCCCTGGTCGCCGTCGCCGGTCCGATCGGCTTCGTGGGCCTGATCGTCCCCCATATGCTGCGGCGCTTCGTGGGGCACGACCACCTCTACCTCGTGCCCGCCTGCATCCTGGGCGGCGGCGCCTTCCTCACCCTCTGCGACGCCGCCGGCCGCACCATCCTCTCGCCGGCCGAGCTGCCGGTCGGCATCCTCACCGCGCTCCTCGGCGGACCGTTCTTCCTCTGGCTGCTGGTCTGGCGGCGGCGGGAGTAAGGGGCGGCCGGGGCCGGGTATAAGCCGCCCGCCCGGGATTGAAATCCCGGGCTACCGACAGTCGCCCCTTCCCGGGGCTGAAACGAATTTGTGGGAGTCCCGGATGGGACGGCCGTGGGTAGCCCGGGGATTTCAATCCCGGGCGGGGCAGACCACGGCCATTCCGAGCCCCGGCGCTGTTCAACTTGCCTGCGGAGACGCCCCGCCGGCGTTGGCCTTTGAAAGATCAGCGCACATCGTCTGGGGCGTCTCTACGGTACGTTGGAGGCTTGGCCCCAAGAAGAGGTTGCGGGAATGTGGAGATCTTGCGTCTTGTGAGGTCCCCGTAACCTCTACCCATCGCCACCGCAACACCGTTCCGTAGAGACGCCCCAGGCGCTCTACGACACCCTGCGAAGGCCACGGGGACGGCGGGGCGTCTCCGCGGCGGCTCCAACGCTCCCAATCCCTCCCCCTTTCCGCGTCCTCCGCCTCCATCATCTTTTCGCAGGCATCCCGGTAGATCGGGCCAGATAGGACCGGTCTCCCATATCCTTCCCCCATGCCTGAACCCATCCTTCTCTCCTGGAGTGGCGGCAAGGACAGCGCTTTCGCCCTCCACACCCTGCGCTCCTCGCCGGACTTCGAGCCGGCGGGCCTGCTGACCACGATCACCGAGGACTACGACCGCATCAGCGTCCACGGCGTCCGCCGCGAGTTGCTGGAGCGGCAGGCGGAATCGATCGGTCTGCCGCTCCACAAGGTGCTCATCCCCAAGGACTGCCCGAACGAGATCTACGAGGACCGGCTGGCATCGGCCCTCGGCGCCATCAAGGAACAGGGGATTCATCACGTCGCCTTCGGGGACCTCTATCTGGAGGACATCCGTGCCTACCGGGAGAAGCAGATGGCGGCGCTCGGCCTCGAGCCGGTCTTTCCCATCTGGGGCCGCGACACCACGGAGCTCGCCCACGAGATCATCCACCTCGGCTTCCGCGCCGTCCTGGTCTGCGTGGACACCGACATCCTCGATCCCGTCTTCGCCGGCCGCTCCTTCGACGAAGACCTCCTGCGCGACCTCCCGCCCGACGTCGACCTCTGCGGCGAAAATGGCGAGTTCCACACCTTCGTCCACGCCGGGCCGATCTTCGGCGAGCCGGTGGCGATCAAGCTGGGACGGGTGGAGGGGCGGGGGCGGTTCTGGTTTCGGGATCTGGAGGCGGCGCCGGGAGTACCATAGCGTCAGGAGATGACGATGACCTCTACCCAGATCCGACAAAAGATTCTTGAACGACTTGACGAGATCTCCGAAGGCGAGCAGCGGCGGCTCCTCGAGTTCGCCGAGAATCTACCGCCAGTCCCAAAGGGAACTCCGGGCAGTGAGCTGCTGAAGTTCTTCGGAACCATCGACTCCGAGGATTGCCGCAGGATGGAGGCGGCGATCGAAGCAGGGTGCGAGCGGGTGAACTAACTTTTGCAGCGCACTTGGATGGCGTAGAATCCTCCCATGCGAGTCACTACCGGAACCGTCGTCAACGGCAGGATCGAAATCCCTGGAGAGGACTTCGCCGAGGGTACAGTGGTCACGATCCTGGCTCCCGAAGACCGGGAGAGCTTCACCCTCGGATTCGAAGCGGAGGCCGAGCTTCTCCTCGCGATCGAGGAGGCCGACCGGGGAGAATTCGTCTCCGGAGACGAATTGCTCCGGGAGCTTCGCAGAGATTGATCTCACGACTCCCGCTGCAAATCACCCCCCGTGCTTCTCAGCAGATTCGGGAGGCCTCCTCATGGTGGGACCTGAATCGCCCAGCCGCTCCAGATGCCTTCCATGAGGCGATCGCGCGAGCATTCGAGCTCATCTCCACACAGCCAAGTATCGGAGCGGTGGCAACGAATGTACGTCTCTCTGGGGTACGTCGTATCCACCTAAGTAGGGTCCGTTATCATCTCTACTATCGCGTGAAGGGCGATCCTAAGACTGTCGAGGTGTTGGCTCTCTGGCACACGAGCAGGTACCCAAATCCAGGCTTGTAGAGCCTGGGCTTTGCTTGCCGCGAAGACCTGCTGCGGGACCTCCGGCCAGTGTCAATCTCTGCGG
Organism: Thermoanaerobaculia bacterium; assembly: GCA_039918595.1. Taxonomy (GTDB): domain Bacteria; phylum Acidobacteriota; class Thermoanaerobaculia; order Multivoradales; family UBA5704; genus DATARR01. Next base: position 19,124 of record JBDSHF010000089.1, read on the forward strand.
CAAGATAAGAGAGTTACACACCTTCTTGTACGCAGGGCTCGACCTTGCAGGAGCCGGTGGCGATCAAGCTGAGAGGGTTCCGGTTTCGGGATCTGAGGCTTGGTCTTCCTTCTCCGGGACTGGATTAGCAAGCGAAGTATCAGGCAACCTGAATAGACGCCTCGCATCAAAATGCTCTACGATGATCACTTTAGCTCTCTCGAATAGCTCTGGTGAACCTTGTGCTCGGTGAATGTCTATGCTCAGATCTCCATAGAGAGCGCGAAGAGAGGGAAAGCGTGCCTTAAAGTCTCCGGGCAACGACTCCATGTACATATCGAGTAATTGGTCTGCTTGCGCTATGCTGCCGTTGCCGGTCGAGATCCTTGCCCACTGTTCAATCAGTGTTCTTAGCATAAAATTTCCTGGCAAGAGCTGGCCTGATTGGTAAGCCAGTACTGCGCCTGTATAAAAAGACCTGATCTTTTTTGGAATCAGTTCGGGCACTTCCGGGTGCTCCATAGGAGCCCGGCCACACAGTGTAAGCCTAGCTCCCTGGCGACGCAAAATGAAAACCTCAGGAATAAGCTTACATGACTGACATAGGAAGGACGTAATAAAAACTTGCACGCCGATCGAATCGGTTCCATGGTTCGCCGCAGCCTTCCCTCGGGAAAGAAAGTCTTCGGAAGAGATAAGATTGAAAGCTTCTAGCCTTTCACACTTTGCACAGTACAGTTTTACGTCAGGAAATCTGAACCAAGACTCTGAATGAGCGCTGCCTGAGGGATCGGCTAAATCCCAGCGACCCGACACTAACCTTTCAATTATTCGGCGCTCTAAGGCTTGGACATCCCCAGAAGAAGAGCTGTTTAGGTACAAAAAGTCCTGGTGCGGAATCGCTACGCTTTGGTAGAGATGCTTATTTTCCAACAATTCTTTAACCGCAATGCGGACTCTTCCCCAAAATTTTTCTGCTGTGCTTTGACCAACATCTACTTTTCCCATGTGTATTCCTCAAATCGTCCTGGTGATTATAGCGATCGCTCCTGCGCGATGGACGAATCCGGCAACCTAAACCCCCACCCCCGCCCCTTCTCCTCCCTATCCATCCGCAACAGCAACATCCCAATCCCCGCCGCCCCCTGCATGTACCCCGTTTGAGCGTAGACATACTCCGGCTTGACCCGGTGCTCGGCGTGAACCCACTTCAGGCCGTCGCCCGGTGTGGGAGTGGCGCGATCGAGGATGTTCCTCGCTAAGCGGCGGGCGAAGCCTGTATAGGTGGCGTCGCCGGTGAGCTTTCCGAGATCCAGGAAGAAATCGGCGACTCCGGCGGAGCCGCAGCATTGGCCGAGGTTGTTCCAGAAGCCGGGGGTCTGGTGCTCGGGGATGCCGCTCGCCAGGATGGACTTCGCTCCCTTCTTAGCCCAGTTGAGCCAGCCGGCCTTGCCGTCGATCTGGTCGAGGCGAATCCAGAGGCGTGAGGTTCCTGCCGGGCCGTGACACCAGCCGAGGTAGTAGAGCTTCTTGTTGTCCGGCTCGTCGTGGAAGATGAGGCAGGTATCCCCCTCGGTGTTGGCGATCGACTGGAGATAGCGCGCTCCGGCGAGGGCGGCGTCGAGAAACTCCTGGCGGCCGGTCTCGCGATGGAGGGTGGCGAGGTAGTAGGCGACTCCCGCCGTGCCGTGGGAAAAGTTGGGCATGAGGCGCTCGAAGGTCGGGTCCATCCGCCACTTGCGCCCGCCCGCCTCGGGGATGCCCAGCTCGATCAGCCGCAGCCCGGCCTTCACAGCCAGATCACGGGAGGCGGAGTCGTCCATCGTTCGCGCGGCGTGCAGGAGGTAGAGGCCGGTCCCGGAGGCGCCGCCGATGATGTCCGTGACCCCGCCCCACTCGACACCTTTGCCGGCTGGCTGCGCGGCGGCGTGGATCAGGTCGCGGCAGCGGACAGCGGCCTTGCGGTATTTCTCGTCGCCGGTCTCCTTGAAGACTTGGCCGAGGGTGAAGCCGATGCCGGCGACTCCGGTATAGAGGCCGCTCTCTTCCCGGTCCAGACGAATCTTCTCCGGCAGGGAGGCGATCAGGGCGTCCGCGCCGGCCACGGCCTCCTCACGGTGCGCCTTGTCGCCGGTGGTCCGGGCGAGCTCCAGGAGGAAGAGGACGATGCCGGCGCTTCCCGTATAGAGGTTCGGGGTGATGTCGAAGCCTTCCGGCCGCTCGGGACCGCTTAGCCAGACGTACCCCTCGGGCGTCTCGATTCGGGCGGTGCGGATCCAGCGCGCTGCGCGAACGGCGGCGGCGAGGTAGGCGGGGGTCGCGGGAGTCGCGGCGGAAGTCTTGGGCGTCCGTTTCTCCTTGGCCAAGCCGAGCGAAGAGGCGGCGCCAGCCACGATCGAGAGACGGAGGAGGTCTCGGCGGGAGATGGGCATCTGAGGAGTGTAGCGGGACTCAAGATGCCAGGATTGCCCTCAGATCCGCGCCACCGTCTCCCGGTAGAACCCGTCCAGGATCTCCTGGTTGCGGCTCTCCACGACTTTGCGCTTGATGCTCATCTTGGGGGTCATCTCGCCCGACTCCACGGAGAGGTCGTGGTCGAGGAGGTGGAAGTCCTTGATGCGCTCGTAGGAGGCGAGCTTGGCGTTGACGGCTTCGATGCCGTCGTGGATGAGCTGCCGGACCTCGGGGCGGGAGGCGAGATCGGCGTAATCCTTGGACTCGATGCCGTGCTCGCGGGCCCATTTGCCCGTGGTCTCCTCGTTGATGGCGACCAGGGCGACGCAGAAGGGGCGCCGGTCGCCGAGCATGACGACCTGGGAGACGTAGGGGCAGCTCGCCTTGAGCTGGCCCTCGATGTTCTGCGGGGCGATGTTCTTGCCGCCGGCGGTGACCAGGATGTCCTTCTTGCGATCGGTGATGGTGATGAAGCCTTCGGCGTCGATCTGGCCGACGTCGCCGGTGTGGAACCAGCCGTCCGGCTCCAGGGCCTCGGCGGTCGCGTCGGGGAGGTTGTAGTAGCCGCGCATGATGTTGCGCCCGCGCAGCATGATCTCGCCGTCCTCGGCGATCCGGGCCTCGACGCCCTTGAAGGCGCGGCCCACGGTGCCGAACTTGTAGCTCTTAGGGCGGTTGCCGGTGCTGCCGGCCGAGGTCTCGGTGAGCCCGTAGGCCTCGAGGATCAGGATGTCGCAGGAGTGGAAGAACTCGGCGATGGGGCGCGAGAGCGGCGCGCCGCCGGAGATCAGGAAGCGGAGCCGGCCGCCCAGGCGGGCCTTGAGCTTGGAATAGACGAGCTTGTCGGCCAGCCGGTGCTGGAAGGCGAGCGCGCCGGACGGCTGCTTCCCTTCTTGACGCAGACGGGAGACCCGGCCGCCCACGTCCAGCGCCCACTGGAAGATCTTGTACTTGAGCCCGCCCCCCTCCCGCGCGCCGGTGACCACCCGGTTGTAGACCTTCTCGAAGACGCGGGGGACGCCGGCCATGATCGTGGGCCGGACCACGGCGAGGTTGGCGACCAGGTCGTCGACCACGCCGTCGATGGCTGTCGCGACCCCCAGGCGGATGAAGGTCATCTCCAGCACCTTGCCGAAGGAGTGGGCGAGCGGCAGGAAGAGGAGCTGCTTGTCGGTGGGGCCGAGGATGTTGAGGTCGGCGATCGACTCCCCCTCGAAAATCCAGTTGTCGTGGGTGAGCATGACCCCCTTGGGCTTGCCGGTGGTGCCGGAGGTGTAGATGAGGGTCGCGAGGTCCCCGGGGCCGATCGACTCCGCCAGCGCGTCCAGATGGCCGGGGTTCGCGGCGTTCCAGGCCTTGCCCTGGTTCTCCAGCTCGGCGAGGGTGATCGTCCAGCCATCCGCCACCATCGGCTCGCCGTCGATCAGGATGAGATGAGTGACGCCGCCGAGCCGGTCGCGCACCTCGCGGAGCTTGGCCTCCTGCATCGCATTCTCGACGAAGCAGACGCGGGAGCCGGAGTCCGCCAGGATGTAGGCGCTCTCCTCGGCGGTGTTCGAGGTGTAGATCGTCGAGGTCGCCCCGCCGGCCGCGAGGATGCCGAGGTCGGCGATCACCCATTCGGGCCGGCTAGTGGCGAGAATCGCCCCGCGCTCCTCTTTCTTGAACCCGAGGTTCAGCAGGCCGCCGGCGACGTTACGCACGCGGCGGTCCGCGTCGCGCCAGGTCATGGTGTGCCACTGGCCGTCGCGCCGGCCGGACATGGCCTCGGCGTCCGGCGTGGAGCTCACCCGGTGCTGGAACATTTCGACGACGGAACGGAAGGTCGGCTCGTTCATCAGGTCTCCCGGGGAGAACGTGATTCCCCCCTTACTCCATCTCGAACAGCGGATTGCCCTTGTCGACCGCCTGCCCCGGCTGCACGTGGATCTTGCTGACGACCCCGTCGTGCTCGGCGCGGATCTCGTTCTCCATCTTCATCGCCTCGAGGACGATGATGCCCTGGCCGGCGGTGACGGCTTCGCCTTCCTGGACGAGGACGGCGACCACGCGGCCCGGCATATAGGCGTCGACCCGCTTGCGGCGCTTGCCACCCTGGGCGCCGAGGGCCTGGTTGGCCAGGTAGGTCAGGGGGTCGACGACCTCGACGGGGCCGGCGCCCTGGGCGGTGCTCACCCAGTAGGTGCCCTCCCCCTGATTGCGGATGGCGACCTCGTGCTGACTCCCCTCGATCCGCAGGCTGTGCAGGCCGGCGCGGGCGGGCAGGGAGTCCACATGGTAGGTACGCTCGCCGAGAGTCACTTCGTAGCCGCCGTCGACGCGGCGCACCTGGACCTTCTCCTCGCGCTTTCCCTGACGGACGACCAGATCCATGATCCTACCCTCCCCCCCGCAGGGAGCCGCGGCGTCCGGCGGTACCCCAGCGCGAGCTGCGGGAGTCCGAGGATGAGGCCGGACCGGCGGCGCTCTGCCGGTTCGCCTGCTCGTAATGGGCGAGCGCGGCGGCGATGAGAGGCAGATCGGCCACCAGGCCGTCGCCTTCCTCCGCCACCGGATGCAGCTCGCCCGAGGCCAGCTTGCGGTCGAGCATGCCGATGTCGAGATTGCCGGAACGGAAGTCCGCGTCGGCCAGGAGGGCGTGGAAGAGGGGAGCGGTGGTGCGGATCCCCTCGACGCGCAGCTCGAAGAGGGCGCGCTCCAGACGGTTGAGGGCGTGCTCGCGGTCGGCCGCCCAGACGATCAGCTTGGCCAGCATCGGGTCGTAGTAGATCGAGACCTCCGACCCCTCGTAGACGCCGGCGTCCACCCGCACGCCGGGGCCGTCGGGCCAGCGGAGCATCTCGATCTTGCCCGGCGAGGGGGCGAAGCCCTGCCAGGGGTCCTCGGCATAGAGGCGCACCTCGACGGCGTGCCCGCGCGGCTGGACGTCGTCGAACTCGGGGCCGAGCGGCTCCCCTTCGGCGACCCGGATCTGCGCCTGCACGAGGTCGATGCCGGTGACCAGCTCGGTGACCGGGTGCTCCACCTGCAGGCGGGTGTTCATCTCCAGGAAGTAGAAGCTCCCCTCGCGGTCGAGCAGGAACTCGCAGGTGCCGGCATTGCTGTAGCCCACGGCGGAGGCGGCCTTGACGGCGGCCTCGCCCATCCGGCGGCGCAGCTCGGGGCCGACCACGGAGGAGGGGGCCTCCTCCACCACCTTCTGATGCCGGCGCTGGAGGGAGCACTCGCGCTCGCCGAGGGAGACGACCTTGCCGTGGAGATCGCCCATCACCTGGATCTCGACGTGGCGGGGGTCGACGATGAACTTCTCGAGGTAGACGGAGTCGTCCCCGAAGCTCGCGGCGGCCTCGGAACGGGCGGCGCGGTAGGAGCTCGGCAGCTCGGCGGCGGAGGGGATCATCCGCATCCCCTTGCCACCGCCGCCGGCCGCGGCCTTGAGCATCACCGGATAGCCGATCGTCTCGGCGGCGGTCGCGGCGCTGTCGAGGTCGGGCAGCGGGTCCTTGCCTCCCGGCACGACGGGTACCCCGGCGGCCATCATCAGCCGCCGGCTCTCGACCTTGGAGCCCATGGCGTCGATCGCCTCGGGCGACGGGCCGATGAAGGTGATCCCGGCGTCGCGGCAGAGGCGGGAGAAACTGGCTCGCTCGGAGAGGAAGCCGTACCCCGGGTGGATGGCGTCGGCGCCGATCTTCACCGCCAGCTCGACGATCGCCTCGGCGCGCAGGTAGCTCTCGCGGGAAGGCGCCGGGCCGATCGGATACGCCTCGTCGGCCATCAGCACGGGAAGCCCCAGGCGGTCGGGCTCGGAGTAGATGACGGCGCCGCGGATGCCCATCTCCCGCAGGCCGCGCAGAATGCGCACGGCGATCTCGCCGCGGTTGGCGATCAGGACCTTGCGGATGCGCTTGCGTGGAATGTTGTCGGCCATGTGAGGGTGGGTATCTTATAGCAGGGGCGGCGGCCATGAAGGCGAGATCGTCTGTCCGCCCTCTCCTGCCTGCGAAAAAAGCGCATTTGCACTATCATCCTGCCGCTTCTGCATAACTAAACCTGTGCTCCGGAAACGGCCGGGCCGCGACGGGGAATCCATGCTTCGCATGTACGTCGACGAGGTCGGGAACGCCGACCTCAACTCCACGCAGGACCCCAACCACCGCTACCTGAGCTTGACAGGGGTGGTCTTCGAGCTGGAGTACGTGGATCGGGTAGTGGCTCCCGCTCTCGAGGCGTTGAAGCGGCGCTACTTCAAAGCCCACGTGGACGAACCCCTTATCTTTCACCGGAAGGAGCTGGCCAACAGGAAGTATCCGTTTCAAGTCCTGCGGGATCCGGGAATCGAAGCGGCCTTCAACGCCGACCTCCTCTCATTGCTCACGAGGCTCCAGTACAAGGTCATCACGGCGGTCATCGACAAGCTGGAGCACTGCCAGAGGCACCCCGACTGGCAAAATCACCCCTACCACTATTGCCAAGAAGTCCTCCTCGAGCGCTATGTCGCCTCGATGGAGAGGGTAGGCAAGGTTGGAGACGTGCTCGCCGAGTCGAGAGGCTCACGCCCGGATCGTGAGCTCAAGAGCGCTTATCAGGGCATCTACACCAATGGAACGGAGTGGGTGAGCGGGGAGGTATTTCAGAAACACCTGACCAGCAAAGAACTCAAGCTGAAAAGGAAGGTGGACAATATCGCCGGTCTTCAACTGGCGGATCTGATCGCCTATCCCAGCTACAAGGCCACCCTGCTGCGGCAGAAAGGCGAGCCCCTGCCGGAAAACTTCGGCGGCAGGATCGCGACGATCCTGGAAGCCGGAAAGTACCGATGCAGTCCAACGGGCCGGATTGACGGTTGGGGCCGGAAGTGGCTCCCCTGAAAAGCAAAAAGCCGATCCGAAGACCGGCTATCGCCGAAGGCATCTGACCTTCAACCTCCAGTTTCCTGGATTGGCGATATCGTACCAGAAAGACGCGAGATCCGTCTACCCCACCACCCCAGCCCCGGCACCATCAGCAACCCCGCCAGCGCCGCCGCCAGCGACCGGTGCAGCGGCGCGCGGTCGACGTACAGCCGCACCCGGTGCCTCCCGGCGGGGACCTCGATGCCGATCCGGTAGGCGTTGGCGGTGCGGACGGCCGCCGGTTTGCCGTCGATGGTGGCGGCGAAGAGGAGGTTGGAGCGCTGAACCACCAGGAGCGCGCCGCCCGGACCGGCGTCGATCGCGAGGTCGTAGCTCTCGGGGCCACGGCGAAGAACGCGCGCGGTGCCGCCTCCCGTTATCCAGGGCGAGGGGCCGGTTCCGAAGACGACGGCGTCGGCGCGGGGATCGAATCCGGGAGCGGTCAGCCGCTTGTAGATGGCGGGGATGTCCTTCTCGCGGAAGACCCGGCGGGCCAGCGCGACCTCGGGGGCGCGATCGGTCACCTCGAAGACGAACAGCTCGTGGCCGAAGCTGGGAATCCGGGTGAGCAGCCGGGCGTGCGGCGGCACCGGCTCGAGCGGGTGGTTGATCAGCAGCCGGCCCACCCCCCAGGCGGCGAGCAGCTTCAGCCGCTCGGGATTTTGGGCGCGCTGGATCTCGGTCTGCGCCCGCCGGGCGAGGTAGGTGTCCAGCCCCTCGGGCGAGGTGTTCAGCTCGTAGCGCCGGCCCCAGACCGGACCGCTGAACGGGTAGAGCTCGTAGAACGATCGGCGCTCGAGCCAGCGGGTGTGGGTCTCGGGGAAGCGCCCCTCGCGCAGGGTCGACGGGCCGAAGAGGTAGTTGTAGTCCGGATGGACCACGAGAAGGTCGGCCGGCACCCAGGCCAGGGCCGGCGGCGGCACGAGATAGGGCTGGACCGCGTCCATCGGGTAGAGCGGACGCAGGAGCCAGAGCTGCGTCGCGGCGTGAATCGCGATCAGCAGCGCGCCGCCGGCAGCCCACGACCGCCGGGAGATCCGCAGGGCGATCGCCAGCGCGGCGAGGATGATCAACGACAGGAAAGCGAGGCCGGCCCAGCGCAGGCGCTCGTTGGCGATGAACGGCGCCGGGCGCGGGATGAAGAAGTTGAGCCAGGCCTCCGCCGGCCGCGGCGCGAAGCTGAGGAAGCCCCAGAACCCGGCGAACGCCAGCGCCAGCGCGACGAGGAGCCAGCGGAAGAGCCGGCGGGCTTTCTCGTCCCGGCCCAGCCGCTCGAACCCCAGCCCGCAGAGGAGCGCCGCGCCGATCGCCACCGGCAGCCAGAACTTGATCGGGTAGCGGAGCGACTTCGCGTGCACGAAGAGCCACGCGGACACCGGGTTGAAGCGGCCGAGCGAGAGGAAGGCGCCGAAACCGATTCCACCCCAGGCCCAGTCCGCCGTCCGGGTGCGGGGGAGGCCGGAGACGGCGATCAGCAGGAGCGCCAGGAGCCCCGGGTAGAGGGAGAGGTAGTAGGGGGGAACGCCGGTGAAGAACTGATTCCCCCAGAAAGCGCCCTTGTCGATCACGTCCGGCCGGCCGAACAGGAAGGGGATCAGCCACTCGGCGGCCTGCCGCGGGTCCCAGCTCGACATGGTGACGGACTTCGCGCTGTAGCCCACGTAACCGCGCAGCGACACCGGGAAGATGCGCAGGAACTCGACGATCTGTGGCAGGGCGATCAGCGAGCCGCAGAAGATCGCGGCGCCGAGCAGGAGGGGAACGCTCCATCCCGAGCCCGCCGGCCGTTGCCGCCACATCAGGGCCACGGCGGCGGCGGCCAGCAGGAGGGCGAGGGCGGCCGTCTGCGGGTCGCCGCCCAGGATCAGCAGGGTCCAGAGCAGGGCGATCCCGGGCGCCAGCCAGGGGCGCCATGCGGGGCGGCGGACGAGGTCGAGGCAGGCGGCCACCAGCGCCGGCGCCAGGCTCACCCCGGCGATCAGGTTGTAGAAGTTGAGGTGCGAGAGGAAGAAGCCGGAGACCGTCCAGCAGACCGCCGCCGCCCAGGAGGACTGGCGCCCCAGGCCCCAGGCGCGGGCCATCCAGTAGAACGCGAACGGCGCCAGGAGCAGGTGGAGCCAGAAGTGGGCGTTGAAGGCCCAGAAGTTGGAGCCCAGGAAGACGAGCAGGTTGTCCGGATAGAACGGCGCGGCGTTGAGGTTGCCCGCCAGCGGCTGCCCGCCGGCCCGGTAGGGGTCGATGATCGGGAAGTGCCCATGCCGCAGGGCGTCGGCCTGCGACCACTTCATCGGGAAGTGGGAGTTGAGCACGTCGCGCAGGATCAGGGTCTCCGTCCCCCGCACCAGCGGCAGCATGGCCACGAGCAGGAGGATCAGGAGCGGGCCGGCGTAGAGGAGGGCCGTGCGCCAGCGCGAGGGCTCGGCCAAACTCTCCCTGGATTCTTCGGACATGGGGGGGAAGAGTAGCAAAGGCGGGCAGGGTTGAATTGTTCCTCCCCCTTCAGGGGGAGGTTAGGAGGGGGCGCCCCAGGCAAGGAAACGTCCCGGACTCTGGAAAGCCCCCCTCCTGGCCTCCCCCCGTTCCGGGTGGAGGAAAAAGGCCCCGGGCTTCAAGCCTGATCCGTGGCCGAATCGCGGCGCCACGCCAACCCCAACGCCACCAGAAAAGCCCCCACCGCCGCCCCACCCGCCAGCTTCTCCCGCCCGGCGGAGACAGCGACCCGCACGCGGTGAGTCCCCGGCGGCACCTCGACGCCGAGCAGGCTGAGGTTCACGGGGAGGGTCGGCAGGGGTTTCCCCTCGGCGGAGGCGGTGTAGAGCGGCTGAAAGGCGCGACGCAGGACCAGCAGGCCCCCCTGGCCCGCGACGTCGATCTCGATCTCGTCCGGAGTCTCCGCGCGGAGTGCCACCTGGGCGCCCGGGTGGTGAACGACCGGCCGGGCGGCGATGACGTCGGCGACCGGATCGGGAGCGCGGCTGACGAAGCGGAAGGCCTGGCCGGCGCTGCCGGCGGCAGTGACGGAGCGCGGCCACCGGATGGGCGGGGCCGGATCGCGCACCGCGAACAGGCGGCTCGCGCCACCGGAGTCGCTGAGGGGCTGGAGCTTCGGCGTCCCCGGCGTCTCGTTCAGCACCGCCGCCTGGACCCCCAGCGCCCGCATCCAGTTGGCGCGGCCATCGCCGTCCAGAGCCGGAAAATGGAGCAGCACCGAGGCGGAGAGGGGGGAGTAGAGGCCGTCGAGATCGTGGGCCAGCGGATAGCGCAGGCCGTGCAGAACCCCCGGGGCGGCGCCGAGGTTGAAGGCGTTGATGCGGACCAGCGTCAAATAGGAGGGGTCGGAAAGCGGACCCGAGGGTCCCGCGGACACCACCTCCGCTCCCGGGCCGGCGAGCGGCAGCCAGGGGGACGGGGCGAAGTCGGCGACCGGCGCCGTCATCACCAGCCCGGCGAGCGGCAGCAGGGCTGCGAGCTGGGCCGCGGCCAGCCCGGCGGCGCTCCGGCGGCGGGCGGCCAGGGCGGCGAGCCCGAGCAGCGCCGCCGCGAGGAGCAGCGCGAGAATCCACGACCCCACCCGCGTCTGTGGCGCGTCGCCCACATGCTCCGGATGGACCCGCCCCGCCGCCAGCCACCCGGCGAGCCGCGGTCCTTGCAGGAAGACGGCGACGGCGAGGAGCAGCGCGCCCCCGGCTCCGAGGGCGGCCCCGATCCAGGCCCGGGGCGTCTCGCGCACCCGTTCGAGCCCCCAGCCGGCGAGCAGGGAGGCGGCGAGCGCGAACCAGAAAAGGAGCTTCTCGGGATAGCGCACCAGCCCATGGGAAAGCAGGGCCAGGGCATCGCCGCCGAACGCGCCGGCCCAGGCGAGGACCAGCCCGGCGAGCGCCAGCAGCGCCCACCCCCGCGCCCGCCGCGCTCCGGCGAGGGCGAGCCAGAGGCCGACGATCCCGAGATGCAGGGTGAGGATGTACGGCAGCCCCGGCTGCCCGTCCCATGGCCAGTACCCCCCCTTGCCGAGGTCCCAGGGGTGGCCGAAGGGGAAGGGGACGATCAGCTCGAGCAGCCGCGCCAGGCCGAGATGGAACCGGCCGGAGCCCCCGACGCCGAGCGCTCCGCGCGAGGTGAAGCCGAGGATGCGGGCGGTCGCCACGAGTTGGGGGAGGGCGATCAGCAGCCCGGCGAGCCCGATTCCGAGCGTGGTCAACGCGCCCCGGCGCAGCCCGTGGCGCTGGAGGGCCACCAGCAGCAGCGGGACGATGCCGAGGGCGGCCGTCACCGGCTCCCCCGCCAGCAGGGCCAGGCCGCAGGCGATCCCCCCGAGGGCAATTCCCCGCCGGCCGCCGCGCGCCGCGCCGAGGAGCACGAAGGGCCACCAGGCGGAGACGGCGAGCAGGTTGTAGAAGCTCAGGCCGGTCAGGATCCACCCCGAGCCGGCATAAGTGAGCCCGGCGACCAGCGCCGCCGCCCGCCCCTGCCCAAGGGCGCGGGCGAGGGCAGCCATGCCCAGCGCGGCGAGCAGCCAGTGCAGGGCGTAGTGGAGGTTGAAGGCGCTCCAGAAGGGGAGCATGAGATAGAGCAGGTTCCCGGGGTAGAACGGCAGCGCGTTGGGGTTCCCCCGGAACGGCTGCCCCAGGCCCCAGGTGGGGTTGAAGGCGGGAATACGCCCCTGGCGAAGCTCGGCCGCCCCGAACGCCTTCACCGGCATGTGGGTGGTGAAGACGTCGCGGAAATAGAGCGTCCGCTGTCCCATCGCGAGGGGGACGGCCGCCCAGAGCCAGAGCGCGAGGGCGGCGAAGGCCACGAGGGCGAGGCCGCGGGTCGCCTGCTTTTCCGTCGAGGTCTCCGTCGGGTTCAACGTCTCTCCCATAGAATAGGCCCGTGATTCGACCACTCCTGCAATCCCTGCGTCCCGCCCAATGGGCCAAGAACGTCTTCGTCCTCGCGCCGCTCGTCTTCGGCGGGCTGCTGCTCAACTTCGAGGTCGCCCTGCGAGCCGCGCTCGCCCTGGCCGCCTTCTGCTGCGCGTCGAGCGCCGTCTACCTGATCAACGACCTCCGCGACCGCGAGGAGGACCGCCGGCATCCGCTGAAGCGGCTGCGCCCGCTCGCCGCCGGCACGCTGGGGGTCCCCGCGGCGATCGCCGCCGTGGCCTTCCTGATCGCGGCGGCGGGCGCTCTCGCCGTCTGGCTCGGCCGCCCCTTCGGGATCGTCCTGGGCGCCTACCTCATCCTCAACGTGCTCTACACCCTCTGGCTCAAGCACATGGTGATCCTGGACGTGATGTGCATCGGCATCAGCTTCGTGCTCCGGGTCGAGGCCGGGGCCCAGGCGACGGGGATCGAGGTGTCGCGGTGGCTGTTCCTCTGCACCACCTTCCTCGCGCTCTTCCTCGCCTTCTCGAAGCGCCGCCACGAGATCACCCTGCTGGCTCAACGTGCCTCCGG
>JBDSHF010000090.1:0-3740 GCA_039918595.1 Thermoanaerobaculia bacterium
CGTAGTCGGCGGCGGTGAGGTTGAGCCCCAGCCCGCCCGCTTTCAGGCTGATCAGGAAGAGCCGGCATTCGGGGTTGGACTGGAACGCCTCCACCTTCTCCTGGCGGTCGCGGGTGCGGCCGTCGAGATAGAGGTAGGGGATCTTCTCGGCGTCGAGCTGCCGGCGCAGGATGGCCAGGAAGCTGGTGAACTGCGAGAAGACCAGCGCCTTGTGACCCTCGTCGAGCACCTCGCGGAGCTGGGGGAGGAGGAGGTCGAGCTTGGCGGAGGGCTCGCCGGAACGGCGGGAGTCCACCAGGCCGGGGTGGCACGCCGCCTGGCGCAGGCGCAGCAGCGCCTCCAGGACCAGGATCTTCGAGCGCCCGAAGCCCTGCTCGCCGATGCGGGCGCCGAGCGAGCCGCGGTAGTGGTCCCGCAGCTCGTCGTAGAGCCGGCGCTGGCGGGGGGGCAGCTCGCAGTAGAGCGTCTGCTCGAGCTTGGCGGGGAGCTCCGGGGCGACGGCCTCCTTGGTGCGGCGCAGGATCAGGGGGCGCAGGGCGCGGGCGAGCAGCTCGCGGTTCTCGCCCAGGGGAGAGCGCTGCTTGTCGGCGTGCTGGCGGAAGTGAGGGGAGGCGCCCAGAAAGCCGGGGTTCAGGAACTCCAGCAGGCTCCAGAGCTCGCCGAGGTGATTCTCGACCGGCGTGCCGGTGAGCGCCAGCCGGTGCCGGCCGCGCAGCAGGCGGGCGGCCTTGGCGGTCTGGCTGTCCGAGTTCTTGATCGCCTGCGCCTCGTCCAGGATCACATAGTCGAACTCCGTCTTGCGCAGCTTCCCCACGTCCTTGCGCAGGGTGCCGTAGGTGGTGAGCACGACGTCGCAACCGGTGAACGCGTCGCTTTCGCGGGCGCGGCGGGCGGCGCCGGTGTAGTCGAGCACGCGCAGGCGCGGCGCGAAGTGAGCCGCCTCCGAGATCCAGTTGAAGACCAGCGAGCGCGGCACCACCACCAGGGACGGCGGGAGATCTGGAATCTCCTGGCTCTCGCGCGGTATCTCCTCCCGCGGTATCTCCTCCCGCGGTATCTCCTCCCGTAAAGCCCGGCGGGCTTCGAGCAACGCGAGCACCTGGACCGTCTTGCCGAGCCCCATGTCGTCCGCCAGGCAGCCGCCGAAGCCGAACTCGCGCAGGAAGTGGAGCCATCCCAGGCCGGTACGCTGATAGCCGCGCAGCTCCCCCTGGAACCCGGGGGGCGCCTCGGCCGGCGTGATGCCCGCGAAGCCGTGGAGATGCTGGCGGGCGCGCTCGAAAGCCGCGTCGCACGTCACCTCCGGCTCGTCCTCGGCCCAGGCGTCGAGCAGGACCGCCTGGACCGAGCGGAACCGCAGATGGTCCCCCTCGGCGGTCCCGAGGCGGGCCACGGGCGTCAGCTTCTTGATCCACTCCTCGGGGAGGAGCCCGAGGCTGCCGTCCCCCAGGGTGATGAACTTCTGCCCCTTCCGCAGCGCCGCGAGCAGCTCCGGCAGCTTGACCGTGGTCCCCTCGAAATCCGCCTCGCCGTGGAGGTCGAACCAGTCGACGCCCGAGGAGATCGACATCTGGAAGCGGCCGGCGGTGCGGTAGACCTTCCCCTCCGCCTCCACCGCCCACCCCTCGGCGAGGAGCGCGGACACCGCCTTGGGGACGCGGCCGGGGTGGATCTTCAGCGGCGGCGTGCCGGAGAGCGAGTCCGTGTCCGGCCGGAAGCCGAGGTCCGGCAGGCGCTCGGCGTTCCGCCGTTCCGCCTCGCGGTCGCGCAGCAGGAGCCGCCGCTCCTTCTGGTGATAGACGCCGTGGACGGGGGAGCCGGCGTGGACCTCGATCCCCTCATAGAGGAACGAGAGCTCCGCGCGCGGCGCGCCGCGGGCCCAGGAGGGGGGGAGGAGGCGGAGGCGCGGGCGGGGGGCCGTCTGCGCCTCCTCGAAGCGCATCGACTCGGGGAGCTCGAGGCGCGGCAGGTCCGGCGAGGCGAGGAGGCGGGCGAGCAGCTCGTCGCGGTCCGCGGCGGGTACCCGCAGGGCCTTTTCGGGATCCAGCAGCGAGGCCCAGCGGGAGCTCCCCTCGGCGAGGCGCGAGATGCGGCCCCGGGCGAGCAGGAACCCCGACGCGCCGAGCACGACCGGCGGCGCCTCGGGGCCCAGCCGCTCATCCCCCCGGCGCAGCGAGGCGGACACCCGGCAGTCGCCGCCCTCCTCCTCGCGCACCTCCAGCCAGACCTCCCAGGGGCGCCCCTCTTCCCAGGCCACGGGCTCGCTGAGGTTGGAATCCTTCTTGCGGCGCGCCCGGAAGCGCCCGGTGGCGGAGAGCAGGGGGAGCAGAACGGTCGCCGCCGGCGGCGGGACCTCGCAGCGGGCCGGGATCTGCGAGGTGTAGCTCGCCGCCGACCATCGCGTCGCTCCGGCGCCGAGCGTCGCCAGCAGAGAGAGGCAGGACTGGTCGGCGGGATTGGGGAGCCCCGGGATGTCGTCGCGATTCATGCTCAGCGGGGAGAGCCGTTCCCAGGAGCCGTCGGGGTTCTGCCAGCCGCTCAGCAACTGGATCGAGAGCCGCTGGGACTTGACGGTGGCAGGGACGTCGAGCAGATAGAGCACCTCCCGCCCGGCCGTCGAGACCGGCACGACCGCGGGGGGCTGGTGCGTCGCGAGGTCGTTCAAGGTGTCGCGCCAGGTCACCGGCCGTGGGGGGGCCACCTGCGAGCGCTCCTTGATCGAGCCCGGGACCATGAGCTTGCGCGGCAGATCGCCATCCTGGCCCCGCAGCCCCTTGCGGGCGTCGGCGGCGAGGACCGTCGCCCAGACATGCTTGCAGGTCTCGCCGCCGGCGAAGAAGGGGCAGGAGCAGAAGGCCCAGAGGTTGGCGCCCTCGCGGGTGAGGGAGACCTGATACTCGTCCGACCCCGCGACGGTGGCCCGCGCCACCTCCGGCCCGCACTCCGTGAGCTGGACCCGTTCCGTCTGAAAATAGGCGCGGCCGCGCTCGCGGACCCGCCAGTCGACCAGGTGAGCGAGCATGGAGGCAAGGGTCATCCGGGGCGCATGCTAGCAACTTCGGGGTGGGGGGACAAAGTGGGGGGGGCTCAGCCCCGCGCGTAGATGGTCTCGCGGTGGGCGGTCCCCTTGCGGACGAGGCGGATCACCCCGCGGAGCATCAGCCGGCGCAGGGCGGTCGAGGCGAGACGGGAATCGATGGGCTTGCGGAGCTCACGGGAGTAGCGCCGGTTCACCTCGGCTGCGATCCGCGTGGGAGCGAACGGCTCGCCGGCCGGCATCTCCGCGGCCGCCCGGGCCACCAGCTTGCTGGGCAGGACGGGCTTCAACGGCGGCAGAGGCTCCGTCCGCGCCGGCGGAGGAGGGGCAAAACGGGATGCGATCTCGGCGGCCCCGGCGGCGGACGCCTTGAACGCCTCGTAATGCCGCGCGATCGTCTCGAGCTCGGCGGCATGGACCGCCCGCTGCTCGCGATGATGAGCCTCTCGGGAGGCATGATGCTCCTCATGATCGCGATGGACCTTCATCTGCGCCTCCAGATTCGCCAGCACCTGCGCCACCGAAAGCTCTGAGCTCACCCGTTCCTCCTTGGATCTCCTCCTCCGTCGCAAAGATCCCGCGAGCGAAAACGCCGCCCCGAGACTCTGTCGAAGAGGATCAAAAAGCGTCGCATAGTCTACCGCGAAACCCCGCCCGCCGCCCGCTCTCGAAGATTGCCCGCTGAAGCTGTCGCAATGTACAG
>JBDSHF010000091.1:0-2809 GCA_039918595.1 Thermoanaerobaculia bacterium
CGCCCAAGGTGGACAGCGCCTTCGTCGGCCTCGAGCTCACCCCCCCGCCGCTGCCCCAGGAGGAGATGGCGGATTTCGTCGCCTTCGTCCGCCTCGCCTTCGCCAAGCGGCGAAAGACCGTGCGGAATTCCCTGGCATCCGGGTGGGGGAGGGAGAAGGCGGAAGCAGTGCTCGCCGCGGCCGGGATTCCCGAGCGCGCGCGGGCGGAGGAACTGGGGTTGGAGGAGTTTCTGGGGATCTACACTTGGGGGTGTAAACTATCGACATGACTCTGACCACGATCTCCCAGGCTGATCTGACCAAGAACCCCCAAGAGGTCGTGGATCGCGTCCAGCGCGGAGAGGTGACAGTTGTGGAGCGGTCCGGTCAGGAGCAGGTCGTGCTTCTGGACCCTCTGGATTTCCGGCTTCTCCAGGCATTGGCGCAGTGCGCGGTGGGTGACCATGGACGTTCCCAGGAAGCGGAAGATCCCGACGCCAAGGCTCTGCGAGCTTATCTGGCTGCCGAGATCAGCCTTGGGAAGGCCGCCGAGCTTCTGGGCCTGCATCGTTTAGAACTGCAGGCGCGGCTTCATCGGCTTGGAATCCCCCTCCATCTGGGGCCGGCTTCTCTCGACGAGGCGCGAGCTGAAATCGCTGCCGCGCTGAAGTTCGACTGAGCGACCTGCTCGATGTCCGTAATCCTGGCGGACACCACCGTCCTCAATAATTTTGCCCAAGTCGGACAGCCGGATCTTCTCCGCAAAGTCTTCACCGACCTCTCAGCCCCTACCGAGGTTCGTGAGGAGTTGGCGGAGGGAGAGCGGAGGGGATTGGTCCCGATCTGCGACTGGTCCTGGCTGGCGGTCATCGAACCGACGGATGCCGAACAACTCCACGCCTCCGAGCTGAAAAGTAGCGTAGGAGCGGGGGAGGCTGCCTGTATCGCGATCCTCGTCTCCCGAGGTGGCCTGCTGTTGACGGATGATGGCCCTGCCCGTCATCTGGCAGCCTCGTTGGGGGTAGAAATTTCGGGGACAATCGGAGTTCTGAACAAGCTCGTGCAAGGGAGAATCCTGGGCTTGAAGAAGGGCGATGAGCTTCTTCAAGGAATGAGGGCTCGTGGCTACTGGAGCCCAGTGCGGTCCCTCAGCGAGATTGCCTTAAAACCCTGAACACCGTCGCACAGCCCACCGAGGCCGCCTACTCATAGTGAGTCCACATCCGCAGGATCTTGACGACCCGCTCCTCTTCCAGCACCTGATAGACGAGCCGGTGCTGAATATTGATCCGCCGGGAGTAGGCGCCGGCCAGGTCTCCGACGAGTTTCTCGTAACGGGGAGGGTTGCGGAGCGGATCGTCCTTGAGAATTTCCAGTAGCTCCTCGGCCTTGCTTCTCAAATTGGCGGAGGAAAGC
This sequence comes from Thermoanaerobaculia bacterium, assembly GCA_039918595.1. Taxonomy (GTDB): domain Bacteria; phylum Acidobacteriota; class Thermoanaerobaculia; order Multivoradales; family UBA5704; genus DATARR01. The sequence continues at coordinate 1,396 of JBDSHF010000091.1, forward strand.
TTCTTTGCATCTTTCTGCGCCTGCCTGGTGAAAACCAGCCGCCAGCGGCCTACCAATCGATCTCCTCGGAGCACTCTTCCACGGGTGTGTTCATCCCCTCCCGGATCGACTCTCTCATGCCAGGAATCGAAAGCAAGTACATCGTCTCCTGAATGGCCTGCCAGTCCTGTTCCGAGACCAGCACCGCATTGGTCTTCTTGCCGGTGATCTGGACGGGCTCGCTGGAGTCGGCGGTCTCTTCGATGAGGCGGTAGAGATTCGCCCGGGCCTTGCTCGCGGTAATGGTCTTCATGTCGTCATCGTACGTGAATGCGTACGTTTCGGCAAGCTGTTCCTGCTGGATGAACGGCCCTCAGGCCGGCGGGAACGAGGACTCTTCGGCCTGGAGGGCTTCCGCCAAAGCGCTTCGAAAGGCCGTCGGATTGATGGCTGGAAACTTGTAGAGCCGCGGCTCGATCTGCTCGAAACGGTGGCGAAGCTCCTGCGGGTCGATGAGACCCCGCTCCAGCATCTGTCTCACATCTCCCCGGTCCTGCGCGTGCCCCCGCTGGATCTTCGAAAGCGCCTGCGCATAGAAGTCGTAATGGTAGAAGGAGAGGCGGCCCTCGCGCGCGATGAAGGCGCTCCGCTCCTCCCAGCCCGGCACCTCGGGGATGAACTGGTCGGGCGCCGCGAGCTCGATGTTGATCTCGAGCTTCTCCTTGACGCGGGGGATGGCTCGGGAGACCCGGTCCGACTCCGGTTCTACTTTGATATCCACGTCGAGGGTGCTGGATCTCCATCCGATGAGGACCGCGGTGGCTCCTCCCGTGAAGTAGAGGCGCAGGTCCCTCTCCGCTTCACCCCCCAACTCACGCATGAAGCGGCGGATCCGCTCCGCGTCTACAGGCCGACGCATTCCGCCGTGTTCTCGAAGCTGACGAGCCGCCGCACCAGGGCGTTGTAGCGGGAGTGCGCCGAGTCCGGATCGGTCTCGGCCAGTTTCTCGTAGAGGCGGTGCTCCGGCGAGGCGACGGCCGTCTCCGGGACGGGAAGCCCGATCCTGCGCAGGCGATGAGCGCCGATCAGGACGAGAAGGGCCGGGATCGACTCGACGCCCCTGGCGAGGTCGGCCAAGCCTTCCTGGACGAGATCGCCGCCGGGGAATGCCGTCAGATCCATAGCCTGGAGTATAGCGTTGCCATCGTTTACTCCCCTTCCACCCGCGCCCCCCTCGTATACAGCGCCTCCGAGAACGCCTTGCCGGGGCGCACGAGGTGGATCTGGCGGGCGTTGCTCATCCGGCGCAGGACGTCGGAGGCCATGCGGGTGTCGATGGGGCGGCGGAGGCGGTCCGCGAAGCGGCGGTTGACCTCGGCGGTCACGGCGCTCGCTCCGAAGGGCTTGCCTTCCTGCCGGCTCTCGACGACGGAGC
>JBDSHF010000092.1:0-10876 GCA_039918595.1 Thermoanaerobaculia bacterium
CCGCCCTTCTTTAGCCCAGGGCATCGCCCTGGGTTGGATCGGGCGCCACCAACCTGCGCCCCAACGGGGCGCGCTAACCAGCGTGGATGCGCACGATAGCGCGGCCCTTCAGGCCGCATCGGGACCCCTCGGATTTCCCAACCCAGGGCGTTGCCCTGGGCTAAAGAAGGGCGGCCCGTTGGGCCTCAAAGGGAGGGGACAAGCCCTTCCCTACGAAAAACAGGATTCTTAAGTGGATCTAATTCAGCGGGATGCGCCCGGCGAAGCCTTCGTCGTAGGTGTGGAAGTAGGAGATCGACGGCTCGGGGAATTGCCAGCAGTAGTAGCCGTCGCCGCTGTCCCAATCGACCAGCCAGGCGCCCTTGACCTCGCAGCCGATGGCGGTCAGCTCGCGGGCCCAGGCGCGGACGATCTTCTCCTGGGCCTCCTCGATCTCCTCGCGGCGCGAGTCGAGCTCGTCGCGGCTGCTGAGATTGGCGGCCAGGGCTTCGATCTGCCGCATCGCGGCCGCCGTCAGATCCCGCACCAGAGGGAAGGTGTTGAGGGCGTCGTCGTAGGAAAAGATCCGTTTGCTGCTCTGCTTTTTCGCCATGGGACCGCGAATGATAGCATTCCGGTCCAATGAACACTCTGGACAGCATCGGCGAGCGCGTACGCGAGGGGCGGATCGAGGCGATCAGCGGCGGCATGTTCTCGGGCAAGAGCGAGGAGCTGGTCCGCCGGCTGCGCCGCGCCGCCATCGCCCGCCAGAGCGTGCAGGTCTTCACGCCGTCCGCCGACACCCGGCACGGCCCGCAGCGGCTGGTCACCCGCGATAAGCGGGAGCTCGAGGCGGTGAGCGTGGCCTGCAGTTGCGAGATCCGGCAGAAGCTCCTGCCCGGCGTCGAGGTGGTGGGGATCGACGAGGCCCAGTTCTTCGACGACGGGCTGGTCGAGCTGGTCGGCGAGCTGGCCGACTCGGGCGTGCGGGTGGTAGTCGCCGGGCTCGACCTCGACTACCTGCGCCGCCCCTTCGGACCGATGCCGCGGATCCTCGCCATCGCCGAGTACGTCGACAAGGTCCACGCCGTCTGCATGCGCTGCGGCGCTCCCGCCCACTACAGCCAGCGCATCGCCGGTGGCGACGAGCAGCTCCAGCTCGGGGATACCGAGTCCTATGAGGCGCGGTGCCGGCGTTGCTACGAGGCCTTCGAGCCGTAGAGCCCCTCATCACCCCGGCCCTCTTCTCCCATCGCACTCCCCCCGACCGGGAGAAGAGGGAGCAGTTAGCTCGGAGTTAGTTAAAAACTTGTTCTTGCTTTAGCCCCCTCTCTCCCGGTTGGGGCCCGGTTGGGGGGAGTGCGATGGGAGAGAGGGGGTTGGGGGAGTGAGGGGCCGGGTGGGGGGCTACGCCCGGGCCGCCTTCGCCGTGGGAATCGGCACCGGCTGATTATCGCGATCCACGTGCACGTAGACCACCTCGGCCTCGGTGACCTTGATGCGGCCGGTGCCGGTGCTGCGCTCGGCCTCCACGATGACCTTGATGGTCACCGAGGTCCGTCCCACCCGCAGGGTCTCGGTGAAGAAGCTCACCAGATCGCCGACGAAGACGGGGGAGTGGAAGACGACCTCCCGCATCGCCACGGTCACCAGCCGGCCGGGGAGGGGGACGTGGTGATGGGCCTCCACGGCTCCCGCCTGGTCGATGTAGGAGAGGATGATGCCGCCGAAAATGGTGCCCAGGGCGTTGGTGTCCTTGGGCATCAGCACGACCCGGATCGCCGGCTGGCGGGGTCCGGAGCCGCGGGTCGGCTCTTCGCCGGCCGGCTCTTTCTGGGGGGGAGTATCGTCCATACGCGCTCTCTTCCTTTCTTTCGGCCTCAAGCCGGCGGGGCCGCGAGGGGCTTCATGGTATCCTAGGCTGCCTTTCGAGGCCCTCCTGACCCAGCCCGGAATGAATCCCGCCCCCCAGACCAGCGGCCATGAATCGATGAACGACGCCGCGTTGCTGCGTCAGGTCGTCGACCATCAGGCCGAGGCGCTTGCCGCCCTCTACGACCGCTACGCCGCCACCCTGCTGGCGCTCGGCAAGCGGATTCTTGGGAGCGTCGCCGACGCCGAGGAGGTGCTCCAGGAGGTGTTCCTTCACGTCTGGAACCACGCCGGCCGCTACGACGCCGGCCGTTCCTCGGTTTCCACCTGGCTGGTCCTGATCACCCGCAGCCGCGCGATCGATCGCCTCCGCAACCGGAAGGTGGTAGAACGGACCCACGAGGCGTCGGCTCAAGAAAGTCCGGTCGAGCATGCATCCCCCGAGGGGGTGGAAACCGTATTTGTCCATGAGAGGCGGGAGCGGGTCCGTCGCGAGATGGTCAAACTCCCGGAAGAACAGCGGCAGGTCCTCGAAATGGCGTTCTACGGTGGCTTGAGCCAGAGCGAGATCGCCGCGAAGGCCGACCTCCCCCTGGGAACGGTCAAGACGAGAACTCTGTTGGCGATGAAAAAACTACGCAACGCACTGCGCGACGAGATACGGCAACTGCTGTGAACGACGAAGCCCAAGCGGAAGACCTCACCATTCTGGCGGCCCTCGAGGAGGGTATCGATGCCTCCGGTGGCCCGGCACGCTCGGACGAGACCGCCGAAATGATGGCGCGTCTCTACACCGAGGTGCTGGGGTTGGTTCCGTATGAGCTCGCGCCGGTGGTGCCCGCGGCCAGCGTCAAGGCCAGCCTGATGGAGCGCCTGACCGCGGAGATCGCGCCGGATATTAGTGGCGACGACACGCGGCCGGCCCCGGTTCCGGTCCCACGGCTACCGGTTGCCGCCGCCGAGCCGGTGCGCGCGGCGGCTCCGGCCCCCGCCGTTCCCCTGGGCGCGTCGCAGGAGATGCGGATTCCCTCCCGTATGGCCGCGGGGGCGGCCTCCCGGCCGGTACGGCCCCGCCGCTGGCCGCTCGCGCTCGCCGCGATGCTCGCCTTGGCGACGCTCGGCCTCTCCCTCTGGCTCTACTCCCAGGTCGGGGCTCAGCAGGCGACGATCGCCTCGCTGCGCAACGAGCTGTCCCGCGAGCGCTCGCGGTCGGAAGGGGCCATCGCGAAGGTCCGCCAGCTCGAGACCGACAGCCTGGATCTCACCGAGAAGTTCTCGCTGGTGACCTCGCCGGCGGTGATGGTCAGCCCGATGCGCCCGGCGGAACGGCCGGGCCAGCCGCCGGTCCAGCCGGGCGCGCGCGGCGTCGTCTTCGTCGCCGCCAACCACCAGCATTGGTACATGACGCTCCGGGGGCTCCAGCCGGCCGCGGCCGGCCAGGCCTACAAGCTCTGGTTCGTCGCCGACACGGGCACGGTGAGCGCCGGCTCCTTCTCCGCCCAGCCCGGCGCGCCGATCGAGCTGAGCTCGCAGCACATGCCCGCCGGCACCAAGGGGGTCATGGTGACCCTCGAGAACGACGCGCGGGCCCCCAGCCCCAGCGGTCCGGAGATCCTCCGGGCGGCCCCCTTCTACGAGATCAGCTAGGGCTTCGGCACAGTTTCAACCCGCCCTCTTCCATACATCCTTGCCCTCTGGGACGGCCTGCGCTTCGAGGCCTCACCCTCGTCCCTCTCCCGTGGGGAGAGGGAGGGCCTTTTACGAACGACCTCGTGGAAGGGGGGCGATCCGGTAGCGGCACCGTTGAGGGCGACCGCAGGTCGCCCCTACACCAGATCTCGCCCGCGGGTGTAGGGGCGACCTGCGGTCGCCCTCAACGGCACGGTGTCCGGATGGTTGTAGCTCGGCAACCTGCCCGCAGGCGCCCTCCCTCTCCCCACGGGAGAGGGACCGAGGGTGAGGCCTCGAAGGGCAGGCCGTCCCAGAGGGCACGACAAGATGTGGGCACTCCTACTTCTTCGGCGGCCTCGCCGGCCGCATCTCCACCAGGCTCGGCAGGGCGTTCGGCGGGTAGGCGAGCAGGTGGAGGACCATCGCCGCGATGTCCGCCGGCTGCAGCTTCCAGCTCTGGTCCTGCTGGCCGCCGCCGCTGGGGTGGGAGAAATCGGTGGCGACGCTCCCCGGCAGCAGGGCCGCCACCCGCACTCCATACTGGCGCAGGTCCAGCATCGCCGCCTCCGACAGGCCGATCACGCCGAACTTGCTGGCGTTGTAGGCCGCGCCGCCGGCGAACGGATTCTTGCCGGCGAGCGAGGCGACGTTGAGGATCCACCCCTCTCCCCGCTCCTTCATGGCGGGCGCCACCGCGCGCAGGAAGTAGAAGTAGCCCGAGAGATTGGTCTCGATCACCTCGCGCCACTGCTCGCCGGTCAGCTCGTCCACCGGCCCGAAGACCCCCAGGCCGGCGTTGTTGACCAGGCAATCGATCCATCCTTCCTCGCGCAGCACGCCGGCGACGAAGCGATCCACCTCCTCCTGGCTGCGGGCGTCGACTACCGAGCCTGATACCGCGCCGGAGACCGCGCCGCCGAAGCGGCCGGCGAGCTCGGCTTGCGCCGTCTCGACGTGCTCCGGGCTGCGGCCGCAGAAGTGGACGCGCCACCCCTCGCCGAGGAGGGCCTCGGCGACCGCTCTCCCGATCCCCCGGCTGCCGCCGGTGACGATGGCGACTCTTTTTGAATTGCTCTCCATGTGGTGCCCCCTTTCCAGGCTACTGTATCAAGCGGGTCCGGGACCGGAATGAAGGGCCCGCCGCGACTGTTTTCACCGCTTGAAAGGGGCTAAAGAGCCATGTACTTCGATCCGACCTACTTCCTGTTCATCCTGCCGGCGCTGGCCCTCTCGCTGTGGGCGAGCTGGCGGACGAAGGCGACGTTCAAGAAATTCTCCCAGATCCGCACGATGCGCGGGTTGACCGGAGCGCAGGCGGCGCAGGAGATGTTGCGGGGCGCGGGGATCTCGGACGTGCAGGTGATGCCGACGAGCGGCTTCCTGTCCGACCACTACAACCCGGCGAACAAGACGCTGGCCCTCTCGGAGGCGACCTACGCGTCGAGCTCGGTGGCCGCGGTGGGCGTCGCCTGCCACGAGGCGGGGCATGCCATCCAGCACGCCCAGGACTACAAGCCGCTGTGGCTGCGCTCGATCCTGGTGCCGACGGCGAGCTTCGGCTCCTCGGCGAGCTACTTCGTGGTGCTCGGCGGCATGCTGTTCCACTCGGCGAACCTGGTCTATCTCGGCGCCCTGCTGTTCTCGGTCGTGCTGCTGTTCCAGCTCGTGACGCTGCCGGTGGAGTTCGACGCCACGGCGCGAGCCAAGCGCCTGGCGGTCGACACTGGGATCGTGACGGCGCAGGAGCGGGTGGGGATGGACAAGGTGCTGAACGCGGCGGCGATGACCTACGTGGCGGCCGCGGTCTCGACGCTGATGACCCTGCTCTACTACCTGCTGCGCGCCAATTCGATGTCGCGGCGCTGATCCGGGTCTCCACTCGACGCGCTCGACGTCGAAACGCGCCCCGTCCGGGTCACCGGGCGGGGCGTTTTTTGCTTCCGGCCGAATTGGGCCTGTCCATCGCCCCCCCTTCTGTGGCAACTTAATAGGAGCCCTTGATGATCAGGAGCCCTTCAAAAGGAGCTTCGAGCCACCGATGCCCAGGATCAAGCCGCCCATGCGCCGGCCGCCCCCCTTCCGCAAGCTCCGGGTCTACGCCTTCGACCCGAGCCTGAACTGGCAGATCGACACCGCGGTGATCAATCAGATGACTCTCCAGGTGCCCTGGGAAGAGCTGCGGCCCGGCCCGGTCGGGGAGTATCTGGAGGTGGTGGACGTCGATCCGGCGAGCCACTGCTGCTACGCGCCGGTCGATCTCGACGACCGCTTCGCGCTGGCGGCGGACGGGCTCGAGCCGGCCGAGGGGGACCCCCAGTTCCATCAGCAGATGGTCTACGCCGTGGCGATGACCACCATCCACAACTTCGAGCGCGCGCTCGGGCGGCGGATCCTCTGGTCGCAGGCCGACGCCGGGCAGAATTACCAGTTCGTGCCCCGGCTGCGCATCTACCCGCACGCCATGCGGGACTCCAACGCCTACTACAGTCCGAAGAAGAAGGCGCTGCTGTTCGGCTACTTCCCGGCCTCGATCACCGACCCGGGGCACAACCTCCCCGGCGGCACGGTGTTCACCTGCCTGTCGCACGACGTCATCGCCCACGAGACGACGCACGCGCTGCTCGACGGCCTGCACCGGCGCTTCATGGAGCCGACCAACGCCGACACCCTGGCGCTCCACGAGGGGTTCGCGGACATCGTGGCCCTGTTCCAGCACTTCTCCTTCGCGCCGGCGCTGCGCGACCAGATCCGGCGCACCCGCGGCGATCTGGCGGGGCAGAACCTGCTCGGCCAGCTCGCGCAGCAGTTCGGCCAAGCGCTCGGCAACCGCGGCGCCCTGCGCGACGCCCTGGGCAAGGTGGACCCGGCGACCGGCGAGTGGGTGCCCAGGAAGCCGGACCCGGCCGACCTGCAGGAGGCCAAGGAGCCCCACACCCGCGGCGCCATCCTGGTGGCGGCGGTCTTCGACGCCTTCCTGACCATCTACAAGTCGCGCATCGCCGACCTGCTGCGGATCGCGACCGCCGGCTCGGGGGTGCTGCCGGCGGGGGATCTCCATCCGGACCTCGTCGACCGGCTGGCGCGGGAAGCCGCGGCCTCCGCCGGCCACATGCTCAACATGTGCATCCGCGCTCTCGACCACTGCCCGCCGGTGGACGTCAACTTCGGCGACTACCTGCGCGCCCTGGTCACCGCCGACCGCGACCTGGTGCCGGACGACGACCGGGGCTACCGCATCGCGGTGATCGAGGCGTTCCGGCGGCGCGGCATCTACCCCTCGGGGGTGCGGAGCCTGTCGGCGGAGAGCCTCTGCTGGGCCAGGCCGGTGGGCGACGAGGCGGCGGCGCTCCACGGTCTGCTGCCAGGGGTCAAGGGCCTGCGCCGGGTCCGCCCCGACTGGTCGCTGACGACGGACCGCCACAAGGTCTGGGAGCAGATGCAGCAGAGCTGCCGGGAGATCCACGGCTGGCTGCTCTCGGAGGAGGTCCAAGAGCTCGCCGCGCACTTCGGCCTCGCCCTCGGCCCGGACGCTCCGCGGTCGATCGACCGCAACAAGGACGGCCTGCCGCTGTTCGAGGTGCACTCGGTGCGCCCGGCGCGACGCCTGGGGCCGGACGGCCAGACGCTCACCGATCTGGTCATCGAGATCACCCAGAAGCGGCGCGGGTATATCAACCCCGTCTGGCAGGACAAGGTCGACAGCGGGGAGATCGCTCCGCCGCCGCACGATTTCTGGCTGCGCGGCGGCTGCACGGTGCTGGTGGATCTCGACCGCGGCGCGGTGCGCTACTGCATCGGCAAGGGGATCGTGAGCGAGGCCCGGATGGCCACCCAGCGCGCCTTCGCGCGGACGAGCGGCTCGCTGCAGGCGACCTACTTCGGCGACCCCCGGCGGCGGGAGCAGGCCGAACCCTTCGCCATGCTTCACGATCTGCCCGCGATCGAGGAGGAGACTTTTGACTACTGAGCCTCTGGCCGATCCTCTCGCCATGACCGCTCCTCCCGCGGGCGTCAAGATCCGCATGTACCGCCAGGGTCTCGGCGACTGCTTCCTGCTCGCCTTCGCCACCGGCACCGGGCGACCCTGCTACATGCTGATCGACTGCGGCGTGCTGCTGGGCACCTCGGACGCCGGGAGGAAGATGCGGCAGGTCGCCGAGAGCCTCCGCGACTCGACCGGCGGCCGGATCGACGTCCTGGTCGCCACCCACCAGCACTGGGATCACCTGTCGGGGTTCGACCAGGCGCGCGAGGTCTTCGACCAGATCGACTTCGGCGAGGTCTGGGTGGGCTGGACGGAGGACCCGGGCAACGACCTCGCCAACCGCCTGCGGACGCGGCGCCGGGCCCACCTGCAGGCGCTCAGCGCGGCGGCGCGGAGCCTGCGCGCGGTCGGCGCCGCGCCGAAGGCCGAGACCCTGGAGGCCGTGCTCGGCTTCTTCGGCGATCTGGGGGTGGACGGCCACCCCTCGCGCATCGAGGCGGCGCTCGACTACGTGCTCGGCCGCGGCAAGCCGCCGCGCTATCGCACCCCGGGCGAGACGGTCGGGCTGCCCGGCTCCCCCGCCCGCGTCCACGTGCTCGGGCCGCCGCTGGACGAGGCGCTGTTGCTGCGCTCGGACCCCTCGCACAAGGCGAGCGAGGTCTACGAGAAGCGGCTCGCGCTCACCGAGGAGACGGCGTTCTTCGCCGCCGTGCTCGCCGCCGCCGGCCCGCTGAGCCCCGAGGAGAGGGAGCTCCGGGACCTCAGCTTCCCGTTCGACGGCATCTACCGGGTCGATCCGGAGCGGGCGAAGGGGGACGATTTCTTCCAGGAGCACTATTATGGCGAGGTAGGGACGGGCGAGGTAGGGACGGGCGACGCGGGCACGCCGGCGGAGAAGGAGATGGCCTGGCGGCAGATCGAGGGGGACTGGCTCGGCTCCGCCGACAATCTCGCCCTGCAGCTCGACAGCGACACCAACAACACCAGCCTGGCTCTGGGGATCGAGCTCTCCCCCGGCGGCAAGGTGCTGCTCTTCCCCGGCGACGCCCAAGTGGGCAACTGGCTCTCGTGGCACCACCTCGGCACCATCGACGCGGCGGACCTCCTGCGCCGCACCGCTCTCTACAAGGTCGGCCACCACGCGAGCCACAACGCGACGCTGCGGGAGAAGGGGCTGGAGCTGATGGAGCGGCCGGATCTGGTGGCGATGATCCCGGTCGACGAGCAGATGGCGCACCGGCCCAAGGGGGGGAACCCCGACGGCTGGGACATGCCCTTCCTCCCCCTCCTGGAACGGCTGAAGGAGAAGACCCAGGGGCGCGTCCTGCGCGCCGACTCCGGCCCGCCGCCGCCGGAGGACCTCGCCGGCCTCTCCGCGGCGGAGCGCGAGGCGTTCTCCGCGAGCTGCGTGGTGACCCCGCTCTACCTGGAGATCACGATCCTGCCCTGAGGCCGGTCCGCCGCAGCAGCGCCTCGTGCAGCCAGACGGCGGCGAAGGCGATGACGGTGGCCGCCACCAGGAGGCGGAAGGCGCCGTCGTCGCGCCCGAGCTGGATGAGCTGGTAGATGGCGAGCGACAGCGTCGTGGTGCGGCCGGGGATATTGCCGGCCACCACGATGGTGGCGCCGAACTCGCCGATGGCGCGGGCGAAGGCGAGCAGGGTGCCGCCCAGGATGCCGCGGGCGGCGAGTGGCAGGGTGACGGTGAGGAAGACCCGCGCGCGCCCGGCGCCCAGCGTGCGAGCCATCTGCTCGAGCCGCGGATCGACCTCCGCGAAGGCCACCCGGGCGCCGCGCACCAGCAGCGGGAAGGACATTACGGCCATCGCCAGCACCACGCCCCGCCAGGTGAAGACGACGTCGAGGCCGAGGCCGTCGAGAGCCCGGCCGAGAGGTCCCCGGCGTCCCACGGCCTTGAGCAGCAGAAAACCGGTGGCCACCGGCGGCAGCACCAGCGGCAGTGCGACCAGGGTCTCGACCAGGGTCTGCCCCGGCCAGCGATGGCGGGCCAGGAGCCATGCGACGAGCAGGGCGGGGGGGAGGATCAGGGCCGTGGCGAGCGTCGAGACCCCGAGGGTGAACCGGACGATCTGCCACTCTTCCGGGGTCATGGGTGCCCGGAGCCTAGCAATCCCGGTATATCTGGTCAAGGATAACGCCGTGGTCAAGGATAACGGGGATCAATCCTCCAGATGCCCCAGCAGCTCTCGCCAGGCGGTCTCGATCGCCCGCGCGGCCTCGCTCTCCATCCGGCGATAGAGGGTGAGGGCGGCGCGGCCGGTAGCGGTCAGGGTGGCCTTGCCGTGCCCGGCGCCGCCGCGGGCGGTGTCGACCAGGGGCTCCTTGAAGCAGGAGTTCATCGTCTGCAGGAGCTTCCAGGCGCGCATGTAGGACATGCCGAGCCGCCGGGCGGCCTCGGCCAGGGTGCCGGCCTCGTCGATCGCCTGCAGGAGGTCGACCTTGCCGGGCCCCAGGGCGATCTCGTCGCCGTGGTAGACCCGGAGGCGGGGGCGGATGGCATGGGTCAAGGGAGCCCTTTCGTTGCGAGAAGATCTTGGCCGCGCGGCCTACTCTATCAACGCCTCCGGGGTAAGATCAGGTGAAATGTGGCTGCCCTTTCTGCTGTTTGGTCTATTCACGCTGTTCAGCGTCGTCGGGGCCTATTTCGTCACGGCACACGCACGGGGACGGAAGGCGGGAATCCTGGCCGCCCTGCTGACGGCGCTGTTCTTCGCCGCCCTGCTGTTCGGAGTCCTGGCGCTGATCCGGCAGGGAGGCGCGCCTTGACAGGCTTTCGTAGGTAGAAGATGTCCGATCTCGAATACGAGCTCTCCAGACTGGTCACCGTGGGGACTTTCTCCTCCCCCTGGGAGGCGCAACTCGCCCTCGCCTGCCTGCAAGGAGAGGGGATCGAGGCGGTGATCGCCGACGAGCACTTCTTCCGGCTCTACGGAGCGCTCTCCAACGCCCTCGGCGGCGTGCGCCTCCAGGTCCGCCCCGAGCAGGCCGAGCGCGCCGCCGAGCTGCTGCGTGACCGGCGGCCCATTTTCTATATCGTCACGGAAGATGAGGAGGCGGAGCCCATGGCGGGATTGCCTGACGAAAAGCTGCCTGACGAAGAGCCGGAGGCCCTGGTCACCGTCGGCCGCTTCTACTCCCCCTGGGAGGCCCATCTGGCGCGCACGCTGCTCGAATCCGAGGGGATCGACGCCTGCGTCCACGAGGAGCGCCTCCCCGCCGTCAGCCTCCTCACCGGCGCCCCCACGGCGCTCAGCCGCGTGGAGGTCTACCCCCGGGATGTCACGCGGGCTCTGGAGATCCTCGCGGATGTCGAGGAGCTGGAGCTCGACGAGCCGGCCGAGTCGTAGT
>JBDSHF010000093.1:0-6680 GCA_039918595.1 Thermoanaerobaculia bacterium
GCCGAGCGGCGGGAGCCGCTGCGCACCTGCAGGAACAGGCGGCGGGGGTCGTCCAGGGAGGCGAGGGGGATACGCGCCACCAGCCGCCGGCCCGTGGCGGTGGCCCAGGCGGTGCCGCGCGGCAGGATCCGCCGCTGGTCGCGGACGGCGTAGGAGTGCGGCTCGATCGCGATCTCCAACTTCGGCATCGCCGCGAACGGGAGGTCCGGCCGGTAGCCGAAGACGGAGAGCGAGACGGTGGAGCCCTCGGCCATCGGCTGCTGAAGGTCCATGGCGATCTCCAACTGGGTCCCGATCCGCCGCACGGTGAGCCCCTGAAGGTCGACGAGCTCGCTCCCTTCCTCGCTATTTTCCTGATCAGGCGCCGCCGTCTCGTCGGGGAAATCAACCAGACGGACCGTGCCCCCTTCCGCGGCGAGCACGGGCACGGTCAGATCCCCGTACAGCTCGTTGGAGCGGACGAAGGGGAGCAGGCGCGAGGCGCTGTAACCCCACTGGGTGCGGTGCGCCACGAGGGCCAGCCGCTTGGTGGCGACCTCTTCCGGGGCGAGCTCGCGGGACTGCCAGTGGAAGCTGGCGAGCAGGCGGTCCGGCGGCGACAGCTCCTCGCCGGGACGGAACGCGCGGCGCGGCCAGCCAGGGTAGTGGACCAGGAAGGGGTGAACCGTCGGCGCGATCTCCCCCTGCAGATCCCAGAGCGCCACGCGGGTGAAGAGGTAGAGGGCCGCGTGGTCGGGGTGGTGGTCGGCCGGATGCGAGACGAAGATCCGGGTCGGCCGGAACTCCCGCAGGATCGCTTCGAGATCGGAGAGGATCTCCTCCCCCTTGAACGGCGCCCCCGGCCGGAAGGCGGAGGAGTAGGGGACCGCCCGGGCGCGGGTGATCCGGCCGCGATCCGGCGGGCGTGAGGCCCAGTGGGAGCGCCAGATGTCCAGGGTGCCGTAGTCCGGGTAGCCCATGAAGCTGAGATCCCGGGCCGGGACCCCCAGGGCCGCCGCGGCGGCGATGGCCTCGCGCTGGCGGAGCGCGCCCATCGCCAGCGCACCGCGTGGCAAGACCACCGGCCACTTGCAGTAGGCGAGAAACGACCATTCGTTGCTGTCGCCGTGGGTCAGGAAGACCACGCGCACGGGCAGTCCACGGCGCACCGCCTCGCCCAGGATCCCGCCTGCCCCCAGCACCTCGTCGTCCGGATGCGGCGCGAGCACCAGGATGCGGTCGCCCTCCTGAAGGGCGACCGGCCCGGAGGCCGCGGCGGGAGGGTGCGCGGGTGGCCGCGCGGGCGCAACGGTCCGGCAGCCCGCGAGGAGCAGGAACAAGGCCAGGGTGAACGGCAGTTGTAGGAATCGCACGATCTTTATACGGAACGTTGTAGGTATTGTACCAGCCCACGGCCGCGAGCGGGGGTTGGAGCTGCGGACAAAGGACGTAAAAGACAGCAAGGACGACAAGGACGGAAGACCAGGAATCCTCAGATTTGTCCTTTGCGTCCCTGCGGTCCTTTCCGTCCTTTTCCGATCCCGGCCTCGCGCAGCACCTCCTCCGTGTGCTCGCCGAGCGCTGGGGCCGAGGAGGCCGGGGCGGCGCGCTCGCCGTCGAAGAGGAAGGGGGCGGCGACGGTGGGAAGCACCCCGTAGGCGCCGGCGGGAAGGTCCATCACCTGCCCGCGCCGCCGCGCCTTCTCGACGGCCTCGCCGACACTGGCGGGTGGGCCGGCGGGGACGCGGTGGGCGCGCATGGCGGCGTCCCAGTGGGCGACGGGACGGGTGGCGAAGAGGTCGCCGAGGAGGAGGTCGAGATCGGCGCGGTTCGCCACCCGCTCCGCGCTGGTGCAAAAGCGGGGATCGTCCGCGAGGCCGGGCCGCTCGATGGCGGCGCAGAAGCGGCGCCAGAGCTCCGGGCTGGCGACGCCGACGACGAACCAGCCGTCCGCGGCCCGGAAGGCCTGGTAGGGCGCAAGGTTCGGATGCGCCGAGCCGAGGCGGGGGGGCTGCCGGCCGTCGGCGAGCCACGACTGCGCGGCGTAGGAGAGGAAGGCGGTGCCGGCGTCCACCATCGAGACCTCGACGCGGCGCCCGCGCCCTTTGGCGTCGCGCTCGCGCAGGGCGGCGAGCACGGCCGAGAGGCCGTAGAGCGCGGAGAGGATGTCGACCACCGCGACCCCCACCCGCACCGGCTCGCCGCCCTCGAAGCCGGTGAGGGACATCAGCCCGGACTCCGCCTGGAGGACCACGTCGTAGGCCGGGCGGTCCGCCTCGGGGCCGGCGGTGCCGTAGCTGGTCACCGTGCACTGCACGAGCCGCGGGTTGACCCGGCTGAAGCGCCCACTTCGGAAGCCGAGCTTCCGCCATTCCGAGGGGAGGAAGTTCTCCACCAGCACGTCCGCCCCGGCGAGCAGCCGCTCGAACGCCGCCCGCCCTTCCGGCCGCTTGAGATCGATCGCCGCCGACCGTTTGTTGCGGTTGGCCGAGACGAAGTAGGCGCTGACACGGTGGTCCCCTTCGCCGACCCAGGGCGGCCCCCAGGCGCGGGTCTGGTCGCCGCCGTCCGGCTTCTCGATCTTGATCACGTCCGCGCCGAGATCTCCCAGCAGCATGGCGAGATAGGGGCCGGCGAGGACGCGCGAGGCGTCGACGACGCGGACCCCGGCGAGGGGGCCCTTTCTGCGGGAGCGAGGATGGCGCGGCATGACGGAGGCGGATCGTAACACCGCCTGGCTGGCGCTCTGGCAGTCGCTTCCGCCGTGGTAAACTGCATCCCTCTAGAACGGCAAAGTCAAATGATCGTCGAGAAACGGCACCTGGACGGCTACACCCTCCTCAACGTGGAAGGGGTCATCAAGCTCGGCGAGAGCGCGCAGTTTTTCGCCCAGACCCTGGAGCGCACGCTGTCGGATGACCGCGGCCACGTCATCATCGACTTCTCCAAGATCAACTTCATGGATTCGACGGGCATCGGCGAGCTGGTGGGCTATCTGGGGCGCTTCCGCAACTCCAAGCGCGAGCTGATCCTGGTCAACCCTTCGGACCGCATCCGCAAGCTGCTGCAGGTGGCCCGCCTGAACGAGCTGTTCCCCACCTACGAATCGGTGCAGGCGGCGATCGCCGCGGAGCGCTGAAACCCCTGTTCTCGCCGATCGCCACGGTCGCCCGCAACGGCCTGCCGGAGTCCTGGCATTTTGGCGCCGTGGCCGCGGTCACGCCCGAGGGGCGCCTGGTCGCCTTCCAGGGCGATCCCGCGGTGGCGACCTTCCTCCGCTCGGCCGCCAAACCTTTTCAGTGCGTGCCGCTCCTGCTCGCGGGGGTGGCGGAGCGCTATGGGCTCGACGACGCCGATCTCGCCCTGACCTGTGCCTCGCACGGCGGCACGCCGGCCCACGTGCGGCGGGCGGCGGACCTGCTCGCCCGCGGCGGCTTCGGCCCCGAGCACCTGCTCTGCGGCGCCCACTGGCCGCTGGATGCTCAGG
The DNA here is from genome assembly GCA_039918595.1 of Thermoanaerobaculia bacterium. Taxonomy (GTDB): domain Bacteria; phylum Acidobacteriota; class Thermoanaerobaculia; order Multivoradales; family UBA5704; genus DATARR01. The sequence continues at coordinate 3,467 of JBDSHF010000093.1, forward strand.
CCGCCGAGGAGCTGCGGCGGCAGGGGCTGCAGCCGACGCCGCTCCATAACAACTGCTCGGGCAAGCACGCCGGCATGCTCCTCGCCTGCCGGATGCTGGACCTGCCCACGGCGGAGTATCTGGAGGCGGACCACCCCTGGCAGCAGCGGATTCTCGGCCACGTCGCGGACTTCTGCGGCGTGCCGGCGGGGGAGATCGGCCTCGGTGTCGACGGCTGCGGCATTCCCGCCTTCCACATGACGCTCGCCGCCGCGGCCCGCGGCTATGCGGCGCTCGCCGATCCGGAAGCGGCGGGGCTCCCGGCCGGTGTTGCCGCCGCGGCGGGCAGGATCGTCCACGCGATGACCGGCGTGCCGGAGATGGTGGCGGGCCCGGGACGGTTCACTACCCGCCTGATGCAGGCGACCCATGGCCGGGTGCTGGCCAAGGAAGGAGCCGAGGGCTTCTACAGCCTGGCGGTGCGCGGACCCGTGGCGCTCGGCATCGCCGTCAAGATCGCCGACGGCGGCGAGCGCTGCCGGGACGGCGTGGTGCTGGACGTCCTCCGCCAGCTCGGCTGCCTCGCCGGCGCCGAGTTCGAGGAGCTGAGCGAGCTCCACAGCCCGCCGCTTCACAACCACCGCGGCCTGCGGGTGGGGGAGATCCGCCCGGAGGTGGACCTCGAAGAGGTGTAGACTTGTCCTCCGGAATGAATGCCGCTCGTCTTCGAGCCCAGCGCTGGGCCGCCCTCTTCGTCCTCCTCGCCCTCGTCTGCGGGGGGTGCGCCCGCTTCCACAAGTGGCGGACCAAGCCGCGTCCGCCCTATCACAAGCTCAGTCCGCCGGTCGCTTACGAGCTGATGCGGGACAGCCCCGGGGTCCTGGTCCTCGACCTGCGGCCGCCCCAGCAGTTCAACGGCAATACCGGCCACATCCGGCAGGCGAAGAACATCCCCCTGGCGCGCCTCCCCTACCGGCTGCTGGAGATCGTCACGTTCCGCGAGGAGACGGTCCTGATCTACTGCGAGACCGACGAATGCGCCGAGAAGGCGACGGGTGTCCTGGCGGCGAGCGGTTTCGAGAACGTCGTCCTGATCGACGGCGGCATCGAGAAGTGGATCCGGGAGGGGTTCAAGACCGTGCTGCCCGCCAACATCGCCGGCCGGCGGGGCGTGTCGGAGGAGGATGACTCCCACACCATGCCCGAACGGCCCGGCGAGGCCAAGAACGATCCCAGGCGGGAGGTGCCGGTGAAGCCGCCACCTCTGCCGCCGGAACCCTCCACGCCGCCGGCATCGCCACCAGCAGCCGCGCCGCCGCCCGCGGAGCCCCGGCCCCCGCTGTCTTCCCCGGTTGCCGCGCCGCGACAAATCGGCTAAAACAGAGGGGCAAGGAAGACGAGATCCGCCGCGGCTCCGCCGCGCTACCGACCGCCTGAGGAAAAATCGGAGAACACCCCATGACTGTCCATACCGCCGATTCCGCGACATCGACCGCCGACACCTCCAGCGCCCTGCGCGAGCTCAAGGGCCTCCTGGGCGACCGCATCCTGCTCGACGACGAGGCGCGCGAGCTCTACCGCTCCGATTTCGGCCGGACGGTGAACCGGCTGCCCGGGGCCGTCGCGCGCTGCACCTCGGCCGAGGAGGTCGCCGAGGTCGTCCGCTTCTGCCGCGAGCGGAAGATCCCCGTCGTGCCCCGCGGCCAGGCGCACACCCAGAGCGGCCAGACCACGACCGACCATGGCGTGGTGCTCGACACCTCGGTGATGAACACCATCCACGAGATCGACGAGGCCGGCGAAACCGCCACCGTCGACTGCGGCGTCGTCTGGCGCGACCTGGTCACCGCCAGCTTGGAAAAGGGGCTGATCCCCCGCGTGCTGACCAACAACCTGGGGGTGCAGATCTCGGGCACCGTGTCGATGGCGGGCCTGGGAGTGGCGAGCTTCCGCTACGGCACCCAGGCGGACAACGTCGACGAGCTGCAGGTGGTCACCGGCACCGGCGAGATCGTCACCTGCTCGCGCGAGCAGAACCAGGACCTCTTCAACGTGGTGCGTTGCGGCCTCGGCCAGTTCGGTGTCATCACCCGCGCCAAGGTCCGCCTGCGCAAGGCGAAGAGCGTCGTGCGCAAGTACTTCCTCCTCTACGACGATCTCGGGGCGGTGATGGAGGACACCAAGAAGGTGATGGACCCGGGCAACTCCACCTTCTCCTCGCTCGAGGCCTGGTGCACGCCCTGCCTGCAGGGGATCAAGAAGATCGGCGAGGGGATGGAGCTCGGCGAGGGGATGCAGACCTTCGCCCAGTGGTTCTTCCCGCTCCACGTCACCGTCGAATTCGATCCCGGCGAGGAGCCGGCGGATGACCAGGCGATCCTGGCGGGGCTCACCCCCTACCGCCACGTCCACACCGAGGACTTCTCCCAGTACGAGTTCGCCAACCGCATGGACCCGGTCTTCGAGCTCTGGCGCCGCAGCGGCTACTGGGACATGGCCCATCCCTGGATGGAGACCACCCTGCCGTGGGATACCGCCTATGACTTCATCGACGGAGTGCTCGGCCAGACGCCCCCCCAGGCCCTGGGACCGGGCGGCCACATCCTGCTCTGGCCGGCCTACACCCGCACCTCGGACGTCCCCCTGTTCATGCATCCGGAAGGCGACTACGTGATGGGCTGGGGCATCCTTCCCGGCGTGCCGTTCAAGTTCCTCGACCGCGCTCTCGCCCAACTCGACATGGCGAGCGAGCTGTCGATCGTCTACGGCGGCAAGCGCTACCTCTCGGGCTTCATCACCTTCGACACGGTGGAGAAGTGGGCCCAGCACTTCGGCGATCGCTGGCCGATGATCCTCGAAGCCAAGGCGAAGTTCGATCCGGACGGGATCATGGCTCCGGGGTTCATTCAGTACGAGTAAGGCGTTTTCGTAGGGGCGGGCTCGTCCCCGCCCTCGCCCCGAAGGGGCGGCATTTGAATAGCCTGGGGTTTCAACCCCAGGTTCCAGACTCACAATCACCAAGCCCCCGAAGGGGCCGGCCGACATCCGTGGAATCGGCCGGCCCCTTCGGGGGCTTGGTATTTTCGGGTGCCCCCCCACCTGGGGTTAAAACCCATGCCATTACACACATCTCCCGATCTACGATTCCGCAGGGTCCAGGAGGGGCTCCAAAGGAGCCCAGGCATGTAGCCTGGGGCGTGAGCCCCAGGTGGGGGGGTGAATTTCAAGACCTCCC
>JBDSHF010000094.1:0-6760 GCA_039918595.1 Thermoanaerobaculia bacterium
CACCTATGAGCAAGATCCTGGGCATCGACCTCGGCACGACCAATAGCTGCGCCGCGATCGTGGAGGCCACCGTTTCGGTGGTGCTCGCGAATCGCGAGGGGAGCCGTACGACCGCCTCGATCGTCGCCTTCTCGGAGGAGGGGGACCGCCTGGTGGGGCAGATCGCCAAGCGCCAGGCGATCACCAATCCGGAGAACACGGTCTACGCCGTCAAGCGGCTGATCGGCCGCAAGTTCCGCGACACCCAGGTGGAGCGGGCGCGCGGCGTTCTCCCCTATACCCTGGTCGAGGCGCTGAACGGCGACGTCAAGATCGAGATCCGCGACCGCCAGTACAGCCCGGAGGAGATCTCGGCGCTGGTGCTGCGCGAGATCAAGGAGTTCGTCGAGGAGCAGCTCCAGGAGGAGGTGCGCGAGGCGGTGATCACCGTTCCCGCCTACTTCAACGACTCGCAGCGCCAGGCCACCAAGGACGCCGGCAAGATCGCCGGCCTCGACGTCGTCCGCATCCTCAACGAGCCGACCGCCGCCGCCCTCGCCTATGGCCTCGACCAGCCGACCTCGGCGACGGCCGCCAGCACGATCGCCGTCTACGACCTCGGCGGCGGCACCTTCGACATTTCGATCCTCCAGCTCTCGCAGGGGATCTTCGAGGTGCGCTCGACCTCGGGCGACACCTATCTCGGCGGCGAGGACTTCGACCAGCGGATCATGGACTGGCTGATCGCGGGGTTCGCTGACGAGACCGGCATCGACCTGCGCGAGGACCGCATGGCCCTCCAGCGCCTGAAGGAGGCGTCCGAGCGCGCCAAGTGCGAGCTGTCGGCCACCGAGGAGACGACGCTCAACCTGCCGTTCATCTCGGCCGACCGCTCGGGGCCGCGCCACCTCGCCCGCACGCTCACCCGGCTGGAGTTCGAGGATCTGGTGCGCGATCTCGTCGAGCGCACCGAGGGCCCCTGCCTGGACGCGCTCGCCGGCGCCGGCCTGCGGGCCGACGAGATCGACGAGGTGCTGCTGGTGGGCGGCCAGACCCGCACCCCGCTGGTGGCTCAGGCGGTCGAGCGAATCTTCGGCCGCAAGCCCAACCGCGAGATCAACCCCGACGAGGTGGTCGCCATGGGCGCCGCCATCCAGGGGGGGATCCTGCGCGGCGACATCAAGGACCTGGTGCTGCTCGACATCACGCCGCTGTCGCTCGGCGTCGAGACGCAGGGCGGGCTGTTCACCAAGCTGATCGAGCGCAACTCGACGATCCCGACCAAGAACACGCAGATCTTCACCACCGTGGTGGACAACCAGAGCACCGTCGCCGTCCACGTCGTCCAGGGGGAGCGCCAGCTCGCCGCCGAGAACAAGTCGCTCGGCCGCTTCGAGCTGGTGGGCGTGCCGCCGGCGCCGCGCGGCGTGCCGCAGATCGAGGTGACCTTCGCCATCGATTCCAACGGCATCGTCAACGTCTCGGCGCGCGACATGGCGACCAACCTCACCCAGAGCATTCAGATCAACCCCGCGGGCGGGCTTTCCGAGACCGAGGTTCAGCGCCTGGTCGACGAGGCGGACCGCAACTCGCAGGCGGACGTCGAGCGGCGCGAGATCCGCCAGCTCAAGAACCGCCTGGAGGGGTTGATCTACAGTAACGAACGGGTCTTCGGGCAGTTCCGCGACATGTTGCAGGATGGCGACGGCCGGCGGATCCACGAAGCCCTGACGCACGCGCGCAACGCGCTCAACAACGAGAAGCGCGCCGACCTGGAGGCCGCGATCTACGATTTGAATACCGTCTCCCGCACGCTCTCCGACGTGATGCTCACCCGTGCGAGCGGCTCCGGCCAGGCGAAAGGTTAGAAGGAATGGCGAAACGCGATTACTACGAGATTCTGGCGGTCGGCAAGACCGCCTCGGCGGCTGAGATCAAGTCGGCGTACCGCAAGATCGCGGTGCGCGACCATCCGGACAAGAACCCTGGCGACAAGGAGGCCGAGGAGCGCTTCAAGGAGGCGGCCGAGGCCTACTCCATCCTCTCGGACGCCGAGAAGCGGGCGCGCTACGACCGCTTCGGCCATCAGGGGGTGTCGGGAGCGGGCGCCGGCGGCTACGACCCGACGATCTTCGCCGACTTTTCGGACATCCTCGGCGACCTCTTCGGCTTCGGCGGCGGCGGGCGCCGTGGGGGTGGCCCGGCGGGGATGACCCGCGGCGCCGACCTGCGCTATGACCTCACGCTGAGCTTCGAGGAGGCGGCCTTCGGCACCGAGACGACGCTGAAGATTCCGCGCCTGGAGACCTGCCCCAAGTGCTCGGGCGCGGGCAGCGCCAGCGGCGCCCCGCCCGCCGTCTGCCAGGCGTGCGCCGGCCGCGGCCAGGTGCGCTACACGCAGGGGTTCTTCACCGTCGCCCGCACCTGCCCGCAGTGCCAGGGGGAGGGGCGGGTGGTGACCGATCCCTGCACCGAGTGCCAGGGGGAGGGGCGGGTGGAGGAGGAGCGCTCGATCACGGTCAAGATCCCGGCCGGGGTGGACACCGGCGCCCGCCTCCGCCTCTCGGGCGAAGGCGAGCACGGCCGCCGGGGCGGCCCGGCGGGGGACCTCTACGTGGTGCTCCAGGTGCGGCCGCACAAGCAGTTCCGCCGTGACGGCTCGACGGTGCTGTCGCGGGTGTCGATCAGCTACCCGCAGGCGGTGCTCGGCACCGCGATCGAGGTGGACACCCTGCACGGCAAGTCGACGCTCGAGATCCCGGCCGGCACCCAGCACGGCCGCGACTTCCGCCTCCGCAGCCAGGGGATCGCCCGGCTGGAGGGGGGCGGCAAGGGGGATCACGTCGTCACCGTCGAGGTGGCGGTGCCCAACCCGCGCGATCTCTCCCCCGAGGAGCTGCAGATCCTCCGCCGCATGGCGGAGATCGGCGGCCATCCGGTGAAGGAGGAGAAGGGGGTCATGGAGCGCATGAAGGGGCTGTTCGGGTAGGAGCGCCGAGTGCCCCACCTCCGACGCATCTACGCCCTCCCTCCCGATCTGGAGGAAGCCGCCATCGCCGTGCTCTGGATGGCGGGCACGCTCGGCGTGCAGTCCACGACCGCGGCCGACGGCCGGCTGCGCCTGGAGGCGTGGTTTCCCCTCGAGACCGAGCCGATCGACGATTGGATCGCAACGATCCCGGGCATCGAGCTGGAGGTCGAGGAGACGGTTCCCGACGCCGACTGGTTTGCCACCTGGCGGGAGCGGGCCCAGCCCTTCCCCGTCGGACGGACCCTCTATCTCGATCCCCGCGAGCCGGAAGACGCATCCCCCGAGGTCCCCGGCGGCAGGCGGCTGCTCCGGCTGCCGGCCCGCGCGGCGTTCGGCACCGGCAGCCACGAGTCCACCTCGCTCGCCCTGGAGCTTCTGGAGGATGCCGATCTTCAGGACCGGCGGGTGCTCGACGTCGGCACCGGCACCGGCGTGCTCGCCTTCGCCGCCCTCGTCTTCGGGGCGAAGTCGGTGATCGGCTTCGACGTCGATCCGGCCTCCCCCTTCCACGCGCGGGACAACAGCGCTCTCAACGGCCTCCATCCGCGCCTCTTCGCCGGCCGTCTGGCGGCGCTCCGCGAGCGCCCCCGCTTCGATCTCGCCCTGGTCAACGTGGTGCCCGAGCAGATCCTCCCCGAGATGCCCGACCTCGCCGACCTCCTGATGCCCGACGCCGAGGCGATCCTCTCCGGCATCCTCGCCGAGCGCGGCCGGCAGGTGCTCGACCGCATGCGCGGGCTGGGCTTCGCCGAACGCGACCGGCGGGCGGCGGGGGATTGGGTGGCGTTCCGCGTAGGTCGGGAAAACTGACCGTACAATACCCCGCACCATGATCACCCACCTCGTCGAGCCCGCCGCCTTCGACCTCCCGAGCATCCGTATCGAGGGGGAGTCCTACCAGCATCTGTTCCGGGCGCGGCGGGTGGCCGCGGGGGAGGCGATGCGGGTGGTGGACGGCAGGGGGCGGGCGCGGTGGGGGAAGGTGGAGCGGGTGGACCGCACCTCGGCCTCGGTGACGCTGGGGGAGCCGGCGCCGGACCACGAGCCGGCGTTCCAACTGGAGCTGATTGTCCCCACCTGCCGGCCCGAGCGGGCTTCGTGGCTGATCGAGAAGGCGACCGAGCTCGGGGTCTTCGCCATCCGATTCACCAATATGGCGCGGGCGCCGCGCGAGCTGGGAGCGATGACCTTCGACCGGCTGCGCCGGGTGGCCGTGGCGGCCCTCGAGCAGTGCCACCGCTCGCGGCTCCCCGAGATCACCGGCCCTCACGCCTGGAGCCAGGCCGTGGGGCTGTCCGGCCCCGAGGTCCGCTGGTTCCTGGATACCGAGGCGATCGGCGACCCCGGCTTCCAGGGCGGGACGGGGCTGATCCCGCGGGCGGGCGCCAAGGCCGGCGCCCTGCTGGTCGGCCCGGAAGGGGGGCTCGATGCCGCGGAACGGCGGGAGCTCCTCCTCGCCGGCTGGCGTCCGGCGGGGCTGGGCGAGCGCACCCTGCGCCTGGAGACCGCCGCCATCGTCGGCGCCTCCTTTCTCCTGCTCGGCGCCCACGGTCCCGCCCACGACTCAGCGAAGGACATCTGATTCCGAAATTGACCGGCCCCGGCCGTTCGGCTAGCATCATCTTTTCCGTCGTGACCGTTAAGGAGGTCCCCTGTGTCCAACCCCTTCGCCGGTGTCCGCTGGATTTGGAAGAACGGCCAGCTCATCGACTTCAAGGACGCTACGGTCCATGTGTTGAGCCATGCGCTCCACTATGGTTCCGGAGTCTTCGAGGGGATCCGCTGCTACAACACGTTGCAGGGATCGGCGGTCTTCCGCCTTCCCGAGCACGTCCGTCGCCTGGAGAATTCGGCGAAGGTGTACCGCATGCCGATCGCCTTCACCACCGACGAGCTCATCGAGGCGATCTGCGAGACGATCCGCGCCAACGAGCTCGAGTCCTGCTACATCCGCCCGATCGCCTTCCGCGGCTTCGGCAATACGATCGGGGTCAATCCGCTGCACAACCCGGTCGAGGTGTTCATCGCCTGCTGGCCCTGGGGCAAGTACCTGGGTGAGGAAGCGGAGAAGGGGGTTGACGTCTGTGTTTCCTCGTGGCGGCGCATCGCGGCCGACTCGATGCCGGCGGTCGCCAAGGCGACGGGCAACTATCTGAACGCCCAGTTGATCAAGATCGAGGCGGTCACCAACGGCTATGTCGAGGGGATCGCGCTCGACGCCCGCGGCTTCGTCAGCGAGGGGTCGGGCGAGAACGTCTTCATGGTGCAGGACGGCACGCTGCTGACGCCGCCGCTCGCCGCCTCGGTGCTGCAGGGGATCACCCGCGACACGGTGGTCAAGATCGCCCGCGATCTCGGCATCCCGGTGCGCGAGGAGCAGATCCCGCGCGGCCAGCTCTACACCTGCGACGAGCTGTTCATGACCGGCACCGCGGCCGAGATCACGCCGATCCGCTCGGTGGACCGCAATCCGGTCAACCACGGCTGCCCGGGCGAGGTCACCCGCCGCATCATGGCCGAGTTCAAGGGGATCATCAGCGGCGAGATCGCGGACCGCCACGGCTGGCTCTATCCGGTCCATGCGGTCGAGTCGCGCGTCCAGGCGACCGCCGCCGCGCCGCAGGCCCTATAACAGATCCTGCATATGCGGTAATATCACTGTAGGAGGCTCCCGAAATGAACATCAACGACCTGCTCAAGATCGCGGTGGAGCGGAAGGCGTCCGATCTCCATCTCAAGGTCGGGAGCCACCCGGTGATCCGTATCGACGGCGACCTGATTCCGCTCGGCGATCTCAAGCGCCTGATGCAGGAGGACACCATCGCGATGGCGTTCTCGATGATGAACGCCCGCCAGAAGCAGCGCTTCAAGGAAGAGCTCGAGCTCGACATCGCCTACTCGGTGCCCGGGCTCGGCCGCTTCCGCTGCAACGTCTTCCAGCAGCGCGGCGCGGTGGGGCTGGTGCTGCGCGTCATCCCGGCGCGCATCCAGAGCATCCGCGAGCTGATGCTGCCGCCGGTGCTCGAGCGCATCTGCGAGGAGCGGCGGGGGATGATCCTCTGCACCGGCACCACCGGCTCGGGCAAGTCGACCAGTCTCGCGGCGATGCTCGACTACATCAACTCGACGCGCACCGAGCACATGATCACGATCGAGGACCCGATCGAGTTCCTCCATCGCGACAAGAAGTCGATCGTCAACCAGCGCGAGATCGACGTCGACACCCATTCGTTCGCCGGCGCGTTGCGCGCCGCCCTCCGCCAGGACCCCGACGTCCTGCTGGTGGGCGAGATGAGAGACTACGAGACGATCGAGACCGCCCTGCTGGCCGCCGAGACCGGGCACCTCGTCTTCTCGACCCTGCACACCCTGGACGCGACCGAGACGGTCAACCGCATCATCTCCGTCTTCCCGCCGCACCATCAGAAGCAGATCCGAATCCAGCTCTCGCAGGTGCTGAAGTCGGTGATCTCGCTCCGCCTGGTGCCGCGCGCCGACGGCATGGGCCGCGTGCCCGCCGCCGAGGTGCTGATCTCGACCGCCTACATCCGCGAGTGCATCGAGAACAAGGAGAAGACGAAGTACATCCGCGAGCAGATTGCGCTGGGTACCAGCCAGTACGGCATGCAGACCTTCGACCAGTCGCTCTTCTCGCTCTACAAGAGCGGCCTGATCACCCTCGACGAGGCGCTCAAGCGCGCCACCAACCCGGACGAGTTCCGGCTCAAGATCCAGGGCGTGCAGTTCACC